>NZ_NEIU01000016.1:0-149139 GCF_002113595.1 Pseudomonas sp. B3(2017)
CGGTTGTTTTCAGAAGTTTTCAAAATTTCTTTTTCAACTTCAACCACTTGCGCTTTCGATCTCTCGTCAGCGGGAGGCGAATTCTACAGCGTTGCACGCCGCTGTCAACACCTCTTTTCTCCGCCTTCGACCGGGATGATCGAAACGCCGAAAGGGCCAAACATCACCACCCTCTTCGACTCCCTCCGGGCTTCGCTGAACTGAAGCGATCCGCTGCCGAAAACTTCGTAACTCGTTGAATCTCAAGGAGTTTTCCGTTTCGACTGCGCCGGAAGTGGGGCAAATTATAGAGAACTGAAATCTACCGTCAACCGTTAATTTCTCTTTTCTATCAACATTCTTAAAAAGGCCGCGCTGCATATAGACGCCCACACGGCGAATGCGCACTATATTGCGCAACCCAAGCCTATCTTCAACTCGGACACTGCCCAGCGATGAACGACCACTCCCGCAGCCTTGCCTCGATTCTCTTTCCGGTCGGCCTGCTGCTCATAGCCATGGCTTCGATCCAGTCCGGCGCCTCTCTCGCCAAAAGCATGTTCCCCGTGGTCGGCGCTCAGGGCACCACCACCCTGCGCCTGATTTTCGCCAGCGTCATCATGGTTCTGCTGCTGCGTCCCTGGCGAGTGAAGCTGACGGCCCAATCCCTACGCACCGTCATTGTTTACGGCATGGCATTGGGGGGCATGAATTTCCTCTTCTATATGTCGCTACGCACCGTACCGCTCGGCATCGCCGTCGCCTTGGAGTTCACCGGCCCGCTGGCCGTCGCCATCTATGCTTCCCGCCGGGCCATCGACTTTCTCTGGATCGCACTGGCCGCCGCCGGACTTCTGCTGCTGATCCCGACCGGGGCGACAACGGCCGGCATCGATCTGATCGGTGCCGGGTACGCCCTGGGCGCCGGCGTCTGCTGGGCGCTGTACATCCTCTTCGGCCAGAAGGCCGGTGCCGACAACGGCGTGACGACCGCCGCGCTGGGCGTCATGATCGCCGCACTGTTCGTCGCCCCCATCGGAATCATCCACGCCGGGACAGCACTGCTGACCCCCTCTCTGATTCCGGTGGCGATCGGCGTGGCCATCCTGTCCACAGCCCTTCCCTACACCCTGGAGATGGTTGCCCTCACCCGCATGCCTGCCCGTACGTTCGGCACCCTGATGAGCATCGAGCCCGCGTTCGGCGCGTTGTCCGGCCTGCTCTTCCTGCAGGAGTACCTGTCGTTGTCACAATGGATGGCGATTCTGTGCATTATCCTGGCCTCCGTCGGTGCGACCATGACCATGGGCAGCACAGCCAAGCCTGCCGTTGCGGCAGATTGAGACAGGATTTGACGAAGGTCTGGCATTTGGCGCGCATTTAGGCCATGTTAAAGCGCGTAACCCAATGCCAGGCATGGATTTTTCAGACAGGGACGGCACAACGCTTCAAACGTGAGCGAATGCAGGCAGAATCGAGCACCAGACTCGGCGCCGCGATTAAGGACGTTAATGAAACAGATTTTGATACTGATCGCCGTACTCGCAATCGCGGGTTGTGCAGCCACCACGAAAACCCAGGTCAAGCATGGCAAGAAAGGCCTGCACATAAACTGTTCCGGACTCTCGTCCTCCTGGGACAAGTGCTACGCCAGCGCCGCCAACGCCTGCGCTCCCAAAGGCTACAAGGTGATCGCAAAATCAGGGGATGCCGTGGAAGAGCCCGGTGACTATCCCTTCGGCCTCAATCCCGCCGGCTATACCAGCCGCAGCATGATCGTCATCTGCAAGTAAGCGGGCACCTACTCCGCGAATTGAGCTGCGATTCGCCGACTGATTTCCTCATGACTGGCGCCCAGCACTTTCTTCTGCATGTCCGTGCTGGCCAGCATCCGCGCAACCACCAATGCGCCCACGCATTGCGACAGAATCGCCCAGGCCAGGCTCTCGCTTCCCAACGTCTGCGCCCAACTCTGCTGAAGCCTGCCGATCCACAGCTCGGCCTGCTCACGCACCCCGCTCTCGGAACGCGCGATCTCCGCGCCCAATGCCGGTATCGCACAGCCGGACTCAGGCTGTTCGACATGAGCCATGCTCAGATACTGCTTCAGGCAACGCTCAAGCCGCTTGCGATCCTGCGTACCCTGCCCGCCCAACCGCTCGAGACTTTGCCCGAGCTCACGCTCGACAATGGCCGCGAACAGCGCGTCCTTGGATGAGAAATGGCTGTAGAACGCCGCGCCGCTCAGTCCGATCGCCTTCATCAGACCGTCGACGCCCACCGTGGAAAAGCCAGACCTTTTCGCCGACAACGCACTGCTGTGCAGCAGCTTTTCCTTGGTTTCGAGCTTGTGACCGGCTGAATAACGCATTTTCGTACTCCGCGATTGACTGCCTTGACGCTGCCAGGATCCTAGCATAACGTTCGTTCACTTAACGATCGTTTAATAAAGGGGATACCCATGAACAACAAGAAGGTCGTATTGGTCGTCGGCGCAGGCGATGCCACCGGCGGCGCGATTGCCAGGCGCTTCGCCAAGGAAGGGTTCGTGGCCTGCGTCACCCGCCGCAGCGCCGACAAGCTGCAACCTTTGGTGGAAGCCATCCACGCCGAAGGCGGCCAAGCCCATGGCTTTGCCTGCGATGCGCGCAAGGAAGAAGACGTGATCGCATTGGTCGAGGACATCGAGACCCGTCTGGGCCCGATTGAAGCGTTTGTCTTCAACATCGGCGCCAATGTGCCGTGCAGCATCCTCGACGAAACCGCACGCAAGTATTTCAAGATCTGGGAAATGGCCTGTTTCTCGGGTTTCCTCAATGCCCGGGAGGTGGCCAAACGCATGGTCACCCGCCGCCGGGGCACTATCCTATTCACCGGCGCCACCGCCGGCCTGCGCGGCGCCGCCGGCTTTGCCGCGTTCGCGGGCGCCAAGCACGGCATCCGGGCCTTGGCGCAAAGCATGGCCCGAGAACTGGGCCCCTTGAACATCCATGTCGCCCACGTCGTGGTGGACGGCGCCATCGGCACCGACTTCATCCGCGACAACTTCCCCGAGAAATACGCAACCAAGGAACAGGACGGGATCCTCGACCCCGAGCACATTGCCGAAAATTACTGGTATCTGCACAGCCAGCCCCGGGACGCCTGGACATTCGAGCTGGATCTGCGCCCCTGGAGCGAACGCTGGTAACGTCCATAACAACAATCAGGAGTGCCGCACCCATGAGCAAAACCGTGGAGTTCTACTTCGACCTCGGCAGCCCCGCCACTTATCTGGCCTACACGCAGTTGCCGAAGATCTGCGCCGAAACCGGCAGCCAACTGGTTTACATCCCGATGCTGCTGGGCGGCGTATTCAAGGCCACCGGCAACGCCTCCCCGGCCACGATTCCGGCCAAGGGACGCTACATGTTCGAGGATCTGGACCGTTATGCCCGACGTTACGGCGTTGCGCTGAAGTTCAACCCTCACTTCCCGATCAACACGTTGATCCTGATGCGCGCCGTCACCGGCATGCAATTGCGCCATCCGGAGCGGTTCCAAGCGTTCGTCGATTGCCTGTTCAACGCCCTCTGGGTCGAGGGCCGTTGCCTCGACGAACCCGCAACGGTGGCGGCCGTGCTGACCGAGCACGGTTTCAACCCGGAGGATGTGCTGGCACTGACCAACGACGAGGCCGTGAAGGCTGCCCTCAAGGACAACACTGAAACCGCCGTCAAGCGAGGTGTGTTCGGTGCCCCGAGCATGTTCATCGGCAACCAGCTGTTCTTCGGTCAGGACCGGCTGGACTTTGTCACAGAGGCCTTGCGTTAGAGTTCGATCACCAAGCGTCCACGGGCCGCTTTCGATGCGAGCACCCCGTGGGCGTCTTCGGCGGTTTCCAGGGTGAACCGACGAGGGTCGACCATCGGCCGCAGACGCCCCGCTTCGATCATTTGCGCAACCTGCCGCAGGATGTCCCCGTGATGTTCACGTCCGTGGCCGGTCAACAGCGGCAGCAGGGTGAATACGCCGGAATAGGTTGCGCCCCGGAACGAAAGCGGCGCCAGGCTGTGCTGCCCCCATCCCAGGCAACTCAGCACATGCCCGTGATACACCCGCGCGGCCTTGAAGGCGGCGTCCAGCGCTTCGCCGCCCACCGTGTCATAGACGATGTCAAAGCCCTCCCCCGCCGTGTGTTCGTTCACATAACTTTCCACCGGGGTTTGTCGGTCGATGAATGTCGCGCCGAACCCTTCGATGATTGACCGCTGCCCGGCAGAACCTGTGGCGAACACATCCGCCCCGAAGGCCCGCGCCAGCTGAATGGCCACATGCCCGACCCCGCCTGCTCCCCCATGGATCAGCACTTTTTGCCCGGCGCGCACATGAGCGCGATCCACCAGCCCCTCCCACGCCGTAATGACCACCAACGGCAAACCGGCCGCCTCACGCATGGACAGGTTCGAGGGCTTGCGTGCCAGCAGTCGCGCGTCCACTGCTGCATAGTCGGCCAACGAGCCCTGGGCGCCACCAATCCCCGTGGCCATCGCATACACCTCGTCACCCGGCACCCAGCCGAGAACGCCTTCGCCTACCGCCTCGACCACACCGGCAAGGTCGATGCCCAACACCGCCGGCAGCGCCTGCCGGGCATGGGCGGCTTGGCCCGCACGGACTTTCAGGTCCAACGGATTCACGCCGCTGGCCTTGATCCGCACCAGCACTTCTCCCGGACGTGGCGTGGGACGTTGCAGCGAAACCAAGCGTAGCGAACCGTTTGGGGTTTCAACCATCAGCGCGCGCATGTGCATTGAGTCAGTCATTTCGGCATTTCCTGTCTGAAAGAGAGTGGAATCATCCTCTCGCAACCAATCCATGCCGATAAGACGCCGTATCGTTATAGTAACCATGCCAATACAGCATGAATGAGCGCTGCTTCCCATGGACAAACTCCACGCGATGTCGATTTTCGTCCGGGTCATCGAACGCGGCAGTTTTTCCGCCGTGGCCCGTGAGCTGCAGACCACACAGCCGACCATCAGCAAAGTCCTGCGCGCGCTCGAGCGCCAGCTCGGCGGCAAGCTGATCGCCCGCAGCACGCGCAAGCTGTCGCTGACCGATGAAGGCCAGCGCTACTACAACGAATGCCGAACCATCCTGGCGGCGGTGGATGCTGCCGAGCACAGCTTTCAGTCCGGCCGGGAAACCGTTGCGGGCCCCTTGCGGATCGGCTCGTCCGTCAGCTTCGGCCGCTTGCAGATCGCGCCGCGTCTGGCGGCGTTTCTGGAACACTACCCGCAGGTGCAGATCGATCTGCAACTCAGTGACCAGAACCAGGATCTGGTCAGCGAAGGCCTGGACGTCAGCCTGAGAATCGGCGCATTGAGCGACAGCGGCATGATCGCCCGCCCCATCGGCCTTACCCACCGCATCACGGTCGCCGCGCCGGCTTATCTGGAGCGACATCCCGCACCGCTTGCGCCCGCCGATCTGCGCCGGCACAACTGCCTGCAATTCAACCTGCTCAGCAGCCAGAACCTGTGGACTTACGAAAGGGACGGACAGCGCCACGAGGTGCGCATCCAGGGAAACGCCCAGAGCAACAACTCAGAGGCCATCCGTGAAATGGTGCTGGGTGGGTTGGGGATTGCGCTGTCGCCGGTCTGGCTGTTCAGCGAAGACTTGAAGGCGGGCCGGGTGGTCGCCCTGTTGCAGGACTACCGCACACAACCGCTGCCGATGCACGCGGTGTTCCCGGCGAACCGTCGCCAGTCCGCCAGGATCCACGCATTCGTCGACTTCATGGCTCAGGCGCTGGCGACAGCGCCCGAGTTGACGCCGATCAGATAGCCGCAGTGCGGGCGTTCAGCCAGGCCAGCGCCGCGCCGTCGAGCAGCGGGCTCAGGCGCTTGCGCACTTGGGCGTGGTAGGCGTTGAACCACTGTTTTTCGTCCTCGGTCAGCAAGGACGGCTCCAGGCAGCGGGTGTCGATCGGGCACAGGGTCAGGGTTTCGAACTTGAGGAATTCGCCGAACTCGCTGCTGCCTGCTTCGACGTTCATCGCCAGGTTCTCGATGCGCACGCCCCAGCGTCCCGGACGGTAGGTGCCCGGTTCGATGGAGGTGATCATCCCCGGTTGCATGGCGGTCTGCGGTGCCGGCGCCGCCTGGTAGGCGATCACCTGCGGGCCTTCATGGACGTTGAGGAAGTAACCGACGCCATGGCCGGTGCCATGACCGTACTCCACGTTGTCGGCCCAGATCGGCGCCCGGGCGATGGCGTCGAGCAGCGGCGACTGGATGCCTTTGGGGAAGTGGGCCCGCGACAACGCGATCACGCCTTTGAGCACCCGGGTGCAATCACGCTTCTGCTCGGCGTTCGGCGTACCGACCGGCACCATCCGGGTGATGTCGGTGGTGCCGCCCAGGTACTGGCCGCCGGAGTCGATCAGCAGCAGGCCGTCGCCCTCGATCACCGCATGCGCTTGCTCGGTGGCGTGGTAGTGCGGCATGGCACCGTTGGCGTTGAACGCCGCGATGGTGTTGAAGCTCAGCGACACGTAGTCCGGACGACGCGCACGGGCGGCGGTCAGTTTCTCGTCGATGGTCAGCTCGGTGATGCGCTCGCGGCCCCAGGCGGATTCCAGCCAGGCGAAGAATTCGCACAGCGCCGCGCCGTCCTGCTCCATGGCACGGCGGATGTGTTCGGCATCGGCCTGGCTCTTCTGCGATTTGGCCAGCGTGGTCGGATTGAGGCCTTCGACCAGTGTCACACCGCCGTCGAGATTGCCCAGCAGACCGCTGGTGACCCGCGCCGGATCCACCAGCAGGCTCGCCCCGTCCGGCACCGCGCGCAAGGCATCGGCGACTTCGCTGTAATCGCGCAGGGTCACGCCGTCCTGTTCCAGCACGGCGCGCAGGTTGGCGTCGACCTTGCCCAGGGCCACGAACAGCGTTGCCTGCTGCTGGCTGATCAAGGCAAAGGAGATGAACACCGGGTTGAACGACACATCGCCGCCGCGCAGGTTGAACAGCCAGGCGATGTCGTCGAGGGTGGCGATGAAATGCCAATCGGCCCCGCGCTCCTTGAGGGTTTCGCGCAGTCGGGCGAGCTTCTCGCCACGGCTGACGGTGGCCTGCGGCGACAGGTGCTGATAGACCGGTGCGTCGGGCAGTTGCGGACGGTCGCTCCAGACTTCATCCAGCAGGTCGATGTCGGTGCGCAGACGGGCGCCGCGGGCCTCGAGCTTGCTGCCCAGGGTCCGTGCCGACGCCACCGCCATCACCGCGCCATCGACCGCCACCACGCCGCCTTCCGGCGTCTGTTCGGCCAGCCAGTCCAACGGTCCCGGCTGGCCCGGCTGCAGCTTGACCAGTTCGATGCCGCTGCCGTTGAGCTCTTGGGTCGCCTGTTCCCAATAACGGCTGTCGGCCCAGACGCCGGCGAAGTCCGTGGTGACGATCAGCGTACCGACCGAACCGTGGAACCCCGACAGCCATTGCCGGCCCTGCCAGTAGCCCGGCAGGTACTCTGACAAGTGCGGGTCGGCCGACGGCACCAGCAACGCATGGATGCCTTCGCGGCGCATCAGTTCACGGGTGTGCGCCAGGCGCTGGGGAACCGATCCGTCGGTCAAAGTCTGGGTACTCATCATGTCTCCTGCTAACCACTTCGTCGTTATTGTCCGGTGCCGGTTATGTCCGGCACCTTTATGAAAGTCCTGTCGCCCAGAACGCCGGAGCGCCGGTGCAGGCGCCCTTGATCAGTTGCACGGCCCGGTCGATGTCGTCGGCCGTGGTGAAGCGGCCGAGGCTCAGGCGGATGGTGCGGCCCGCCAGGCGTGCGTCATGCCCCAACGCCAACAGCACGTGGGACGGGGTGTTGCTCGCCGAGTTGCAGGCCGAGGTCGCGGAAAACGCGAGCGAATGGCTCAGGGTCGCGGCGTTGAACTCGCCTTCGCCGAAGGTCAGGCTCAGGGTGTGCGGGATGCGCCGCTGCGGGCTGCCGTTGAGGCGCACGCCGGGCAGGCTCAGCACCTGTTCGAGCAGGCGCTCGCGCAGCGCAGCGATGGTGTTTTTCTCTTCATCGAACACCTGCGCCGCCAGGGCGAAGGCGGCGCCCATCGCCGCGATCTGGTGGGTCGCCAGGGTGCCGGAGCGCAAGCCGCCTTCATGCCCGCCGCCGTGGATCTGCGCCTGCAGACGCTGCTGCGCGCGCGGGCCGACGTACAGCGCGCCGATGCCCTTGGGGCCGTACAGCTTGTGCGCCGAGAAGGACATCAGATCCACCGGCCATTGCGCCAGGTCGATGGCGACCTTGCCGGCGCCCTGCGCCGCATCGACATGGAACAGCGCCTCGCGGCCGCGCACCACCTCGCCGATGGCCGGGATGTCGTTGACGGTGCCCAGCTCGTTGTTGACCAGCATCAGCGACACTAGAAAGGTGTCGTCGCGCATCGCTTCGCTGACCGCCTGCGGGGTGATCAGGCCGTCGGCGTCCGGCACCAGGTAGGTCACGGCGATGCCGGCGTCCTGCAGTTGCCGTGCGGTGTCGAGGATGGCCTTGTGTTCGATCTGGCTGGTGATGATGTGCCCGCCGGGCACGCCCCGGGCCTGGACCACACCCTTGAGGGCCAGGTTGTTGGATTCGGTGGCGCCGGAGGTCCAGACGATCTGCCCGGCCTGGGCCCCGACCAGTTCGGCGACCTGCAGGCGCGCCTGCTCGACCGTGTGCCGGGCCTGCCGGCCGAAGGCATGGGAGCTGGAGGCCGGGTTGCCGAAATTGCCGTCGAAACCCAGACACTCGATCATCACCTGGATGACCCGCTCGTCCACCGGGGTGGTAGCGGCGTAATCGAAATACAGCGGACGTTGGTTCATAGAAAAACTCGCAGAGCGTGTTCCGGGGTCAGGAGGCTCGTGTCTGCAAACGGCAAGGCGCAGCCTTGTGGGCCGCGCCGCGGTTAGAGAGCGTCATCATTACCTGATCGGATGCCGTTAAAGAAGAACAACTTCATTTAAGAGTGCGTAGGAACGCTCCTGAAGCCGAGCTTAACAGGCATCGGGCCGGCGGTTGAAGCGATGCGTCAGGCAAAGCTTTCCAGCAGCAGCGGGTACAGCGAAATCACCAGCAGCGCCGCCATCCCCCAGTTGAACGCCCGCAGCCAGCGGCGATCCTTGAGCACGTTGCGCAACAAGGTGCCGCAGGCCGCCCACACGCCGACGCTCGGCAGGTTGATGATGGCGAACACGGCGGCAATCACCAGCACGTTGGTGAAGTAGCCTTGCATCGGCGTGTAGGTGCTGATGGCGCCGATGGCCATGATCCACGCCTTGGGGTTGACCCACTGGAACGCCGCCGCCCCCAGGTAGCTGATCGGCTTGCCTTCGCCGTCGCCGCTGTCGCCGACCGGGCCGGAGCGGGCGATTTTCCACGCCAGGTACAGCAAGTAGGCCGCGCCGACATACCGCAGGATCGTGTACAGCAAGGGATAGCGCTGAAACACCGCGCCCAGGCCGAACCCCACCGCCACGACAAGCACGAAGAAGCCGCAGGTGATGCCGAGCATGTGAGGGATGGTGCGGTTGAAGCCGAAATTCACCCCCGACGCCAACAGCATGGTGTTGTTCGGCCCCGGCGTGATCGAGGTGACAAGGGCAAACAGGGCGAAGCCCAGCAGCAGATCGAGCGAGAGGGTCATGGCAGGCATTCCGTGAGGGTCATTCAGGTGTTGACCCTATCGCACGGCACCGCGCCAGCCCATGGACAGTTGGGTGAAACTTCGAGCAGTACAGTTATCGATCAGCTTGGACGACCGTGAAGCTGTACGGCCCGTTCAGCGCTCATTTCGCCATGGCTGTCGAAGCCGACAGTCCTCTGTGGCTGGCCGAGCAGTTCGGCTTTCTTCGCGTGGTACTCGTCGAAGGACAGGCCGCGGCGGTTCAGCGCTTCGAGGGCCAGTTCGCGGGTTTCTTCCGCCGTGTAGGGGCGCAGCTCGGGCGACACGTGGCTGGCGCAACCGGCGAGCACGGAGACGGCGAGCATCAGGGAAACAGTCAGTAAGCGGTTCATCGGGAGCGTCCTGGCGAAAGGTGTTTGTCGATGGACAAAGGCTACGCCCGGGCACGCGTGCGCAGAAATCAACGCGCTCAATAGTGGCTATCAGGTTTGACGGTGAGTCCCTCAAGCACGTACGCAAGATCAGTCGGGCAGTGCCGCGACTGATCCTTCCCACACCGCACCGCCCCCGAAACGCTTGATCCGGCTGCCGATCTATCCGACCAGCTGACAATGCAGCCCTTCGTCATGGCTGCGGGCAATGCTGCTCAACACCTGGAACGAACCGAAGGTCACGGTGCGCGCCCGATGGGTGCGGATCAGGTGCCAGAAATCCTGTTCGCCGTTTTCGAAGCTGCGAAACGCCGCCTCGCCGGCCTCGCGCGAGCGCCATTGCAGAAAGCCCAGCACCCGCCGGCCGTCGTCGCTGGCCTGGACGCTGGCGCTGACGAACCCGGCGTAGCGTTCGGCCAGACGCTCGGTCTGCAATGCCAACGCGGCGACCAGCGCAGGTTGTTGTCCGGGGTCGATCTCGAATTCGATCAATTGGGTGAAGCTGCTGTTTTTCGGCGCGTGCATAACGTCCCCACTCGTCTGTCAGGCGAATCTTGCGATTCGAAGGCGTGCAGGTTAAAACCTCTAGTTAAGTAAAGGTCAAGAGGCAAACTTCAAATGGTCACCGCAGACACCCTGCACAAGCAACTGACTGTCGGCGAAGTCGCGGCCCGCAGCGGCGTGGCGGTCACGGCCCTGCACTTTTACGAATCCAAGGGGTTGATCAAAAGCCAGCGCAATGCCGGTAACCAACGCCGCTATCCGAGGGAAGTGCTGCGGCGCGTGGCGTTGATCAAGGTGGCGCAGCGCCTGGGCATTCCGCTGGCGGAAATCGGCGAAGCCCTGAGGAACCTCCCGGACAACCGGGCGCCGACGGCGTCGGACTGGAAACGGCTGTCGGAGCAATGGCGCCGCGAACTGGACGAGCGGATCGGGCAACTGATGCTGTTGCGCGACCGCCTCAACGGCTGCATCGGCTGCGGGTGCCTGTCGATGGAAGCCTGCCCGCTGCGCAACTACGGGGACGTGCTCGGGGAACAGGGGCCGGGGCCGCACTTCCCGCCGTCGGCGAGCGATGCCGAATGACCGCCGACCCTTTGTCGGCGGCCCGGTCTGCGGCGCCGGCACGGACCTATAGTTGACCGACCGGACATCCGGTGAAGACTGACCGTCCACAAGAAAGAACAGGGAGAACGTCATGAGCGTCAAACCCATTCCTGAGGGGTATCACAGCATTACCCCGTATCTCGGCATCAAGAAAGCCGCCGAGGCCATCGACTTCTACAAGAAAGCCTTCGGCGCCACCGAAGTCATGCGCCTGGCCATGCCCGACGGCAACATCGGCCATGCCGAACTGCGCATCGGCGACAGCGCGATCATGCTCGGCACCCCGTGCGAAGAGGGGCCGTTCAGCAGTCCGGAGCAGTTCGTGTCGGTCGGTCTGCATCTATATGTGACCGACGTCGACAAGTCGTTCCGGCGGGCGATCGATGCCGGTGCGACCTCCGTGGAGGACGTCAAGGATCAGTTCTACGGCGACCGCAGCGGCTCCTTGCGAGATCCTTACGGGCATCTGTGGTTCCTGGCCTCGCGCAAGGAAGACCTGACCGAAGAGCAGATCCGTCAGCGGGCCATTGAGAGGTTCAAGCAAGGCTGAACGACCTCCTTGCCGAATGCCTGTAGGAGCGAGCCTGCTCGCGATTGCTGTATGTCCGTCAATGAAGCTGTCGACTGACTTGAGGCAATCGCGAGCAGGCTCGCTCCCACAGTGCGGATGCCGCTTCGGCGAAGTGCGAAACATTTACTTTCATATCACCCATCGGGAATTTCCTCGCTCATCCGTCTTATAGAGATGCGGGCCGGTCGCCCGGGCGAACGCCTCGACCGCGCCCTCCAGGGACGCCCCTGCTGCGAAGCCCGTAGCAGCCGCTCCTCCCACTGAATCAAGACGTTCAATCATGTCGAAGAAATCCCGCTCGAAACTGTGGTTCCTGGTGCATAGCTGGCTGGCCTTGCCGATCTGGTTCTTTGTCCTGATCGTCTGCGTCACCGGCACCCTGGCGGTGGTCAGCCAGGAAATCGTCTGGCTGGCCAACCCCCAGATGCGCGCCAGCCAGCCGTCCGACGACGCAACGCGGCTCAGCTACGACCAGATCCTCGCCGCCATCAAGAAAGCCGAACCGCAGACCGTGGTGCAAAGCATCAACCGTCCGGACGAATCGCACTTTGCCCTCGACGTCGACGTCAGCTACCCCGACGGTCGTGTGCAGACGGTGTACGTCAACCCGTACACCGGCGCCATCCAGGGCACGGCGCCGGACTTCAACTTCAAGGCCTTCACCCGGGCGCTGCACGGCTGGTGGCTGGTGCCGTTCACCAACGGCTTCAGCTGGGGCTGGTACCTGGTGTCGTTCCTCGGCCTGCCGATGCTGGCTTCGCTGGTGACCGGGCTTGTGGTGTACAAACGGTTCTGGAAAGGCTTCCTGCGCCCGACCCTGCGCTTCAGGCACGGCGCACGGATCTTCTGGGGCGACTTCCATCGCCTGAGCGGCATCTGGTCGATCTGGTTCATCGCGGTGATCTCCATCACCGGCACCTGGTTCCTGATCCAGGCGCTGCTGTCGGACAACCAGATCTCCATCTCCAGCGAACCGATCATCCCGGCCATGGCCCGCGAAGCCGTGCCGATGTCCGGTGACGGCACGCCGCCGCCACGGATCAGCCTGGACCGCGCCGTCGAAATCGCCCGGGAGAGAATCCCCGGCCTGGAAGCCAGCTTCGTCAGCCTGCCGGGCAACGCCTACGCCCACCTCGACATCGGCGGGCGCGGCTGGTACCCGCTGATGTTCCAGAGCGCCACGCTCAACCCCTACAGCGGCGACGTGGCGGCCACGCGCCTGCTGTCCGACCGCACCTCGCTTGAGTTCGTCACCGAATCCATGCGCCCGCTGCACACCGGCGACTTCGGCGGGCTGTGGATCAAGCTGATCTGGTTCTTCTTCGGCCTGCTGCTGAGCATGATGGTGCTGAGCGGGCTGCTGATCTGGACCAAACGCACGGCCCTGGCCACCGCCAATGCGCTCAAGCGCGAGCACGAGCAGCAGCGCGTCAAGGCACAACCGGCCCCGCGCCATGAACCGTCGGAGGCCAGCCTGTGAGCCGATCCACACCTGCACCGCAGCCTTCCCGGCTGAGCCTGTTCTGGCACAAGTGGCGTTTCCACATCAATGTCCTGCTGCTCCTGATTCCGCTGGGCTTCATGCCCAAGTACTTCGCCGACGCCGCGCTGTTCCGCGGCGACAGCGGCCTGGGCGAGCGGGAGATCGGGCAGATCCAGGTCGGCCCCTGGAGCCTGCGCCTGGCCGAGCTGCGCGACGAGGCCCCGCGCTCCGACGGCCCGGCCGGCTACCTCAAAGGCTTCAACGCCGCCCTGTGCAGCGCCTGCGTCGATCAGGTCAAGGCCACTTACCTGCGCATCGGCAAGCCCCGCAGCCTGCGCGCCGCCGGCTCGATCTTCTTCGGTACGCCGTACCGCATGGGCACCCAACTGCCGGTGCCGGACAAGACCCGCGCCGACGCCGAACTGTGGATCACCATGGAAGGCTGGGACGGCAGCATGCACCAGGCCTCGATTCCGCTGAGCCAGGCCTCCCCCGCCACTCTCGCCTGGCTGAACAAACAAGGAGCCAAACCATGAGCCGCGCCCCACGTCCTTTCCGCCCACGCCGGTGCCTGAGCGCCGCGCTGCTGGCGCTCGGTGCCGTCTTCAGCGCCGGCGCCCTGGCCCACAACCCGATGTGCGAGTGCAAGGCCATCGACGCCGAACAGATCAAATGCACCGGTGGCTTCTCCGACGGCAGCGGAGCGCCGGGGGTGACCCTCGACGTGATCGGCTATGACGAAACCATCCTGCTGCCGGGCAAGCTCGGCGCCGACTCGACCTTGACCTTCAAGAAGCCCGGTGCCGAGTTCTACGTGCTGTTCGACGCCGGCCCCGGCCACGTCGTCGAAATCGACCAGGCGGACATCGAAAGCCCATGACCACACCCACCACCCAAACCGTCCGCCCGGCCGGCGCCGGCCATGAAACCCTCAACGTGCTGCTGTTGTGCCTGCTGATCCTGGCGCTCGCCGGTTCCGTGGTGGCCTGGCGCGGCGTCTCCCACGAGCCCGAGCCGGTTTCCGGCCATCAGCTGGATGCCCGCCGCGACCTCAATGCCGCCGAGCAGGGCCTCTACGCCGACCTGCGGGTCACCCTCGACGAAATCCGCCTGCTGCGCGAAGAACAACAGGCCCTGCCGACACCGCAGGCCCTGGCCGACGAAGGCTTCGCGCCGTTCGCCCAGGACGCCAGCTCCGTCAGCCGCGGCGGTCACGCATGGCAGTTGCTGGCCGACTCGACCTACTACGGCCAAAGCCAGGCGCCTGCCGTGGCCGGTTCGTTCCTGATGCGCACGGACGCCGACGGGCACGCCCCGCCCGACATCTGGCTTACCCGCCAGGCCGACGCCGGGGTGCCGACGGATCTTTCCGACGATGCCCTATCGGCCGCCGGCTGGAAACAGATCGTCGCGCAATACGATGCCGGGGTGACCCGCGAGCATCGCCATTGACCTCCCGCCTCCATTCCACGGAAGACCGCTTGCCCATGTCCATTTCCTCTGCCCGCCGCCCCTTCCTGCGCCTGCTCCTGGCCGGCCTGTGCGCCTGCCTGCTGAGCCCACTGGCCAGCGCCGACCCGGCCAAGCGCCTGCGCATCGGCATCACCCTGCACCCGTACTACAGCTATGTGGCCAACATCGTCGGCGACAAGGCCGACGTGGTGCCGCTGATTCCCGCCGGCTTCAACCCGCATGCCTACGAACCCCGAGCCGAAGACATCAAGCGCATCAGCGGGCTGGACGTGATCGTGCTCAACGGCGTGGGCCATGACGACTTCGCCGACCGCATGATCGCCGCCAGCGAAACCCCGGACATCAAGACCATCGAAGCCAACGAAAACGTGCCGCTGCTGGCCGCCACCGGCGTCGCCGCACGCGGCGCCGGCAAGGTGGTCAACCCGCACACGTTCCTGTCGGTCAGCGCCTCCATCGCCCAGGTCAACAACATCGCCCGGGAACTGGGCAAGCTCGACCCGGACAACGCCAAGGCCTACACCCAGAACGCCCGCGCCTACGGCAAGCGCCTGCGGCAGATGCGCGCCGACGCCCTGGCCAAGCTGACCCAGGCGCCCAACGCCGAACTGCGGGTGGCCACGGTGCATGCGGCCTACGACTACCTGCTGCGCGAATTCGGCCTGGAGGTCACCGCCGTGGTCGAACCGGCCCACGGCATCGAGCCGAGCCCGAGCCAGTTGAAGAAGACCATCGACCAGCTGCGCGAACTGGACGTGAAGGTGATCTTCTCCGAGATGGACTTCCCTTCCACCTATGTCGACACCATCCAGCGCGAATCCGGCGTGAAGCTCTATCCGCTGTCGCACATTTCCTACGGCGAATACGCCGCCGACAAGTACGAAAAAGAAATGGCCGGCAACCTCAACACCGTGGTGCGGGCGATCCAGGAGTCCGGCGCATGAGTTCGACAGACATCGAATCCCCTGTGGGAGCGGGCGTGCCCGCGAAGGCGGTGAGTCATCCTGCGATGATGCCGGCCGATCCGGCGTTTTCGCGGGCAACCCCGCTCGCACTGGGGCCGACCCTGGATTTCAACGAAGTGAACCTGACGCTCGGGCGCACGACGATCCTGGACAACGTCACCTTCACGGTGCGGCCCGGCAGCGTGCACGCGCTGGTCGGCCCCAACGGCGGCGGCAAGAGTTCGCTGATCAAGACCCTGCTCGGCCAGATGCCCCACCAGGGCCGGCTCACCCTGCAGTGGCCCGGCGAGCCCGGCACCATCGGCTACGTGCCGCAGGCGCTGGAGTTCGACCGGGGCCTGCCGATGACCGTCGATGACTTCATGGCAGCCATGTGCCAGCGCCGTCCGGCGTTCCTCGGCCTGAGCCGGCACTACGCCGGGGCCATCGGCGATGCGCTGGAACGGGTCGGCATGCAGGACAAGCGCAAGCGCCGGATGGGCGCGCTGTCCGGCGGCGAACGCCAACGGGTGCTGCTGGCCCAGGGCCTGATCCCGGCGCCGCAACTGCTGGTGCTCGACGAGCCGATGTCGGCGCTGGACGAAGCCGGGATCCAGGTGTTCGAACGCCTGCTCGGCGACTGGCGCGCCGCCGGCATCACCGTGCTGTGGATCGAGCACGACCTGGAAGCGGTCGGCCGTCTGGCCGATCACGTCACCGGCCTCAGCCGCCGGGTGCTGTTCGACGCCCCGCCGCAACAGGCCCTGACCCCGGAACGCCTGCTGACCCTGTTCTCGACCCACCCACGGAGCGCTGCGCAATGAGTTACGAAGCCTTTCGGCTGATGGTCCAAGGCTGGGCCTCCTCCGGTTATCTGCCCGAGGCGCTGGCCTATGGTTTTGTGGTCAATGCCTTGCTCGCCGGCCTGCTGATCGGCCCGGTGCTGGGCGGCCTCGGCACCTTGGTTGTGGTCAAGCGCTTTGCGTTCTTCTCCGAAGCGGTCGGCCACGCCGCGTTGACCGGCGTGGCCATCGGCATCCTGCTCGGCGAGCCCTACACCGGCCCTTACGGCAGCCTGTTCGGCTACTGCCTGCTGTTCGGCATCCTGCTCAATTACCTGCGCAACCGCACCGGCCTGGCGCCGGACACCCTGATCGGCGTGTTCCTGTCGGTGTCCCTGGCCCTCGGCGCCAGCCTGCTGCTGATCCTGGCCGGCAAGATCAACGTGCACATCCTGGAGAACGTCCTGTTCGGCTCGGTGCTGACGGTCAACGGCAACGACCTGCTGGTGCTGGCCATCGTCGGTGCGCTGGTGATGGCCCTGGCCCTGCCGCTGTACAACCGGATCATGCTCGCCAGCTTCAACCCGCAACTGGCGGCGGTGCGCGGGGTGGCGGTCAAGGCGCTGGACTACCTGTTCGTGATCCTGGTGACGCTGATCACCGTCGCGGCGGTGAAGGTCATCGGCGCGATCCTGGTCGGCGCCCTGCTGGTGATCCCGGCCGCGGCCGCGCGCCTGCTGAGCCAGTCGCTCAAGGGCTTCTTCTGGTGCTCGGTGCTGATCGCCACCGTGAGCACCCTGTGCGGGATCCTGGCGCCCATCGTGTTCGACCTGCCGGTGCCGTCCGGCGCCGCGATCATCCTGGTCGCCGGCCTCGCCTTCGCCCTCGCCGCCGTCGCGCGCGGCGTCGTCCCCAGCCTGAAAGGGAACCTCGGATAAATGACTTTTGCATTGCGACGACTGACCCTGGCCCTCGCCCTGTGCGGCGCGGTCTCCACCTCCGTCATGGCCGCCGACGGCACCGGGCCGCTGCGGGTGCTGGCCTCGCTGCCGATCACCTACGGCCTGGGCGAAACGCTGCTCAAAGGCACGGCCGTCAGCCTGGAACGCGCGGCACCGGCCAACCTGCCGGGCAGCCGCCAGACCGCCTACTTCAGCGGTCGCGGCGCCCCGGCGCTGAGCAAGCTGGCGACCGGCGCCGATGCGGTGATCGGCGTGCGCTCGTTGTGGGCCGATGATCCGCTGTACCCGATGGCCCGGCGCAGCAACATCCGCATCGTCGAGGTCGACGCCGCCCGGCCCGTGGACGGCGCCCTGCCCGGCATCGCCGTGCAGCCGGGCCTCAAGGTCGACGGCCTGAACAGCCAACCGTGGCTGGCGGGCAACAACATGGGGCGCATGGCCGATGTGATGGCGGCGGACCTGGTACGCCTGGCGCCGCAGGACAAGCCGAAGATCGAAGCCAACCTGGCGGCGCTGAAACAGCGTCTGCTCAAGCTCAACGCCGACACCGAGGCGCGGCTGGCGAGCGCCGATAACCTGAGCGTGATGAGCCTGAGCGACCATTTCGGGTATCTGATCGGCAGCCTCAACCTGGAGCTGGCCGGCCAGGATGCACGGCCGGACGCCGAGTGGACGCCGGAGGACCTGAAACGGCTCACCGCCACCCTGAAGGACAACGACGTGGCGGTGGTGCTGCATCACCGCGAGCCTTCCCCGGCGCTGAAGGCGGCGATTGCCGACGCGGGCAGCCGCTTGGTGGTGCTGGGCACCGACGGGGCGGATCCGGTGGCCGAGCTGGAGGGCAATGTGGATCTGCTGCTCAAGGGCTTGAGCGGCACGTAACCTCATCCGCAACCGTGTCATCGTTCATCGCCAGCAGGCTGGCTCCCACAGGGATTGCCGGCGCCTGACCTTTGTGGGAGCCAGCCTGCTGGCGATGAGGCCCAACCGCTCCTGACAAAAACCGCAGGCAAGAAAAAACCCGCTGACCGTCACCGGTCCAGCGGGTTTTTCTTTGGCCGACGGCTTACTGGGCAGCCGCTTGCGCTTCCATCTTCTGGCGCAGGCTCAGCGGACGCATGTCGGTCCAGACCTCTTCGATGTAGGCCAGGCACTCTTTCTTCATGCCGCTTTTGCCCACGGTGCGCCAGCCTTGCGGCACGGCCTTGTAGTCCGGCCAGATCGAGTACTGCTCTTCGTGGTTGACCACGACCTGAAAGAGGATGTCCTCGCGGTCGAATACTGACGTCATGCTGTGTCTCCATCGCTGTAAGGGTGGGCTGCACGAACGGTGCAGCCGGGTATGTAGAAGGAACGTTCGGCGCGGCGAAAAATTTACAGGTCCGCGGTCGCGGCGGCCAAGGCACGGCCAAAGATCCCGGCGACGCGGTCGATTTCCGCTGCGGTGATCACCAGCGGCGGCAGGAACCGCACCACCGCGCCATGGCGGCCGCCCAGTTCCAGGATCAGGCCGCGCTTGAGGCATTCGCGCTGCACCAGCGGCGCCAGGCGGGCGAAGGCCGGCGGGTGGCCCAAGGCGTCCGGCGCCCCCTGCGGATCGACCAGTTCGACCCCGAGCATCAGGCCGCGGCCGCGGATGTCGCCCAGCTGCGGGAAGTCCCGCTGCAGCAGGCGCAAATGCTCGCTCAGACGCTCGCCCATGGCGGCGGCATGCTCGCAGACCTTGTGCTCGACCAGGAAACGCATCACCGCAGAGCCGGCGGCCATCGCCATCTGGTTGCCGCGGAACGTACCGGCGTGGGCCCCCGGCTGCCATTTGTCGAGCCATTCGCGGTAGACCACCACCGCCAGCGGCAGGCTGCCGCCGATGGCCTTGGACAGCACCACCACGTCCGGCACGATGCCGGCGTGCTCGAAGGCGAACATCTTGCCGGTGCGGGCGAAACCGCTCTGGATCTCGTCGACGATCAGCGCCACGCCGGCCTTCTCGGTGATGCGGCGCAGGCCGCGCAGCCACTCGATGTCCGCCGGGATCACCCCGCCCTCGCCCTGCACCGCCTCGACGATCACCGCCGCCGGCAACTGCACGCCGGCCTCGGGGTCGTTGAGCAGGTTCTCCAGGTAGCTGAGGTTGGCGTTCACGCCGGCGGCGCCGCCGAGGCCGAACGGGCAGCGGTAGTCGTACGGGAACGGCATGAACTGCACGCCGTTGCTGAGCAGCGCGCCCAGCGGCCGCTTCGGCCCCAGGCTGCCCATCAGGCTCAGCGCGCCCTGGCTCATGCCGTGGTAGCCGCCGGCGAACGACAGCACGGTGCTGCGCCCGGTGGCGGTGCGCACCAGTTTCAGCGCGGCTTCCACGGCGTCGGTGCCGGTCGGGCCGCAGAACTGGATTTTCGCTTCCGCGGCCAATGCCTGCGGCAACAGGCCGAACAGGTCCTGGACGAACCGGTCCTTGACCGGGGTGGTCAGGTCGAGGGTGTGCAGCGGCAGCTCATCGGCCAGCACCTGCTGGATCGCCTCGATCACCACCGGGTGGTTGTGCCCCAGCGCCAGGGTGCCGGCACCGGCCAGGCAGTCGATGAAGCGACGGCCTTCGACGTCTTCGACATACAGGCCCTTGGCGCGCTTGAGCGCCAGCGGAATGCGCCGCGGGTAACTGCGGGCGTTGGACTCCTGGCGGCTCTGGCGGGCCAGCAGCGGCGACTCGTTGAACTGGTACAGCGTTTCCGCCGGTTCGTGGCCGGTTTCGGCCGGCGATGTTTCGATTTGGCTGGTGGCGACTGACATCTCTCGACCCCTCAATGCGCTATGGATAGTGACCAAAACTGCACACCACGCAGGTGCGCGTTCCGGTCATGGAGCGCACATGCAGGTTTTCCTGTTCTGGAAACGCTTAAGCGCGTCGAGGATTTACACCCTTGATCGCCGGTCAGGCCGACAACGGCAACCGTTTGTGCATCGGCAGCGCCTGCACGCCGTGGTGGAGCTGGCGCGGCGCCGACTCGCAATAGCCCAGGCGCCGGTAGAAGGCTTCACCCGCGCGGGTGCTGCGCAGTGTCGCGCGGGGCGTGCCGCGGATCCGCAGCCAGCCTTCGAGATCCCCCATCAGCGCCCGCCCGGCCCCACGGCGGAACCACTCCGGCTGCACGTGGCACAGGGTGACATCGCCGCAGGCCGCCGCCATGCCGCCCCCGACCGGCTTGTCCTGCAACAGTGCGATGTTCAGGTAGTGCTCGGGATCGGCCAGCCAGGCGCGGATGTGCTCGGGCGATTGCCGACGGATCCAGTGGTCGACCAGTTGCGCGTCGTTGCGGTGGTCGAGGGCGCAACCGACCCGGATCGAGCGCTCGACGATGCGGCTGATCACGCCGGCATCGCGCAAGGTGGCCGGGCAGATGTAGATGGAAGCGTCCATGTCGCGGTTTCCTCAGTCCGTTGAGTCAGGCTGAGCAGGACGATAGCGGTGCGGCGGGCGCATCGCCAATGTGCAGGCGTTACATTTGATGTGCCCGGCGCAACACCATGCGGGAGCCAGCCTGCTGGCGATGACGTCGGTCAAGGCACCGCAAAGGTGCCTGGTTCAAGCCGGTTGCAGCGGCATGGTCAGCTCGACGCGCAGGCCGTCGGAGCGGCTGTCGAAATGCAGGGTGCAGGCGCAGCGCTGGACAATCGCCTGGACGATCGCCAGCCCCAGGCCGCAGCCGGTGCTCTGGCCGTTGCGCCAGAAGCGCTGGGTCAGGTGCTGAAGGTCGTCCGAGGCGATGCCGGGGCCGTGGTCGCGCACCACGAAACGCACGCGGTTGCCGCTGGTTTCCAGGCTCAGCTCCACCGGCCCGTCCGCCGGGGTGTGGCGCAGGGCATTGTCGAGCAGGTTGCGCAGGGCCGCGATGGACAGCACCGCCGGCATCTGCAGCGGCGCGGCCGACAACCGCTCCGGCAAGTGCAGCCGGATCCGCTGGCGCTGGTCGCTGGCCGAATCCTGGATCGCCAGTTTCGCCACTTGCTCGGCGCTGCACTGCACGCCGTCATCGAACGACAGACTGCCCTCCACCCGGGCCAGCAACAGCAGTTGCTCCAGGGTGCGGTGCAGCCGGTCGGCGCCCTCCTCGGCCCGGGCCAATGACTGGTCGCGGGCGCTGCCGTCGGTCATGCGCGCCACTTGCAGGTGGGTCTTGATCGCCGTCAGCGGGCTGCGCAGCTCATGGGCGGCGTCGCCGGTCAGGCGGCGTTCGCGCTCGATGGTCTTGCCGATGCGCAGGAACAGCTGGTTCTGGGTTTCGAGCAGCGGTTTCAGTTCGCTGGGGAAGGCCTGGATCTGCAACGGCTCCAGCGAATCGGCGTTGCGCCGCATCAAGGCTTCGCGCAGGCGGTTGAGCGGCGTCAGCCCCTGGCCGATCCCCAGCCACAGCAGGCACAGGCAGCCCAGCAACGCCACGCCCACCGGCACCGAGGCCGCCAGCAGGATCGACATGTTCAGGGCCTCGCGCTCGATCACCCGGTCCGCCGTGGTGATCCGCACATCGCCCCGGGCCAGGGTGAAGGTGCGCCACGGCGCGCCGTCGATCATCTGGTCGTGGAAGCCCATTTTTTGCGCTTCCAGCGCCTGTTCCGGGTTGTTGTGGCTGCGGGCGAGGATCTCGCCGCGCAACGAACTGACCTGGCAGGCCATGCCGCCGGGGATGTTCAGTTGCTCGGCGCTGAAATGGGTGCCCTCGCCCTTGCCCGGCAACGCCGGCAATTGCTCCAGCAGCCCCGCGACCATCCGCGCCGACGCCACCAGGCGCTGGTCGAGAGAGAACATCATCTGGTTGCGCAGGTCGCTGAGCATCCAGGCGGCGGCCAGGGCCCAGATCAGCGCGAAGGCGGCGCCGAGGGTCAGGCTCAGGCGCAGGCGCAGGCTCATCACTTGTCGGAATCTCCGCCGTCGGCCGGGCCCAGGCGGTAGCCCAGGCCGCGCACGGTTTCCACGATGCCTTTGCCCAGTTTGCTGCGCAGGTGGTGGATGTGCACGTTGAGCGCGTTGCTTTCCAGCTCGTCGTTGAACCCGTAGACGCTGTCCTTCAACTGCTCGGTCGACAGCACCCGGCCGCGGTTGTGCAGCAGGGCCTGCAACAGCGACTGCTCGCGCCGCGACAGGTCCACCGGCCGCCCTGCGAGGGTGGTTTCGCGGCTGCTCGGGTCGTAGGTCAGCGCACCGTGCTCGATCAGATTGACGCTGCGCCCCGCCACCCGCCGCAACAGGGTCTGCAGGCGGGCGAACAGTTCGCGCAGGTCGAAAGGCTTGAGCAGGTAATCGTCGGCGCCGGCCTGCAGGCCGTCGACCCGGTCGGTGACCGAGTCCCGCGCGGTGAGGATCAGCACCGGAATCTCCAGGCCCTGCTGGCGCAACTGCTGCAACAGCTTGAGGCCGTCTTCGTCGGGCAGGCCGAGATCCAGCACCATCACGTCGAATTCCGCGACCTTGAGCATCGCCCGCGCCTTGGAGGCGGTGTTGACGTGCTCGACGGTCAGGCCTTGGGCCGTCAGCCCCGCGACGATGCCGCTGGCGATCAACTCGTCGTCTTCGCAAACCAGTACGTGCATGGTGGATCCCGTAGAAAAAGGCAGATTAGGCCGCCGGCCGATTAAGCCGACATTATGCCCCGAACGCCGCACCGACAAGGGCGCGGCGGTTAATCATCGGTTAATCGCCGCGCGCCACTGTGCACCTCAATTGCACAGGGACAAGGCTCCTCCATGCGTCATTTCTTTCTCTTTTTTGCGTTGCTGATCTCCACGCTGGCCCAGGCCGGCAACAATCCGTTCGACGCCAAGCCCGAGTTCCTGCCGGTCGACAAGGCGTTCGTGCTGACGTCCGAACGCTTGGAATCCGGCGAAACCCAGCTGTTCTGGCAGATCACCGACGGCTATTACCTGTATCAGAAACGTCTGAAATTGGATGGCCTGAGCACCGACCGGCAACCGGCCCTGCCCGAGGGCGAGTCCCACAGCGACGAGTTTTTCGGTGAGCAACCGGTGTACCGCCAGGGCCTGGAGCTGAAGATCCCGGCCGACGCCAGCGGCCAGATCAAGGTCAGCTATCAGGGCTGCGCCGACGCCGGCCTGTGCTATCCGCCACAGACCCGGATCATCGACCTCGGCGGTCAGGCGACTGCGGCCACGGGCACCGAGGCGCCGGATCAGGCCCTGGCCAGCGGCCTGCAGCAGCGGGCGCTGGGCTGGAGCCTGCTGGTGTTCTTCGGCCTCGGGCTGTTGCTGGCATTCACCCCGTGCTCGCTGCCGATGCTGCCGATCCTGGCGGGCATGATCGTCGGCAGCGGCGCCACCCCGCGACGCGGTTTTGCCCTGGCCGGCAGTTATGTGATCTGCATGGCGCTGGTCTACGCGGCGATGGGCGTGGTGGCGGCCTCGCTGGGCGCGAACCTGCAGGCGTGGTTGCAGAACCCCTGGCTGCTGGGGGCCTTCGCGGCGATTTTCGTGGTGCTGGCGCTGCCGATGTTCGGGTTCTTCGAGCTGCAGTTGCCGGTGGCGTTGCGCGACCGGCTGGAGCACGCCTCGCGCAGCCGCACCGGCGGCAGCCTGATCGGTGCCGGGGTGCTGGGGGCGTTGTCCGGCCTGCTGGTCGGCCCGTGCATGACCGCACCGCTGGCCGGCGCCCTGCTCTACATCGCCCAGAGCGGCAACGCCGTGCACGGCGGGCTGATCCTGTTCGCCCTGGGCATCGGCATCGGTGTGCCGCTGCTGGTGCTGGTGACGGTGGGCAATCGCTTCCTGCCCAAGCCCGGCGCCTGGATGAACCTGCTCAAAGGCGTGTTCGGTTTCCTGTTCCTGGCCACCGCGCTGCTGATGCTGCGTCCGGTGCTGGATCCCGTGCTGTGGCTGGGCCTGTGCGGCGCCCTGCTGCTGATCGCCGCGTACAGCGCCTGGAAACAGTCCGAAGGCTTCGGCCGCGTCGCCCATGTGTTCGGCGCCGGTTCGCTGCTGTTGGGCCTGTGGGGCAGCCTGCTGGTGGTCGGCGCGGCCGGCGGCAGCGACGATCCGTACCGGCCGTTGCAGGTCTACAGCGCCGGACGCGACGGTGCAGCGGCCCCCGACAGCCACGACGCCTTCACCACCATCAAGGATCCCGCCGCCCTGGCCCGTGAGCTGGATGCGGCAAAGGCCCGGGGCCAGTGGGTGATGCTCGACTACTACGCGGACTGGTGCGTGTCGTGCAAGGTCATGGAGAAGCAGGTGTTCGGCCAGGCCCGGGTGATGCAGGCGTTGAGCGACGTGCGCTTGCTCCGGATCGACGTCACCGCCGACAATGCCGCCAGCCGCGAACTGCTCGGCCGCTACAAAGTGCCGGGACCGCCGAGTTTCGTGTGGATCGGCGCCGACGGCGAAGAGCGGCGCAGCCGGCGCATCACCGGCGAAGTGAGCGCCGACGCCTTCCTGCAACACTGGACCATCACCCGAGACGCCCGTTAATGCTGACCTTCACCCTCGGCACCTTTGCCATCGCGCTCAACCACCTGCTGCTGATCAGTGCATTGGCGCTGGCGACGTTCGTCGGCTGGCGGGTGGCCAAGCGTGGCGGGGACAATCCCGAGTCGGCGCTGTTCAGCCTGTTCCTGCTCGGCCTGCTGGCGGCGCGCATCGCGTTCGTGGCCGTGTACTGGGGCCATTACCGCAGCGATCCCTGGCAGATCATCGACCTGCGCGACGGCGGCTTCCTCGCCTGGCCGGGGGTGATCGCGCTGCTGCTCGCCGCCCTGTACCGCGGCTGGCGCCGGCCGGGCCTGCGCCGCCCGCTGGGCTTCGGCGTGGCGAGCGGCGTGGGCTTCTGGCTGCTGGCGACCTTGGCGCTGGGCATCTATGAACAAGGCACGCGCCTGCCGCAGATCACCCTGCGCAACGCCGCCGGGGAAACCGTGGAACTGACCGACTACCGGGGCGGGCCGCTGGTGATCAACCTGTGGGCCACCTGGTGCCCGCCGTGCCGGCGGGAAATGCCGGTGCTGGAGAACGCCCAGCAGCAGCGCCCGGATCTGACGTTCCTGTTCGTCAACCAGGCCGAGAGCATGCAGAGCGTGGCCACCTTTCTTGAGACCCAGGGCCTGAGCCTGAACAACGTCCTGTTCGACCGCAGCGGGCGCCTGGGCCAGGCCGTGGGTTCCATGGCCTTGCCGACCACCTTGTTCTACAGTCCGGACGGGCGCCTGCTGGGCAGCCACCTGGGCGAACTGTCGAACGCCAGCCTGGCCCGCGCCCTGGAAAACTTCGACACCCCCGATTCGAACCCGAACGCCGCACCGGCCACCTCTGCAAGGAAACTGCCATGCCCCGCCTCCGCCACCTGCTGACGCTGACCCTGGGCGCTGCCCTGCTGCATCTGCCGTCCGTGCAGGCCGCTGAAGAACTGCCCGACGCGATCAAGAAGATCGAAGCCAAGGGCGCGAAGATCGTCGGCCGCTTCGACGCCCCGGACGGCCTGCGCGGCTATGCGGCGCAGTACCAGAACCGTGGCATGGCGCTGTACCTGACGCCCGACGGCAAGCACGTGCTGCTGGGCAACCTGTACGACGCCGACGGCAACGACCTGAGCAGCGAGCCGCTGCAGAAGCTGGTCTACGCGCCGATGGCCAAGGAGATCTGGGGCAAGTTCGAGGCGAGCAACTGGATTCAGGACGGCAACAAGGACGCCCCGCGCACCGTGTACCTGTTCAGCGATCCGAACTGCCCGTACTGCAACATGTTCTGGGAGCAGGCCCGTCCCTGGGTCAAGGCCGGCAAGGTGCAGCTGCGCCACATCATGGTCGGCATCATCCGCGAGGACAGCCCGGGCAAGTCCGCCGCATTGCTGGCGGCCAAGGATCCGGCCAAGGCCCTGGAAGACCACGAGAAGGCCGGCAAGGGCAGCTCGCTCAAGGCAATGAAGGACGTCCCGGCGGCGGTGCAGGCCAAGCTGGAGGCGAACATGCAACTGATGGACGAGCTGGAGCTGCAGGCCACCCCGGCGATCTTCTACATGGACGACAAGGGCGAGCTGCAGCAACAGCAAGGGGCGCCGGCGCCGGACAAACTGGCGAAGATCCTGGGGCCCAAGTAACGCCGGCTTTTGCAGGCAGCGCCGTTCACATATTGTTCTGCGGTGAACGCAGGCTCTGCATTCACCCGAGACTTCCTGTGGGAGCCAGCCTGCTGGCGATGGCGGTGGGTCAGGCAACGGTGATGCTGGCTGTGCCGGCCTCATCGCTGGCAAGCCAGCTCCCACAGGTTTGGCGGCGACAGGTTCTGCAGACATCCGAGATTCCCTGTGGAAGCCGGCCTGCTGGCTATGGCGGTGGGTCAGGCGATAAAGATGTCGGCTGTACCGGCCTCATCGCGGGCAAGCCCGCTCCCACAGGTTCTGGAGGCGGCCGCAGATTCCGCATACATCCGAGATTCCTTGTGGGAGCCAGCCTGCTGGCGATGGCGGTGGGTCAGGCGACGGTGATGCTGGCTGTGCCGGCCTCATCGCTTGCAGGCAAGCTCCTACAGGTTTTGGCTGCGGCACGAAACCGGGCCTAGCGGTTGCGCTCGCTCAGGAACGTGAACAGCACCTCGGTCACGAACGCCGGGTTCTCCAGATTGGAGATGTGCCCCGCCTCCGGCACCAGCACGCACGGGCAGCCGATCAGCTCCGCCATTTCCTGTGCCTCCGTCGGCGGACGCGGTTTGTCCTGGTCGCCGCACACCACCAGCGTGGTCGCTGCATCCAGTTCCCCCAGACGCGGCAGCAGATCATCCCGCCCGAAGGTGATGCGCCCCATCGGCACGATGCTTTCGCGCAGGCGCTGCGGCGAGTAGCCCGCCAGTTTCGCGCGAAAGTCCTGGTACAGCGCCGACGCCTTGTCGATGCCCGGGCGGAAGAAGATCGGCACGACGATGTCCAGCAGTTGCTCGGAAATCGCGCCGCTCTCTTCGATCTGCTTGAACAGGGAGAAGTAGTACTGACGGGTCGGCTCCGGCTCGACGCCGACGTAGGTGTCCATCAGCACCAGGCCGTTGAGCCGCTGCGGCGCCGACAGCGCCAGGCGCACGCCCCACATGCCGCCCACCGACAGGCCGGCGAGGGTGACCCGGTCGATGTCCAGGTGATCGAGCAGCGCCAGGGCCTGGCGGGCGATGTCGTCCAGCGACGCGGTGCCTTCGGGCAAGCGCCCGGACTCGCCGTGGCCCCACAGGTCCAACGCGATCACCCGGTAGTGCGGCGACAGCGCGGCGATCTGCGGCGCCCACATGGCCTCGTCCCACAGGTAGCTGCCGGCCAGGAGCAGCGCCGGGCCCGAGCCTTGATCCGTGTAGTGCAGCGCTTGTCCGTCCACCGTGAAAAAGGGCATCCATCACCTCCGCGAGAAAAAGAGAACCGGCAGACTGAGCTGCCGGTTCGTTGTCGTCAACCTTGGAAATGTACGGCAATGTACAAGACGGTTTTGCGGTGGTTTTGCAGACGCCATCGCCAGCAGGCTGGCTCCCACAGGATTCTCAGTCGTTCGCAGGCCTAGCGGACGGCCACAATACCTGCTGGCAATGGCGGTCGCCCTGCCAACACCGAGGCTGCATGTGTCGGCCTCATCGCTGGCAAGCCGAGTCGTCGCACCGCAGCTCCCACAGGTTTTGCGGTGTCCGCCATTTCTGCACTCACCCAAGATCCCTGTGGGAGCCAGCCTGCTGGCGATGGGGCCGGCGCGGCCCCGGCGATTAAAACCCTTCCAGTTCCGCCATCAGGTCATTGAGCCGGTCCGCCTTGTCCGCGGTGATGTCGTTGGCCACCAGTCCTTCGATGTACTCGGCCAGCTCCGCCACCGTGCTGCACTCGAACATCGCCCGCAGCGGCACGTCCCGTTGCAGGGCCTTCTGCACCCGCGAGGCGATCTGCGTGGCCAGCAGCGAATGGCCGCCGAGCTCGAAGAAGTTGTCGCGTACGCCCACCTTCTCCACCTTCAGCACCTCGGCCCAGATGTCGGCCAGGGTCTGCTCCAGTTCGCTGCGCGGCGCCAGGTAGTCCTGGCTCTGCAACTGGCCGATCTCCAACGCCGGCAAGGCCTTGCGGTCGAGCTTGCCGTTGGCGTTGAGCGGCAGGCGGTCCAGCCACAGCCAGTGCAGCGGCACCATGTACTCCGGCAATTCGGCGCGCAGGCGCTGCTTGATCCGCTCCAGCCGTTCGGCCGGGCTGAGGGCCGAATCGGCCGCCACCAGATAACCGACCAGGTGCTTGCCGTTGGCGCCCTCCTGCACGCCGACCGCGCCGTCGCGGACTTCCGGCTGCTCGTGCAGACGCGCCTCGATCTCGCCCAGTTCGATCCGGTAGCCGCGGATCTTCACTTGATGGTCGACCCGGCCGACGTACTCCAGCACACCGTCGCTGCGACGGCGGGCCAGGTCACCGGTGCGGTACAGCCGCTCGCCCGGCGCACCGAACGGGTTCGGCACGAACACCGGTGCGGTGCGCAGCGGATCGCTGACGTAACCACGGCCGACCCCGGTGCCCGCCACGCACAGCTCGCCCACGGCACCCAACGGCACCAGGTCCAGCGCACCGTCGAGCAGGTACAGCAGGTTATTGTCGGTCGGCGTGCCGATCGGCAGGTAACTGCCGCGGGTCGAGGCCAGGTCGACCCGGAAGAACGCCACGTCGTCCGAACATTCCGCAGGACCGTAGGCGTTCACCAGACCGATGTCCGGGTAACGCAGCAGCCATTGGTGCGCCAGCTCCGGCGGCATCGCCTCGCCGGTCGGCAGCATCCAGCGCAGGCCGTCCAGGCTCAGGCGGTCCGAGGCAAGCATGCCCTGGATCAGCGACGGCACGCTTTCCAGCACGGTGATGCCCTGCTGCTGCACGTGCACCAGCAAGCCTTGCGGATCGTGGGCGATGGTGTTCGGCACGATGTCCACCCGCGCGCCGAACAGCGGCGCGGCGAGGAACTGCCAGACCGAAATGTCGAAACTCTGCGAGGCGGTCTGGGCGATCACGTCGGCGTCGCTCAGGTTCAGGTACGGCACCTTGCTCAACTGGTTGTTGAGCATGCCGCGCTGCTCGACCATCACGCCTTTGGGCAGGCCGGTGGAGCCCGATGTGTAGATCACGTAGGCCAGGTTGTCCGGGCCGCTGTAGATGCCTGGGTCGGACGACGCTTGCGCGCCGGCCTGAACCTCTTCCCACACCAGCAGACGCGGACGGTTGGCGCAGCCGGACTCATCGAGCAAGGCTTGGGCCTGTTCGCGGCACGCCTCGCTGCACACCAGCACCGGCGTGCGGCTCAGTTCGATGATGCGGCTCAGGCGCTGGCTCGGCAGGCCCGGATCCAGCGGCAGGTAGCCGGCGCCGGCCTTGAAGCTGCCGATGATCATGCCCAGCAGGTCGAGGCTACGCTCGGCCAGCAGCGCCACC
This sequence comes from Pseudomonas sp. B3(2017), assembly GCF_002113595.1. Taxonomy (NCBI): domain Bacteria; kingdom Pseudomonadati; phylum Pseudomonadota; class Gammaproteobacteria; order Pseudomonadales; family Pseudomonadaceae; genus Pseudomonas; species Pseudomonas sp. B3(2017). The sequence continues at coordinate 29,809 of NZ_NEIU01000016.1, forward strand.
GGTTGATCCATCCGCACCCCGGCCGCGACCAGCGCGTGGCCGAGACGGTTGGCGCGCAGGTTCAGGTCGGCGTAGCTCTGGCGCTGGTCGAGGCAACTGGCGGCGATGCGCTGTGGGTGCGCCGCCACCTGCGCTTCGAACAGTTCGACGTAGCTCGTCTCCAGCGGATAGTCGTGGCCGCTCCGGTTGCAGCCGTGCAGCAGGAAGTCCTGCTCGTCGGCGCCCAGCAGCGGCAGGTCGGCCATGTCGCCATGGAAGCCGTCCACCAGCGCCAGCAGCAGGCGCTTGAACTCGCCGAGCATGCGCTCGACCGTCAATTCGTCGAAGTAGCGCTGGTCGTAGGACAGGTGCAGGCCGAGGTCGTCGCCCGGGTAGCACACCGCCGTCAGCGGGAAGTTGGTGTGGGTGCGGCCCGAGTCCGAGGTGGCGTTGAGGCTCTGCGCCCGATCCAGCACCGAGACCTCCACCGGGGCGTTCTCGAACACGAACAGGCTGTCGAACAGCGGCTGGCCCTTGGGCAGTTCGCTCTGCTCCTGGATGTTCACCAGCGGCAGGTATTCGTACTCGCGCAGCTGCATATTGCTGTCGAGCAGGCCATTGAGCCACTGGCGCACGCCGCAGCGCTGGTCGTCCGCCGGGATCTGCACCCGCAGCGCGATGCTGTTGATGAACAGCCCCACGGTACGCTGCATCTGCGGCATCTCCACCGGGCGGCCGGCCACGGTGACGCCGAACAGCACGTCACGGTCGCCGCTCAGGCGGCGCAGCACCAGCGCCCACGCCGCCTGGGCGAAGGTGTTGACGGTCAGCTGATGGGCCTGGGCCAGTTCGCGCAGACGCGCGCCGTCCTGCACATCGAGACGGGTGTAGCGGTCGCCGACGATCATGCCGCCGCTCTCGCCGGCGTGCTCACGCAGGAACGGCCGGTCGCTCGGGATCGGCGTGGTGCGCTCGAACCCTTGCAGGTTCTGCTGCCACCACTGGCGCGCTTCGGCCAGGCTCTGGCGCTGCAGCCAGCCGATGTAGTCGCGGTAGCGCGGCGGCACGGCCAGTTGCGCCTCGCGGCCTTCACCGAGGGCGGTGTAGATCTCGAAGAAATCGTTCATCAGCAGCGAGCGGCACCAGGCATCGATCAGGATGTGGTGGTTGCTCATCATGAACCAGTAGCGCGCCGCGCCGACCTTGATCAGGCGCAGGTGGAACGGTGCCTGGTTGAGCAGATCGAACCCGGCCTCGCGCTCGGCCTTGAGCAGCGCCTGGAGTTTCGGCTCCTGCTCGGCGTCGGCGACCGCGCTCCAGTCCAGGTACTCGATCGGCGTGCGGCCCGGGGTGTGGATCACCTGCAGCATGTCTTCGCCGACGTTCCAGCAGAACGACGCGCGCAAGGCTTCGTGACGGGCCGCCACCGCTTGCCACGCCTGGGCGAAGCGCTCGGGGTCGAGCTCGCTGTTGATGCGGTAGCGGTCCTGCATGTAGTACAGGCCGGTGCCCGGTTCGAGCAGGGTGTGCAGCAGCATGCCCTCCTGCATCGGGGTCAGCGGGTACACGTCTTCGATCTGCGCCGCCGGCACCGGCAACGCGTCGAGCTGGGCCTGGGTCAGCTGCGCCAGCGGGAAGTCGGACGGCGTCAGGCCGCCCGCGCCGTCTTGCAGGCAGTGGCCGATCAGGCTCTGCAGCTCGCCGATGTAAGCATCGGCCAGATCCTGGATGGTCTGCGGATCGTAGCGCTCGGCGCTGAAGGTCCAGCGCATCTGCAACTCGCCGCCGGACACCTGGCCGTCGACGCTCAGCTCGTTCGGCAGCGGGGCCTGCGGATCGTGGGCGGCGCCGACCGGTTCGTCCACCGGACGGAACAGCGCGTCGTTGCCCAGGGTCTGGTCGAGCTGGCCGAGGTAGTTGAAGGTGACCGGCGCGTTCGGCAGCGCCGCCATGCTGTCGCGGCTGGTGCCGTCGGCCAGGTAGCGCAGCACGCCATAGCCCAGGCCCTTGTGCGGAACCGCACGCAATTGCTCTTTGATCGCCTTGATCGACGCGCCCTGGCCGGCCGCCTCTTCGATGCCGTGCGGGGTCAGGCGCAACGGGTAAGCACTGGTGAACCAGCCGACGGTGCGGGTCAGGTCGATGTCGTCGAACAGGGTTTCGCGGCCGTGGCCTTCCAGTTGGACGAGCGCCGACGGCTGGTCGCTCCAGCGGCACAGCACGCGGGCCAGCGCGGTCAGCAGCAGGTCGTTGACCTGGGTGCGGTAGGCGCTCGGCGCCTGTTGCAGCAACTGCCGGGTGCGCTCGGCATCCAGTTGCACATTGACGGTTTGCCCGTGACGGTTCTGGCGCCCGCCCTCGGGGTTCTCGCACGGCAGCCCGGCCACAGGACCTGCCAGTTGCGCTTGCCACCAGCCCAGTTCCTCACGCAGGGATTCGCTGCCGGCGTAGGCCTGCAGACGCGCCGCCCAGTCCTTGAAGGCGCTGGTCTTGGCCGGCAGGTTCACCGACTGCCCGGCATCGAGCTGGCGGTACACGGTCTGCAGGTCGTCGAGCAGCACGCGCCATGACACCCCATCGACCACCAGGTGGTGGATGGCGATGAACAGACGCTGCTGGCCTTCCGGCCCATCGACCAGCACCGCACGCAGCAGCGGCCCGTGTTCCAGGTCGAGGCTGCGCTGGGCGTCGGCGAACAGCGAGGCGCACTTGTCCATGGACGGCACGCGCACTTGCCACAGCACGGCAGCCTCGGTCAGCGGTTGATGGTTCGCCTGCCATTCGCCATGGGCTTCGGTGAAGCGCAGGCGCAGGGCGTCGTGCTGTTCGATCACCGCCAGCAGCGCCTGCTCCAGGCGATGGGGTTCCAGCGCGGTGGCAGGTGCCAGCAGCAACGCCTGGTTCCAGTGCTGGCGCTCGGTGATTTCCGTGTCGAAGAACCAATGCTGGATCGGCGTCAGGCGCGATTCGCCCGTCACCAGCCCTTGCTCGGCGGTCACGGTTTCGCTGCGGCTGGCCACAGCGGCCAGGGTCTGCACCGTCTGGTGCTGGAACAGGTCGCGCGGGCTGAAATGGATGCCCTGCTGCCGCGCACGGCTGACCACCTGGATCGACAGGATCGAGTCCCCACCCAGTTCGAAGAAGTTGTCGTTGAGGCCGACCTGCGCAACGTTCAGAACCTCGCACCAGATCTGCGCCAGGGTCTGCTCCAGCTCGTTGCTCGGCGCCACGTAGTCCTGGCGGTTGAGCGCAGGGTCCGGTGCCGGCAAGGCGCGGCGGTCGAGCTTGCCGTTGGCGGTCAGCGGCATGCTGGCCAGCAGGATCAGGTGGGTCGGTACCATGTAGTCCGGCAGTTGTGCCTTGAGGTGCGCCTTGAGCGCTTCGCGCAGCGCGGCCTGATGCGTCTCGTCCCGTTCAGCCACGTCGGTGACGAGGTAGCCGAGCAGTTGCTTGCCGCTCGGCGCGTCCAGCGCCAGCACCACGGCTTCGCGGATCGCCTCGTGGTCCAACAGACGGGTTTCGATTTCCCCCAGTTCGATGCGGAAGCCGCGGATCTTCACCTGATGGTCGATCCGGCCCATGTACTCCACCAGACCGTCGGCGCCCTGGCGCACCAGGTCGCCGGTGCGGTACATGCGCCCGCCGTCGGCGGCGAACGGATCCGCCACGAAGCGTTCGGACGTGATGCCCGCCCGCTCGTGATAACCCACGGCCAGGCCGGCGCCGCCGACGTACAGCTCGCCCGTCGCGCCTTGCGGCACCAGCGCCAGGTCGGCGTCGAGGATGTAGGCGACGCGGTCGCCGATCACGCTGCCGATCGGCACGCTGCCGGCGCCCTCCTCCAGCATCTCCGGCGCCAGGCTCGCCAGCGGCATGACCACGGTTTCGGTGGGGCCGTAGGCGTTGAAGAACACGCTCGGCTTGAACGCGGCGCGGATCCGTTGCAGGTGCTCGCCGGTCAGCGCTTCGCCGCCGGTGATGATCATCCGCACCGGCAAAGTCTGGCTTTGCGTCGCCAGCCACTGCGCCAACTGGCTGCCGTAGCTTGGGGTGAAGCCGAGGATGCTGATGCGGTGCGCGCGGATCAGGCCGCAGATTTCCTCGGCGTCCCATTGCCCTTGGGCACGCAGCACCACGTGGGCGCCACTGAGCAGCGGCACCAGCAGACGCTCGGTGGCGGCGTCGAAGTTGATCGAATAGAAGTGCAACTCGCAATCGTCCGGGCGCATGCCGAAGCGTTCGATCACGGCCTGGCAATGCATGGCGATCTCGCCGTGGGACACCACCACGCCTTTCGGCTTGCCGGTGGAGCCCGAGGTGTAGATCAGGTACGCCTGATGCTGCGGCAGGCTGATGAACGGCAGCTCGCCGGACGGCTGGCCGGCCAGCGCGGCGCTGTCGTCCTCCAGGCACCAGCGCGCCACGTTCGGCGGCAGCTCGCCCAGGGCGGCGAACATCGCCCGGTCGCTGAGCAGCAGGCCGACGCCGCTGTCCTCGATCATGTAATGCAGGCGGTCGAGCGGGTATTCCGGATCCAGCGGCACATAGGCGCCGCCGGCCTTGAGGATCGCCAGCAGGCCAATGACCATCTCCAGCGACCGCTCAAGCGCCAGGCCGACCCGCACCTGCGGGCCGACGCCGCGCTCGCGCAGCGCCCAGGCCAGGCGGTTGGCGCGGGCGTCGAGCTCGGCGTAGCTCAGGGTCTGCCCGGCGAAGGTCAGGGCCGGCGCGTCTTTGCGCGCCAGCGCCTGCTCGGCGAACAGGTGATGGATGCACTGGTCGAGACGATGCTCGCCGGCCTCGACGCCGAGGCTGTCGAGCAGGCGCTGGCGCTCCGGCGCGTCCAGCAGCGGCAGTTCGCTGAGGGGCCGCTGCGGGTCGGCGATCAGCGCCTCCAGCAGGTTGCGCCAATGCCCGGCCATGCGGGCGATGGTCGGCTCATCGAACAGGTCGGTGCTGTAGGTGAGGCAGCAGCCCAGACGGTGGTCGAGGTCGGTGACTTCCAGGTTGAGGTCGAATTTGGTCGCCCGTGCGTCGTTGACCAGGTACTCGACGGTCATGCCGGCCAGGGTGCGGGTCTGCTGGAATTCCCAGCGCTGCACGTTGCACATCACCTGGAACAGCGGGTTGTAGGCGGCGCTGCGCGGTGGCTGCAACGCTTCCACCAGATGGTCGAACGGCAGATCCTGATGGGACTGGCCTTCGATCACGGTGTGGCGCACATGGTCGAACAGCTCGGCCACCGTCATCCGCCCGTCGAGCTGGCAGCGCAGCACCTGGGTGTTGAGGAATGCGCCGATCAGCCCTTCGCTTTCCGGGCGGATGCGGTTGGCCACCGGTGCACCGATACGCAGGTCGGTCTGGCCGCTGTAGCGGTAGAGCAAGGTGGCCAGCGCGGCGGTCATGGTCATGAACAGGGTCAGGCCGTTCTGCGCGTTGAAGGCGCGCACGCGGGCGGCCAGGTCATCGCTCAGGTCGAAGCGGAACAGTTCGCCCCGGTGGCTCTGCACCGGCGGCCGCGGACGGTCGCCCGGCAGTTCCAGCAGCGGGTGTTCGCGGCCCAACTGCGCGGTCCAGTAGTCGAGCTGACGCTGGCGTTCGCCGGACTCCAGCCACTGGCGCTGCCAGACGCTGTAGTCGAGGTACTGCACCGGCAGCGGTTCCAGCGGCGAGTCGCGGTCGTCGACGAACGCTTCGTACAGCGCGCTGAGTTCCCGGGCGAAGATGTCCATCGCCCAGCCTTCGGTGACGATGTGGTGCAGGGTCAGGACGAAGTAGTGCTCCTGCTCGGCGGTCTTGACCAGGCAGGCGCGCAGCAGCGGACCGGTTTCCAGGTCGAACGGCCGGTGCGCCTCTTCATCGGCCAGTTGCTGGACTTTCTGCTCGCGGACTTCGGCCGGGTGCTTGGAGAAATCCTTCCAGTCCATACGCAGGCCGGTTTCGGCATGCACCTGCTGACGGGCCACGCCATCGACGCTCGGGAACGTGGTGCGCAGGGTTTCGTGACGCAGGATCAGCGCTTGCAGCGCCGCTTCGAAGCGCCCGACATCCAGCACCCCGCGCAGGCGCGCCATGCCGCCGACGTTGTACGCCGGGCTGTCCGGCTCCATCTGCCAGAGGAACCACATGCGCTGCTGCGAATAGGACAGCGGCACCGGCCGGCTGCGGTCGACCTTCTCGATCGGCGGCTGCTTGTTGGTGCGGCCGCTGGCCTGGATCAGGCGGATCTGCTCGGCGAAACCGCCGAGCTCGCTGTGCTCGAACAGCGCCCGCAGCGGCAGTTCGACGTCGCAGGCCTGGCGGGTGCGGGAAATGATTTGGGTGGCCAGCAGCGAATGACCGCCGAGGGCGAAGAAATCGTCGCGCAGGCCGACCTGCGACAGGCCCAGCACCTCTCGCCAGATCGCGGCGATCTGGCGTTCCAGTTCGCTGACCGGTTCGACGTGCTCGCGCACCTGCCACTGCGGCTCGGGCAAGGCACGGCGGTCGAGCTTGCCGCTGGGGCTCAGCGGCATTTCGTCCAGGCGCATCAGTTGCGCCGGCACCATGTATTCCGGCAGTTCGGCGGCGAGGGCGGTTTTCAGGCGGGCGATTTGCGCCTCCTGGTCCTCGCTGGCATCGCCGGCGGTGAAGTAGCCGATCAGTTGCGGGCCGGCGGCGGTGTCGCGCACCAGCACGGCAGCCTGGGCGACGCCGTCCTGCGCCAGCAGGCGCGCTTCGATCTCTTGCGGCTCGACCCGGAAGCCCCGCAGTTTGACCTGCTGATCGAGGCGGCCGAGGTATTCGATCACGCCGTCGTTCGTCCAGCGTGCCCGGTCGCCGGTGCGGTACAGGCGCGCGCCCGGCTCGCCCACCGGATCGGTCACGAAACGTTCGGCGGTCAGCGCCGGCCGCCCGAGGTAACCGCGGGCCAGGCCGATGCCGCTGATGCACAGCTCACCCGGCACCCCGGCCGGCACCGGGTTGAGGTCGCTGTCGAGCACCCGGCAGATCACGTTGCCCAGCGGGCGGCCGATCGGCGAACGCTCGCCGTCGGCCTCGCTGCACTGCCAGTGGGTGACGTTGATGGCGGTTTCGGTCGGGCCGTAGCGGTTGTGCAGTTGCGCAGCCGGCAGTTGCGCCAGCACGCGGTTGCGCAGTTCCGCCGGCAGCGCTTCGCCGCCGGAGAACACCCGGCGCAGGCTGGTGCATTCGGCGCTCAGGGGTTCGTCGATGAACAGCGACAGCAGCGGCGGCACGAAGTGCAGCGTGGTCACGCCGTACTGCTGCACCAGTGCGGCGATGCGGTGCGGATCGCGGTGCTCGCCGGGGCCGGCGATCAGCAGGCGCGCGCCGGTGATCAGCGGCCAGAAGCATTCCCACACCGACACGTCGAAACTGATCGGCGCCTTCTGCATCAGCACATCGCTGTCGTTCAGCTGATAAGAGGCCTGCATCCATTGCAGACGCTCGGCCAGGGCGGCATGGGTGTTGCCCACGCCTTTGGGCTGGCCGGTGGAGCCGGAGGTGTAGATCACGTAAGCAAGGTTGTCGCCGTGCAGGTGCAGGCCCGGCGCCTGGCTCGGCCAAGTGTCCAGGTGCAGGCTGTCCATGGCGATGACGCTGACGCCGTCGCAGGCCGGCAGGCGGTCGAGCAACGCGGCCTGGGTCAGCAGCAGCCCGACGCCGCTGTCGGCCAGCATGTAGGCTAGGCGTTCGGCGGGGTAGTCCGGATCCAGCGGTACGTAGGCTCCGCCGGCCTTGATGATCGCAAGCAAGCCGATCAGCAGTTGCGGCGAACGTTCGGCGGCGATGGCCACGCAGACGTCCGGGCCGACGCCCTTGTCGCGCAGGTAATGGGCCAGGCGGTTGGCGCGGGCGTGCAGCTCGGCGAGGTCGAGACTGCCGCCGTCCCACACCAGCGCGGTGCGTTCCGGGGTTTGCCGCACCTGCTCGTTGAGCAGCTCCGGCAGCCATTGCTGCGCGGCGGCGCACGGCGCGCTGCTCCACTCATCCTGGCGCGACAGTTCGTGGGCCGTCAGCAGTTGCAGGTCGCCGATGGCCGCTTGCGGGCGCTCGCAGGCATCGGCCAGCAGGCGGGTGAAATGCTCCGCCAGGCGCTCGACGGTGGCGAGGTCGAACAGTTCATCGGCGTAGTCGAACGACAGGGTCAGACGCCCGTTGCGGTCTTCCTCGCTGTGCAGCTGCAGGTCGAACTTGGCCTCGCGGCTGTGCCACGGCAGCTCTTCGGCGAGCAGGCCCGGCAGGCGCTTGAGTGCGCTCAGGTCGCGTTGCTGATGGTTGAACATGACCTGGAACAGGCCTTGCTCGCGGGCCTTGGGGAAGGCTTCGAGCAGTTGCTCGAACGGCAGGTCCTGGTGGCCCTGGGCGCCGAGCGCGGCCTCACGGGTGCGGGCCAGCAGTTCGCTGAACGGCAGGCGCGGCTCCACTTCGGCGCGCAGCACCTGGGTGTTGATGAAGAAGCCGATCAGGCCTTGGGTCTCCAGGCGCGGACGGTTGGCGTTGGGCACGCCGATGCGGATGTCGCGCTGGCCGCTGTAGCGGTGCAGCAGACTCTGGAACGCCGACAGCAACAGCATGAACGGTGTCGCCGCCTGAGCCTGTGCGGCGTTGCGCACCGCCTCGCTGAGGCTGACGCTCAGCCGCACGGTATGGCGGGCGGCGCTGCCGGCCTGACGGGCCGAGCGCGGGTGGTCGGTGGCCAGCTCCAGGGTCGGTTGCTCGTCTCCCAACTGCGCTTTCCAGTAGGCCAGTTGCCGCTCGCCTTCGCCCTGGGCCAGCCACTGGCGCTGCCAGCTGCCGTAGTCGGCGTAGCGGGTCGGCAGCGGCGCCAGCTCCGCCCGCTGGCCTTGGGACGCGGCGGCGTACAGGCGCGAGAACTCGTCGATCAGCACGTTCAGCGACCAGCCGTCGGCGATGATGTGGTGCAGCGTCACCAGCAGTAGGTGGTCTTCATCGTCGAGGCGGATCAGGGTCACCCACAGCAGCGGGCCCTTCTCCAGGTCGAACTGGGTGCACGCCTCGTCTTCGCGGATCTGCTGCGCACGGGCCTCGCGCTCGGCGCCCGGCAGGTCGCTGAGGTCGATCCGCTGCAGCTCGAACCCGCCGGCAGGCAGCACCTGCTGCAGGGCCACGCCGTCGCGCTCGAAGAAGCGGGTGCGCAGGGATTCGTGGCGCTCGACCAGTTGCTGGAAGCTGGCGCTCAGGGCGTCCTCATCGAGTTCGCCGCGCAGGCGCAGGCCGCCGGGAATGTTGTAGGCGCTGCTGTGCGGGTCGAGTTGCCAGGTGATCCACAGACGGTTCTGCGCCAAGGACTGCGGCAACGCTTCGTGAGGCGGCAACGCGGTGATTTCGCCCTGGGCGCTGCCGCCGTCCTGTTGCTGCTGCGCCACGGCAACGGCGAACGCGCTCAGGGTCGGGGCTTCGAACAGCAGGCGCAGGTTGAGCTCCAGGCCCAGCGCTTCGCGCACCTTGGCGATCACCTGGGCGGCGGCGATGGAGTTGCCGCCGAGCAGGAAGAAATGGTCGTCGGCGTTGACCTGTTTGACATTCAAGTGTTCGGCCCAGATCTGGCCGATGCGCGCCTCAAGTTCAGAGGCCGAGGCAACCGGTGCCTGACCTTCTGCGGTCGCGGACGGGAACACCGCGTAGCTGTCGAGGCTGCCGTCGGCCAAGCGGTTACGGCACGCCGAGCGTTGCAGCTTGCCGCTGGAGGTCTTCGGCAATGCGCCCGGATTGAGCAGCACCACCACGCTCGGCGCTTCCTGATAGGCCTCGGCCACGGCCTGGCGGATCGCTTTGATCAGCGCCTCCGGCGGCAGGATTTTCTGTACGCTGCGGCTGATCTCCGCCGCGATGCCGATGCCCTCCTCGCCGTTCCGGGTGACCGCGAACGCCGCCACGCGGCCCTTGCGCACCACTTCCACTTCGTTCTCGACGGTCTTCTCGATGTCCTGCGGGTACAGGTTGTGGCCGCGCACGATCAGCATGTCTTTCAGGCGGCCGGTGATGAACAGCTCACCCTCGCGGAAAAAGCCCAGGTCGCCGGTGCGCAGCCAGGTCTGGCCGGCGTGCTGGACGAAGGTCTTGGCGGTGGCCTCGGGGTTGCGCCAGTAGCCGTGGGCGATGCTCGGCCCGGCCGCCCAGACTTCGCCGACGGTGTTGTCGGCCAGCTCTTGCAGGGTGACCGGATCGACGATCAGCACCGCGTGCTGCGGCTGGCTGATGCCGCAGCTCATCACCGGGCTGCCCTCTCCCGCTTCGGCGCGGTTCTGCGCCAGTGCCGCGTCGTCCACGCGCAGGGCCGGAATGCCCTGGCCGCGCGGCGTGCCGGCGACGAACAGGGTCGCTTCGGCCAAGCCGTAGGACGCCATGAAGCTGTCCTCGCTGAAGCCGCAGGCGGTGAATTTCTCGGCAAAACGCTCCAGGGTGTCGAGGCGGATCGGCTCGGAGCCGGAGTACGCCACGCGCCAGCGGCTCAGGTCGAGACGCTCAAGCGCCGATTCGCTGACCCGCTCGCTGCACAGCCGGTAGGCGAAGTCCGGGCCGCCGCTGATGGTGCCGCCGTATTGGCTGATCGCTTCGAGCCAGCGCAGCGGACGGCCGAGGAAATACGCCGGCGACATCAGGATGCACGGCACGCCGCTGAAGATCGGCTGCAGCAGGCCGCCGATCAGGCCCATGTCGTGGTACAGCGGCAGCCAGCTGACGATCACATCGTCCGGGTTCACGTCGATGCCGAAGCCGTGGCGGATCAGCAATTCGTTGGCCACCAGGTTGCCGTGGCTGACCTGCACGCCCTTGGGCAGCGCGGTGGAGCCGGAGGTGTATTGCAGGAAGGCGATGTGGTCGCCAGGCAACGCCGGCTCGACCCAGCGTTCGGCCAGCGCGTCGTCGAGGGTGTCGACGCACAGCAGCGGCGGCGCGCCTTCGATCTGCTGCAAGGCGTCGCGCAGGCCGGCGCTGGTCAGCAGCAGGCGCGGCTCGGCGTCGGCGATGATCGACAGCAGGCGTTCCTGGTGATGGCGCTTGGCAGACTCCGGCGGATAGGCCGGCACGGCGATGACGCCGGCATACAGGCAGCCGAAGAACGCCGCGACGTAATCCGGGCCGCTGGGAAACAACAGCACCGCACGCTCGCCGAACCCGGCCTCGGCCTGCAGCGCCGCGGCGATCGTGCGCGCACGCCGGTCGAGTTCGGCATAGCTGAGCACCACGGCCTGTTCCTGGGATTCGGCGAGAAAGCGCAAGGCCAGCCGGTCCGGCGTCAGGGCCGCCCGGCGCTGAAGGGCTTGGACCAGGGTGCTGGGGAGTTCGAACGCGTCGGTCATGAGGTTTCCTGCCTGAATTCGGCTTGCTAGTGGAATCGGGTTCTGCGTCACGCCCGGCGAGGGCGTGCAGGGCGCGGTCTGTGCCGACCGCGCAAGGCATGGGAATGCTGTGTGGCCGGGGCTGCGTGCCCGGAACCATTCACCAATGAGAACGGATGACGTCTTGAAATAATTAGTCGGCAGGCTGGAACCCCCAACGGGGCCGGGAGAGGGGCAACCGCTGCGGCGGTGTGTCGCAGTTCTCGGTTTGCACCGTCATGGATCATTAGTTCTCTTTCTCAATTGACAATCATTATCATTCAACATAATTTGTCGCTCGATGTGTAGGACGGCCCCATCCCCAGGCGTCCCACTAACCTATTGGCAGCAAGGTGATTTCCATGACGGAACAAGTATCCACAAGCAGGTGCGATTCACCGCTACTTCAGGCCTTCGTCGACAACCGACTGATCCTGGTCAAGATTGCAGCCCGAATCACCGGCTGCCGGTCACGTGCCGAAGATGTGGTGCAGGATGCGTTCTTCCGACTGCAGTCGGCGCCGCCGATCACGTCGTCGATCAAGGCGCAATTGAGTTATCTGTTCCAGATCGTGCGCAACCTGGCCATCGACCACTACCGCAAGCAAGCGCTGGAGCAGAAGTACGCCGGCCCCGAAGAGGAAGGACTGAACGTGGTCATCCAGGGCGCTTCGCCGGAAACCTCGCACATCAACTTCTCGACCCTCGAAAACATTGCCGATGCGCTGACCGAGCTGCCCAGCCGCACCCGCTACGCCTTCGAGATGTACCGCCTGCACGGCGTGCCGCAGAAGGACATCGCCAAGGAACTGGGCGTATCGCCGACCCTGGTCAACTTCATGATCCGCGACGCCCTGGTGCACTGTCGCAAAGTGTCGGGCAGCCGTCCCGCCATGGCTGCCCGCGGCTGACCGAACAAGCCTGCCCGCGAAAGCCTGCGGCCAGGCATCGCTGCACCGGCCGCCGATCTGCCTTCAATCAAGATCCCTGCGGGAGCCAGCCTGCCGGCGATGGCGTCACCGAAAACGCCATCGCCAGCCGTTGCTTGCGCAGGGATTTCGCTCACCTGCGGCAGCGGCAAAACCAGGCCCGGGAATCCCGGGCCCGCCCCTCACGCCAACGAACACCGGTCGAAGAACCGCTCACGCCCCAGAATCATCAGCGCCGCGCGCTTGTGCGGGAAATCGAATTCCTTTTCGCAGTGGAAGCACTGGTTGTGCATGTGGCCGATCATCTTCGCGTTGTCGGCACGCGGCTCGGCGACCACCCGCTGGGTGCGCGGATCGTCCAGGAACAGGTAATGCACCAGCGCCGACAGCCAGCTCGCCACCTTGTGCGGCCCGCGGTGGTTTTCCTCGCCGACCAGCATGTGGATGCCGCGGTCGTAGTTGTCCGCATCGTAGAAAGGAGCGATCCGGTCTTCCTTGGCCCAATAGGCCTCGAAATAGGCGAACGGCTGATCGTCGAAGCAACCGATCAGGGTCAGGGTGTGCGGATCGGCATCGAGTTTGGTCAGGTACTCGCGGTGCTGTTCGAGCGTGCCCTCCTCCTGCCAGAAGCTGGCCACCCGCGGGCTGTTCTGCCAACGGTTGAAACGCGCCAGATCCTGTTCGATCTCCACGGTGCGCAAGGAAATCCACGCGCCCAGGCGCGCATCGAAACGCCGGTACACCTCGCCGCGGGGCTTGGGCGGACGAAGCGGATGGCGCTTGCCTTGGCTGATGACCATCTGCTGCGGGTAGCTGCCGGTCATCGATGCCCCCAGCCAGGGCTGCGGCAATTGCCAGAACAGCGTGCGTTCGCAGCGGTATTCGCCGGCGGTCTCGGTGGCCACCAGCAGGCCGCTGAGCAAGGCCTCGGTCGGCGGCTGCTCCAGTTGCCAGACCAGTTGCCGGCGTGCCGGGTCACGGGCGAACAGCCAATAGCAGGCCGCCCACAACGCTTGCCCCAGCGGCAGCGCAAAGCGCTCATCGATCCGGATCGGCCCCTGCAGCTCGATGTCGACGCGCAGGCGGATCAAGGGTTGTCCGTCCAGGCTCAGGCTCAGACGGCTTTCGGTGGCATCGGCTATCAATTGGCTGCCCGAAGGCAAGGCCAAGGCAACCAGATCATTCAGATTGGACATGGGTCGGGCTCACGGTAATCGTCGACAGTTCAACGATGGGACGTGAGCCGGGGCAGGAAATTTAGGCTGCAGGCAAAAACCTGCGGGTCAGGGGTGAGGCACCGGCACCACGGCGATCTTGTACGGATCGAAGATCTTCAGCATCTGCCCGTTGTCGCGCAGCCCTTGCAGCAGCTTGCCGAAGGTCTCACCGGTGATCGGCGCCACCGGTCGCAGGATGGCGTAGTGGTGGTAGATCTGGTCGATGCGCTGCGACACCAGCAGCTCGCCGCGCACCTTCTCGTTGCGCAGCAGGTAATCGCTCAGGTAGGAACGGGTGACCAGCGCGATGTCGGCGCGCCCGCGCAGCACCATCAGCAGGTTGCTGTCGTGGGAGTAGGTCAGCGTGGCGTTGTAGTTCTGCGCCAGGTACTTGGGGTCGGCATTGAAGTTGGCGAATTCGTAGTGGTAGCCGCTGTACAGCGCCAAACGCTTGCCGCCGAGGTCGGCGAAGTAGCTTTGCTGCCGCCCGGGCGCCTGCTGGGCGACGAATATCTCGGCGTCCTCCAGGCCCATGTCGACGCTGGTGTGGGGAATGTCCTTCCAGCCCCACTCGGGGTTCTCGAAGATGGCCATGTCGATCCGGCCTTGCTCGAAATCGCCGAAGCGCCGGGGAATCGACGTCGGCACCAGGACAAACTGATAGTCGCCCTGCAAGCGGTTCAGCGCCTCGACCAGTTGCGGCAGCAGGCCGGTGTCGGCCCCGTTCTCCGGGCGGATGGTGTACGGCGGAAAGTGCGCAGCGCCCACCCGCACCAATTGCGCCGCCTCAACCGGCAGCACCGAACACGCGAGCGCTGCGAGCAGAAACCCGGCGGCCTTGCGAACTGGCAAAGACTTCAAATCACCCCACTCCCCGAAAAAGAAACGTTCCCTGCATTCAAACTAGGCGTTTTCGCCCAGTTAGCCAGTTTCCCGGCCCCATAGAAAGCGCTCAGCGCTCTTCGAGCACCAGGATCAAGGCCTCTTCGGCCAACTGATCCAGGCTCAGGCCGCCGCCTTCGCGGAACCAGGTAGTGGTCCACGACAACGCCCCCGTGAGAAAACGTCGGGTCACGAACACATCGCCGCGGATGAACCCGGCCGCCTTGGCTTCGCCCAGCACCTGCAGCCAGAGGGCCTCGTAGATGTCGCGCAGGGCCAGCACCCGCGCCTGGCCTTCGTCCGACAGCGAACGCCATTCATAGACCAGCACCGCCATGGCCTCGCCGCTGCCGCCCATGATGGACTGGAGTTCGCAGCGGATCAGCGCCAGCACCCGTTCGCGCACGTTGCCGGCCTCGGCCAGCGAGGCGCGCATCAGGGCGGTGTTGTAGCGGATGGTCTCTTCCATCACCGCCCGCAGGATCTCGTCCTTGCTCTTGAAGTGATGGAAGATGCTGCCCGACTGGATGCCCACGGCACCGGCCAGGTCGCGCACGGTGGTGCGTTCGTAGCCTTTGTTGCGAAACAGGTGGGCCGCCACTTGCAGCAGCTTGCCGCGGGCGCTGTCCGGGTCGGTCAACTGGCCTGCGTCGACCAGTTCACGCATGACCCCCAGGGCTTTTTGCTCGTCCACCCGTTCTCTCCTACAGTCGATCAGTCTGCTGCGCCGGGAAACGCAGGGTTGCGCGGGCAATTTAAGCCGCCGGCCGCGCCCAAGCAAGCGCTTGGGCGGAAGATGATTCCACTGTTTACAAACCAAGCGCTTGCTTGGTAGCCTCGACGCACTTCTGTCGCAGGTTCCTGAGTCGGAGACAACGATGCCAACCGTGCCCACCGCTATCCGCATCGGATGCGCCAGCGCCTTCTGGGGCGACACCTCGACCGCCGCCGAGCAACTGGTCAAGGGCGGACGCCTGGACTACCTGGTGTTCGACTACCTGGCCGAAATCACCATGTCCATCATGGCCGGCGCCCGCCTGAAAGACCCCCAAGCCGGCTTCGCCGGCGACTTCATCGACATCCTCACTCCGCTGTTGCCGCAGTTGGCGCAGCAGCGCATCCGCGTCATCAGCAATGCCGGCGGGGTCAACCCCACCGCGTGCGCCGCCGCGCTGCAGGCCGCCTGCGACCGGGCCGGCGTGGACCTGAAGATCGCCGTGCTGCTGGGCGATGACCTGCAACCGCAGTTCAAGGGGCTCGGCACCCAAGGCATCACCGAGATGTTCAGCGGCGCCCCGCTGCCGCCCCTGTGCGTCTCGACCAACGCCTACCTCGGCGCGCCGGGCATCGTCGAGGCCCTGCGCCTGGGCGCCGACATCGTCATCACCGGGCGGGTGGTCGACAGCGCCGTGGTCAGCGCGGCGCTGGTGCACGGCTTCGGCTGGTCGTGGCACGACTACGACCGGCTGGCCCAGGCCGCCCTGGCCGGGCACATCATCGAATGCGGCGCCCAGTGCACCGGCGGCAACTTCACCGACTGGCGCGAGGTGCCGGACTACGAGCACATCGGCTTTCCGATCGTCGAAGTCGGCGCCGACGGCCAGTTCACCGTCAGCAAGCCCGAAGGCTCCGGCGGGCTGGTGACGCCGCTGACCGTGGGCGAGCAGATGCTGTACGAGATCGGCGATCCGCAGGCCTATCTGCTGCCCGATGTGATCTGCGACTTCACCCAGGTCAAACTCCAGCAGCAAGGCAAGAACGCCGTCCGCGTGCACGGCGCCAAAGGCCTGCCGCCCAGCGGCAAGTACAAGGTCAGCGCGACGTATCCGGACGGTTTCCGCTGCACCGCCAGTTGCCTGATCGCCGGCCTCGATGCGGTGGACAAGGCGCGGCGGGTCAGCCAGGCGATCATCGGCAAGACCGCGCAGATGCTGGAGCAGCGCGGCTGGGGCCCCTACAGCGAAGTCAACGTCGAATTGCTGGGCAGCGAAGCCACCTACGGCCCCCACGGCCGGCGCCGCGACAGCCGCGAAGTGGTGATCAAGCTCGCGGTGCGCCACCCGAACAAGCAGGCGCTGGTGCTGTTCTCCCGGGAAATCGCCCAGGCCGCCACCGGCATGGCGCCGGGGCTGACCGGCATCGTCGGCGGACGGCCGACGGTGTATCCGCTGATCCGGCTGTTCTCGTTCCTGATCGACAAGGACGCCTGCACCCTGCAGGTCGACATCGCCGGCGAACGCCATCCCTGCGCGTTGCCACCCCCGGACACCTTCAGCAGCGGCGACCTGCCCGTGCCCCACGAACCGCCCAAGCCCCAGGGCCGCGCCGACGCCAGCGTGCCGCTGGTGAAACTGGCCGTGGCGCGCTCCGGCGACAAGGGCGACCACAGCAACATCGGCGTGATGCCGCGCCGCCCCGAATACCTGCCGTGGATCGCCGAAGCGCTGACCCCGGCGGTGGTGGTGGACTGGATGGGCCATGTCCTCGACCCGATCCACGGGCGGGTCGAACGCTGGTACCTGCCTGGCACCCACAGCCTGAACTTTCTGCTGGAGAACGCCCTGGGCGGCGGCGGTGTGGCCAGCCTGCGGATCGACCCGCAAGGCAAGGCCTTCGCCCAGCAACTGCTGGAGATCCAGATCCCGGTGCCGCGAAGCATCGCCGAACAATTCGAATAAAAGGATGGCGCCATGGCTTACCGATCGATATTCAACGCCGGGCTGTTCGACGGCCAGACGGTCATCGTCACCGGCGGCGGCAGCGGCATCGGCCGCTGCACGGCCCATGAGCTGGCCGCCCTCGGGGCCACGGTGCTGCTGATCGGCCGCAAGCCCGAGAAGCTGCAGAAGGTCGCCGCCGAAATCACCGAGGACGGCGGCCGCGCACACTGGAAAGCCTGCGACATCCGCGACGAAGAAGCCGTGAAGGCAACGGTCGGCGAAATCATCCGCGAGCACGGGCCGATCCACGGCCTGGTCAACAACGCCGGCGGCCAGTACCCGTCGCCGCTGGCCTCGATCAATCAGAAAGGCTTCGAGACCGTGCTGCGCACCAACCTGGTCGGCGGTTTCCTGATGGCCCGGGAAGTGTTCAACCAGTCGATGGGCAAGCACGGCGGCAGCATCGTCAACATGCTCGCCGACATGTGGGGCGGCATGCCCGGCATGGGTCACTCGGGCGCTGCGCGCTCGGGCATGGAGAACTTCACCAAGACTGCCGCCTTCGAATGGGGCTGCGCCGGCGTGCGGGTCAACGCCGTGGCGCCGGGCTGGATCGCCTCCAGCGGCATGGACACCTATGAAGGCGCGTTCAAGGCCGTGATCCCGACCCTGCGCGAGCACGTGCCGCTCAAACGCATCGGCACCGAATCAGAGGTCAGCGCAGCGATCGTGTTCCTGTTGAGCCCGGCCGCCGCGTTCATCAGCGGCAGCACCGTGCGCATCGACGGCGCCGCCAGCCTCGGCAACCGCGCCTGGCCGCTGCACAAGGCAAGCCACAGCGAACCGTTCAACGGCTTCCACCGCGCCTACCTGCCCGACGTGCTCAAGGACAAGGAATAAGCCATGCCGTCCATTCAGTCCCTTCTCGATCCCCACAGCGAAGCCTTCGCCCGCAACCGCGCCGCGATGCTGGCCGCCGTCGAGCACGTGCAGCAGCTCGAACGCAACCTGCTGGACAAGGCCGCCGAAGCCAAGCCGAAATTCGACAAGCGCGGCCAGTTGCTGCCCCGCGAACGCCTCAACCTGCTGCTCGACCCCGGCTCGCCGTTCCTCGAACTGGCCAGCCTGGCCGGCTACAAGCTGCATGACGACAAGGACGGCAGCGCCGCCGGCGGCGGCCTGATCGCCGGGATCGGCCAGGTGTCCGGCGTGCGGGTGCTGGTGGTGGCCAACAACAGCGCGATCAAGGGCGGCACCATCTCCCCTTCCGGCCTGAAGAAATCCCTGCGCCTGCAACAGATCGCCCAGGAAAACAAACTGCCGGTGATCACCCTCGCCGAAAGCGGCGGCGCCAACCTCAACTATGCGGCGGAGATTTTCGTCGAAGGCGCGCGCAGCTTCGCCAACCAGGCGCGGATGTCGGCCATGGGCCTGCCGCAGATCACCGTGGTGCACGGCTCGGCCACCGCCGGCGGCGCCTACCAGCCGGGGCTGTCGGATTACGTGGTGGTGGTGCGGGGCAAGGCCAAGCTGTTTCTCGCCGGCCCTCCGCTGCTCAAGGCGGCCACCGGCGAAGTGGCCACGGACGAAGAACTGGGCGGCGCCGAAATGCACGCGCAGGTGGCGGGCACCGCCGAATACCTGGCGGAAAACGACGCCGACGGCATCCGTCAGGTGCGCGAGATCGTCAGCCTGCTGAACTGGAACGAACACCTGCCGTGGCGGCCCGCGCCGCCGTACAAGGAACCGCTCTACCCCATCGACGAACTGCTCGGGCTGATCCCGGACGACCCGAAGAAGCCCTATGACGTGCGCGAGATCATTGCGCGGATCGCCGACGAATCGCGCTTCCTGGAATTCAAGGGCGAGTTCGACTCGCAAACGGTCTGTGGCCACCTGAAGATCCAGGGCCGGGCCTGCGGCTTCATCGGCAACAACGGCCCGATCACCCCGGACGGCGCAAGCAAGGCGGCGCAGTTCATTCAACTGTGCGACCAGAGCCGCACGCCGTTGCTGTTCTTCCACAACACCACCGGCTTCATGGTCGGCACCGAGTCGGAACAGCGCGGGGTGATCAAGCACGGTTCCAAGCTGATCCAGGCGGTGGCCAACGCGCGGGTGCCGAAGCTGACCCTGGTCGTCGGCGGCTCCTACGGCGCCGGCAACTACGCGATGTGCGGGCGCGGCCTCGACCCGCGCTTCATCTTCGCCTGGCCCAACAGCCGCACCGCCGTGATGGGCGGCGCCCAGGCCGGCAAGGTGCTGCGCATCGTCACCGAAGCCCGGCAGCTCAAGGACGGTCTGGAGCCCGACCCGAAAATGCTCGACATGCTCGAACAGGCCACCGCGCAGAAACTCGACAGCCAGTCCACCGCCCTCTACGGCAGCGCCAACCTGTGGGACGACGGCCTGATCGACCCCCGCGACACCCGCATCCTGCTCGGCTACCTGCTGGACATCTGCCACGAGGCCGATCTGCGCACGTTGCAGCCCAACAGCTTCGGCGTCAGCCGGTTCTGACCCCCAACGGATCCTGAGGAGAACAACAACAATGATCTTCACCCCGGAACACGAAGCCCTGCGCCGCACCGTGCGCCAGTTCGTCGAACACGAGATCAACCCCCACGTCGAGGAATGGGAAAGGGCCGGACGCTTCCCGATCCACGAGATCTTCCGCAAGGCCGGCGAGCTGGGCCTGCTGGGCATCTCCAAGCCGGAGAAGTTCGGCGGCATGGGGCTGGACTACAGCTATTCGATCGTCGCCGCCGAAGAGTTCGGCACCATCCATTGCGGCGGCATCCCGATGTCCATCGGCGTGCAGACCGACATGTGCACCCCGGCCCTGGCCCGCTTCGGCTCCGATGAGCTGCGCGAGCAGTTCCTGCGCCCGGCCATCAGCGGCGAACAGGTGGGCTGCATCGGCGTCTCGGAGGTCGGCGCCGGCTCCGACGTCGCCGGGCTCAAGACCACCGCCCGCAAGGACGGCGACGACTACGTGATCAACGGCAGCAAGATGTGGATCACCAACTCGCCGAGCGCCGATTTCATCTGCCTGCTGGCCAACACCTCGGACGACAAGCCCCACGTCAACAAATCCCTGATCATGGTGCCGATGGACACGCCCGGCATCAGCCTCAGCCCGCACCTGGACAAGCTCGGCATGCGCAGCTCGGAGACCGCCCAGGTGTTCTTCGACGACGTGCGCGTGCCGCAGCGCAACCGCATCGGCCACGAAGGCGCCGGGTTCATGATGCAGATG
Source organism: Pseudomonas sp. B3(2017) (assembly GCF_002113595.1). Classification (NCBI taxonomy): domain Bacteria; kingdom Pseudomonadati; phylum Pseudomonadota; class Gammaproteobacteria; order Pseudomonadales; family Pseudomonadaceae; genus Pseudomonas; species Pseudomonas sp. B3(2017). The sequence continues at coordinate 50,083 of NZ_NEIU01000016.1, forward strand.
CTGCAGTTCCAGGAAGAACGCCTGTTCGGCGCGGCGAACATGATCAAGGGGCTGGAGTATTGCGTCGACAGCACCATCGAGTACTGCAAGGAACGCAAGACCTTCGGCAACGCGCTGATCGACAACCAGGTGATCCACTTCCGCCTCGCTGAGCTGCAGACCGAAATCGAATGCCTGCGGGCACTGGTCTACCAGGCCACCGAACAGTACGTGAAAGGTCAGGACGTCACCCGCCTGGCGTCGATGGCCAAGCTCAAGGCCGGGCGCCTCGGGCGCGAGGTCAGCGACAGCTGCCTGCAGTACTGGGGCGGCATGGGCTACATGTGGGACAACCCGGTGGCCCGCGCCTACCGCGACGTGCGGCTGGTGTCGATCGGCGGCGGCGCCGACGAGATCATGCTGGGGATCATCTGCAAGCTGATGGGCATCCTGCCGGGGAAACGCCCATGAGCGCCCTGCCCGATTGCGCGACGCTGCTGCTGGAGCCGCACAACGGCGTGCTGCACATCACCCTCAACCGCCCCGACAGCCGCAATGCCATGAGCCTGCAGATGGTCGCCGAACTGCGCGCCGCACTGGCGGCGGTGCGGGACGACCGCAGCGTGCGGGCGATCGTGCTCAGCGGCGCCGGCGGCCATTTCTGCGCCGGCGGCGACATCAAGGACATGGCCAACGCCCGCGCACAAGGCGGCCAAGCCTACCGCGACCTGAACCGTGCGTTCGGCGCCCTGCTGCAAGAGGCGCAGCACGTGCCGCAAGTGCTGATCACCGTCCTGCAAGGCGCCGTGCTGGGCGGCGGTTTCGGCCTGGCTTGCGTCAGCGACATCGCCATGGCCGACCATCAGGCCCAGTTCGGCCTGCCGGAAACCAGCCTCGGCCTGCTGCCGGCGCAGATCGCACCGTTCGTGGTGCAGCGCATCGGCCTCACCGAAACCCGGCGCCTGGCCCTGACCGCCGCCCGCTTCGACGGCCACCAGGCCCGGCGCATGGGGCTGGTGCACTTCGTCGAGCAGGATCCGCAAGCCCTGGCCGAGCGCCTGGATGAAGTGCTCGAGCATGTCCTGTGCTGCGCTCCGGAAGCGAACGCCATGACCAAAAAACTATTGCTGGCCAGCGCCGGGCAACCTGGCGCCGAACTGCTGGACGAAGCGGCGCAATGGTTCAGCGAGGCGGTGACCGGCGCCGAAGGCACCGAAGGCACGCTGGCCTTCCTGCAAAAGCGCAAGCCGAAGTGGGCGACTTGAACCACGCTCCCGCCGTGCCGACCTGCACCGCAAACCCATGTGGGAGCGCGCCTGCTTGCGATGAGGCCCGCCCTTCCAACGCGACATTCCAGGGAAAACCGTCATGCCCGCCCTCCACAAGATCCTGATCGCCAACCGCGGCGAGATCGCCTGCCGGATCCAGCGCACCGCCCAGTCCCTCGGCTATCGCACGGTGGCGGTGTTCAGCGACGCCGACGCCGACGCCCTGCATGTGCAGATGGCCGACCAGGCCGTGCACATCGGTCCTGCGCCGGTGCAGCAGTCTTACCTGAACATCGCCGCGATCCTCGACGCGGCCCGGCGCAGCGGCGCCGATGCGGTGCATCCCGGCTACGGCTTCCTTTCGGAGAACGCCGACTTCGCCCGGGCCTGCGAACAGGCCGGCCTGACCTTCATCGGCCCGGACGCCGACGCCATCGAACTGATGGGCAGCAAGCGCCGCTCGAAAATCGCCATGCTCGCCGCCGGCGTCCCCTGCGTCGCCGGCTACCAAGGCGCGGAACAGGACGACGCCACGCTGCTGCGCGAAGCCGAGCGCATCGGCTATCCGCTGATGATCAAGGCCAGCGCCGGCGGCGGCGGACGCGGCATGCGCCTGGTGGAGGACGCGCAAGCGCTGCCCGCGCAACTGCGCACCGCCCGCTCCGAAGCGCTCAACGCCTTCGGCAGCGACGAGCTGATCCTGGAACAGGCGCTGGTGGAGCCGCGCCACGTCGAGTTTCAAGTGTTCGGTGACCGCCACGGCCACCTGATCCACCTGGGCGAACGCGATTGCTCGGTCCAGCGCCGCCATCAGAAGGTCATCGAAGAAGCCCCTTGCCCGGTGATGACCCCGGCCCTGCGCGAAGCCATGGGCGCGGCGGCGATCAAGGCCGCACGCGCCGTCGACTACGTGGGGGCCGGCACCGTGGAGTTTCTGCTCGACGCCCAGGGGCGCTTCTACTTTCTGGAGATGAACACCCGGTTGCAGGTCGAGCACCCGGTGACCGAACTCATCACCGGACAAGACCTGGTGGCCTGGCAATTGGCGGTCGCCGAGGGCCGGCCGCTGCCGCTGACCCAGGACCAGGTCAGGCTCGACGGCCATGCGATGGAGGTGCGCCTGTATGCCGAAGACCCGGCACAGGGCTTTCTGCCGCAGACCGGACGCGTCCTGGCCTGGGAGCCGGCGCTGGGGCACGGTGCGCGCATCGATCACGGCCTGACGGAAAACCGGCTCATCAGCCCCTTCTACGACCCGATGCTCGGCAAACTGATCGCCCATGGCGCCACGCGGGAAGAGGCGCGGCGCAAGTTGCTGCGGGCGGTGCAGGACAGTGTGCTGCTCGGCGTGCACAGCAACCAGCGCCTGCTGGCCGGCCTGCTGCAGCACCCGCAGTTCATCGACGGCCGTTTCGACACCGGGTTCATCCCCCGGCATTTCACCGATCACCCCTGCCTGCGGCCGCAGACGCCGGGCGCCGAGGAACTGGCCATCGCCACCGTGCTGTTCCATCGGCGCAGCGCCCAGGCGCATCGCCCGGCGCTGGCCGACTGGCGCAACAACACGGGCGTGGCGGTCGGCTACCGGCTCGGCCTGGAGGAACAGACCTGGAACGTGCAACTGCTGGCCGGCCCCGGCGGCCGGTTTGAGGTCGAGACGCCCGGACGCCGCCTCCAGGCGATACTCGTCGAACAGGACGAACGCCACGTGACGCTGCAGATCGACGGCCTGCGCCAGCGCCATGCCTATCGCCTGGAGGACGAGCGGCTCTGGCTGTTCACCGACGCCGGCAGCCTGTGCCTGGCGGATCGAACTCATGCGGTGATCGACAGTCAGACCAGCGTCGGTTCCGGCACGCTGAAGGCACCCATGGACGGCGCCATCGTCGACGTGCTGGTCAGCGAGGGCAGCCCGGTCAGCAAGGGGCAACTGCTGGTGGTGCTGGAGGCGATGAAAATGGAGCACCCGCTCAAGGCCGGCATCGACGGCGTGCTCAAGCGGGTGCAGGTCAAGGTCGGCGATCAGGTGAAGAATCGTCAGGTTCTGTTGCAGGTCGAGTGAGTCGCCAGGCGCATCCGCAGGGTTTGGCTACGCTCTGAACTATCGGAACGTACACATCAGGAACCCTGCGATGCCCCATTGGCTGGTCATTGATCTGGAAGCCACCACCGACGAGGGTGGCTGGCCGGTTACGGAAATGGAGATCATCGAGATCGGCGCCACCCTGGTCGACCGCGCCGGCCGCGAGCGCGATCACTTCCAGCGCTTCGTCAAACCGCTGCGCCGGCCCTTGCTGACGCCGTTCTGCCGCGAACTCACCCACATCACCCAGGCCAACATCGATTCGGCGCAGACCTTGAGCGAGGTCTGGCCGGCCTTCGAACGCTGGCTCGGCCAGCACCGCACGCGCCTGGAAGGCTGGGCCAGCTGGGGCGACTACGACCGCAAGCAGCTGCTCCAGGAATGGCAGCGCCTGCAGCTCGACAGCGCCCTGAGCCAGGTGCCGCACATGAACCTCAAGCAGCGCTTCGCCAAGGCCCGGCGCCTGGAACGGCCCCTGGGGCTCAACGGCGCCCTGCAACTGGCCGGCCTGCAGTTCAGCGGCCAGCAGCACCGGGCCCTGGAAGACGCCCGCAACACCGCCCGTTTGCTGCCGCTGGTGCTGCCGCTTTAGACAGATGACGGCGTCGGATGCCTTGTGCATACTGGCCGGCCCTTTTTGACCCTTTTCGAGGAATCGCCCATGTTCAAAGTCAACGAGTACTTCGACGGCACCGTCAAATCGATCGCGTTCGGCACCGCTGAAGGCCCCGCGACCATCGGCGTCATGGCTCCGGGCGAGTACGAATTCGGCACGGCCCAGCGCGAAATCATGCACGTGGTGTCGGGTGCGCTGACCGTCAAGCTGCCGGACAGCAACGAGTGGGAAACCTTCGCCGCCGGCAGCCAGTTCAATGTACCGGCCAACAGCAAGTTCCAGCTGAAAGTGGCCGTCGACACCGCTTACCTCTGCGAATACCGCGGCTGATCCGACGGATCGCGCCACAAACAAAAATGCCCGTGTCCAAGGACACGGGCATTTTTGTTCAGGAACCGGTTACTCGAGGATCTCCACCGGCATGCCGACTTCCAGCCGGCCGTTGCCGTCGTTCACCAGGTTCTGCCCGAACATCGCGCCGTCGGCCTGGGCGCGGGTCTTCTGCAGGGTCGCCAGCGGTTCGCGGTCGGCGCTGCGCTCGCCGGTCTTGGGATCGATCGTCGTCAGAATGCAGCGGGAGCAGGACTTGACCACGCGCAACTCCACCTCACCGATGCGGATCCGCTTCCAGCCGTCCTCGGCATAGGCCTCGCTGCCTTCGATCACCAGGTTGGGCCGAAAGCGCAGCATTTCCAGGGGACGCCCGACCTCTTGCGACAAATGCTGCAAGGACGCTTCACCGATCAGCAACAGCGGAAAGCCGTCGGCGAACGCCACCTGGTCATCATCCTTGCCGTAACCGGCCTGGGTGATGCGGGCGCGATCCAGGGGCACCTGCACCAGCCGCGTCGGTTTGCCGATGAAGTCGCTGACCCACCGGGCCGCCTCGTCGCCGGCATCCGGCACGCGCAGGGTGTCGCGCCAGATGGTCACGCCGCGCAGCTCGGCCGCGTCGCCGGGCACCGCGACATCGATGGCCCCGTGGCCCGCAGCGCTGAGGGTCAGCCCGCCTGCGGGATTCCACAGCGCCGACAGCTGGCTCATCTTCGCTTCGGCGCGCTGGGTGAGGAAACGCCCGCTGGGCTCGTCCACCAGCATCCAGCGTCGGTCCCCTTCAAGCCCCAGCTTGTCCAGGCCGATCCCTTGCAGGACCTCGGCCTTGCCGGATTTCAACGGGTAACGGTAAAGCGCGCTCAGACGCAGCATGGCCAACTCCCTGGAGGGTAAAGAACGCCACCCTATACGAGCCGGCCGTTGAATCAAAGCCCCAATGCGGCGACGCAGAACCCGCCCGTGATCAGGCCGGCACTTCGTCGAGCATCAGCCGTTGGCGCACCACGTCGACCAGCTTGTCCGGCTGGAACTTGGAGAGGAAGTTGTCGCAGCCCACCTTCTTCACCATCGAGTCGTTGAAGCTGCCGGACAGCGAGGTGTGCAGCACCACATACAGGCCACGCAGGCGCGGGTCGTTGCGGATTTCGGTGGTCAGGCGGTAGCCGTCCATTTCCGGCATTTCCGCGTCGGTGAAGACCATCAGCAGTTTGTCGGTCATGTTCGCGCCGCTGTCGGCCCAGGACTTGAGCAGGTTCAGGGCCTTGAGGCCGTCGCTGGCGATGTGCATCTTCACGCCCAGCTGGCCGAGGGTGTCGCGCAGCTGCGACAGGGCGACGTTTGAGTCGTCCACCAGCAGCACTTCGCGGCCCCGGGCACGCTCCAGCACCGGATCGTCAAGCTTGTCCCGCGACACTTTGGCGTTGTACGGCACGATTTCGGCCAGCACCTTTTCGACGTCGATGATTTCCACCAGTTGATCGTCGACCTTGCTGATCGCGGTCAGGTAATGCTGGCGGCCGGCGCTGGTCGGCGGCGGCAGGATGGCTTCCCAGTTCATGTTGACGATGCGGTCCACGCCGCCCACCAGGAACGCCTGCACCGAACGGTTGTATTCGGTGACGATGATGGTGCTGTTCGGGCCCGGCACCAGCGGGCGCATGCCGATGGCCTGGGACAGGTCGATCACCGGCAGAGTCTGGCCGCGCAGGTTGACCACGCCGCAGACGAACGGGTGACGCTGGGGCATCAGGGTCAGCTTGGGCAGTTGCAGGACTTCCTGCACCTTGAATACGTTGATCGCGAACAGTTGGCGCCCGGCCAGCCGAAACATGAGAATTTCCAGGCGATTCTCACCCACCAGTTGCGTGCGTTGGTCTACCGTGTCGAGAATGCCGGCCATCAATGACTCCTGGGCTTGTTCTGATGAATTCACTAAAAGGGGTTATCGGCTGCACGGGCCGGATCTTGATCCCCGGCCGCAAGACTGCAAAATGCCACGTCAAAGCATTGATGTCACATTAACATCATGGTTTACTGGCCCCGTGTTTTCATCTGCTGAACTCCCACCGGCGCGACCTCGATTTTCGCGCCAGGTTCCCGTGCCTAAGGGAATCCCCTAGTAACAATCAGGCCCAACCTGATGTTCGCAGTATCCAATAGCCATTAATGTGACGCCATTCTCATTGCATGAACGGAGTCAGGCTTTTGTGTGCGATCGCAGGTCAGTGGTTCACCACCCTCCCAAAGTCCCCAGCCCCTGCCCGGGCGCACCGGGGTGCGGCCACTCGACGGTGCATGATCGGCGGCACACACGACATTCGCTCATCCGACACGACGTTGCGGAGATAAGCATGCCGATCGACCGTAAAGAGTGGGCGCAGCGGTTCCCCGAATTTCTTGTCGAAGCCGAAACGCTCCTGGCCAAGTCCGAAGAATGCCTCAGCCATCTGCAACTGATCAGCAACGACCGGGACGCCATCGACTGCATGCTCGGCACGCTCCTCAAGCTGGCGCACAAGGCCAACGACCTGGCGCTCAAGGCGATCTCCGAGTTTTCGTTGACCCTTCACCGGCTGCTCAACCAGGCGCTGGAACAGGTGAACCTGCACGCCGAGGCGCTGGGCGCCCTGCAGGACTGCTTCACCCTGATGGCCTGGCAACTGGAGTTGGTCGATCAGCACACCGGCCAACTGGGCCTCGATGAAAGCGAGCAGACGTCGCTGATCGAAGCCTTTGCGTTTCAAGTCGGTCAGCCGTGCTTTCCGTCGCCCCTCGGCGCCAAGCCGATGACCCGGGTCGGTTACCCGGAGCGACAGGCCCAAATCGGCCGCTGACCCTGATGCGCAGGCGCATGCCGCCCGCCTGATGTGCCCATGCGCAGGTCGCATTCAGACCGTTCGCATATCTACCAGCGACAAATCCACAAAAACAATAATCGCCGTCCGACAAAACTTTCCTTGTCGACATCGGGGATTGCCTGTACATGAAACTTCGGAAAAAGCCGATATCTATCGAGTCTCGAATATCAACTTTTCCATTATGGAACAGGCGTCCAACAAAGCATGTTTCCTGACTTGCTGGACATATATCGCAAACGCGACCAACGGTATCCGAAGTGGTATTATGCCGCCCGCTAGTTGCTTTCAATTAATGGCACGGTGACGCCCACCGCAACATAGACCGAAGTTAACGATCACTTTCGCCCGGTCGCCACGTTGAAGCATTGAACCGAACGACAATATTTAAGACAGAGATCCGCCAGCCCCCATGGCCGGTCTGCCCGCAGCGATCATCCATTGGCTCCATCCGCTATGCACGCCAGCCTCAAGTCAATCACCACATGGCCGCCCTCCCGGGAAAACGCACGCCGGTTCACCCTGACGCTGTGCATTTGCTCTGCGGCAGGCTGCGCGCTGACCTATGGCCTGTCGGCCCCGATGTCCCTCGGCCTGCTGCTGGTCAATGTCGTGGCCGCCGGTTGCGTCGCGGTGCAGTACCGGCTTTCGCGCAAGTCGATCAAGTTTCAGCCCCAGGAACTGGCCGACCGCTTGCTGGAAGTCCAGGAAAACGAGCGCCATCGCCTCAGTCGCGAACTGCACGACGACATCGGCCAATTGCTGACCGCCGCCAAACTGCAGAGCGAATGGCTCAAGCGGCGCCTGCCGGACGACCTGCAGACCTCCTGCTCGGCGCTGTGCGACACCCTCGAAGAGACCCTGAACAAAGTGCGGGACGTGTCGGCGATCCTCAACCCGCGGCAATTGACCAGCCTGGGCCTGGAAGCCAGTTTGCGCGCCCACCTGCTCAAGACCCTGGGCAGCACGGCCATTCACTGGAGCCTGGACTGCCAGCAGCGCCTGAACGGCATTCCCGAGGAAATGGCGGTGGCCGCGTTCCGCATCACCCAGGAAGCCGTGACCAACATCCTGCGCCATGCGAACGCCCGCAACCTGCTGATCCGCATCCAGCGCTTGCCCCAGGGCCTCACCCTGATGATCAGCGATGACGGCCAAGGGTTTTCGCCGGCGCAGAACCCCGGCCGCGAAGGGCAGCGTGGCATGGCGGGCATGTCCGAACGGATCGAACAGCTGGGCGGCAAACTGACCGTCACCAGCGAGCCAGGCAAAGGCACTCAAATCGAAGCACTTTTCCCCTGGGCGCCCCGCGCGCTTGAGCGGGCCAGCACCCATAAGGTTTTGCGTTGACTTGTAACTTACTCCTGGTGGATGACCACTCGCTGATCAGGGCCGGCGTGCGCGCTCTGGTGCTCGACATTCCCGGCTACGCCGTCATCGGCGAGGCCAGCGACGGCTCGCAGTTGCTCGAACTCGTCGAACGGCTGATTCCGGATATCGTGCTGCTGGACATCTCGATGAAGGAGACCGGCGGCCTGGAAGCCTTGCAGCAGCTCAAGCGGGTGCGCCCGCAAAGCAAGGTGCTGATCCTGTCGATGCACACCGATCCTGCGCTGATCATGCAGGCGCTGGAGTCCGGCGCCCACGGCTACCTGCTCAAGGACACCACGGCCACCGAACTGGAACACGCCCTGGAGGCCCTGCGCAACAACGAGCGCTACCTGAGCCCGGCCATCGCCCACACGGTGATCAACCAGGCGCTTATCCGCACCCAGAAGAGCCAGCCCGAGACGACCGACACCCACAACCTGACGGCCCGTCAGCTGGAGATCCTGCGGCTGATCGTCCGGGGCAAGTCCACCCGGGAAATCGCCAACGGCCTGGGGCTGAGCATCAAGACCGTGGAGACCCACCGCTCACAGATCATGAAACGCCTGCAGATCTACGACGTGGCCGGCCTCGTGCTGTTCGCGGTGCGCGAGCAGATCATCAGCCTGGACGATTGACCGCCGCACCGCCCAGCAAGGGCGAGTCCGGCGGCAGGTGCACCCGCAACGCACCGGGGCGTGCCTCGAACCGCAGGTTGTCGCCCTCCAGCGGCTCGCCGTCGAGGTTGATGCACAGCCCCTCGGCGACCTTGATCTCGACCCAGGGCAGGCGGGTCCTGACGAACAGGTTGTCCAGGCCGAAACCATCGCTGAGCAATGTCTTCAGCGTGCCCACCACCTCCTGCGGCGCCGGCAGGATGCCGATGTCCAGCATCCCGTCGTCGACCACCGCCTGCGGGCACAGCACATGCCCGCCGCCGGCCTGTCGGCCGTTGCCGATGCCCAGCGCCAGCAGCTCGCCGCTCCAGTAGAAATCCGGCCCCTGCAGTTCGCCGTAGGCGGCGTGCAGCTCACTGAACCGCGACAATCCGGTGAACAGGTAAGCGGCGCCGCCGAGCACCTTCTTCAGGTCTTCGGACGTATTGGCGGTCACCTGGCTGCCGAAGCCGCCGGTGGCCATGTTGAGGAACACCTGCCCCCCCACTTCGCCCAGGTCGATGTCGCACGCCGGCACATCCAGCAAAGCCAATGCATCCGCCACCTCCAGCGGAATGCCGGCGGCACGGGAAAAGTCATTGGCGGTGCCCAACGGAAGCAGGACCAGACTTGCCTTGCGCCCATGGCCCGCCAACGCCTGGGCCACATCGCGCAACGTGCCGTCCCCTCCGCCGGCGATGATCTGCGTGTAGCCGGCCTCCAGCGCCTCCTCCACGATCCGCTGCGCATCTCCGGCTTCCCAGGTCAGGCGCACCGCCAGCGTCCAGCCGTCCTTGCGCCTGTTTTCTACAGCGGCACGCACCTGCTCGTTGAGTGCCTGTTTGCCATGCAATATCAAAAGCGCCTTGCGTTCACTCATGCCAGTCTCCCTCCGGACAAAGACGGTACAGGCCATGTTGACCATCGTTGAAGGCAAAAATCCCGAACGCGTTCGGCAGGCCGGGAAGCTCAACGGCCCCGTCCTACAGAACAAAGATCTTTCTTACAAAACCTGAGGAATCGGCTCAATTGACCTGATTCCGGCAATGGGAGACCGTGTGCGGGCTGTATCAATCACAATCTGACCACAACACAAGGATGTGCATGAAATGAGCGTAGACACCTCATGGGCGCTTGAAGGGTTGGGCGACCTCAACGGTTGCCCAGGCGACAACCAGGCAGAAGGCGGGCGCTGTCATGTTGAGCCATGAAGCCAGAATGCCGTTGAGCCCTGTGCCCTCCCTCACCGAGAACCGCCCCGGTCAACAGAGCGAACACAAGAACAACGACAGGAAAACCGGAGAGGCCGAAATGGAACCACGTGTCGTCGAACTGGAAACCCACCTCAAGTACATCCGCCGGGATATGGACGAGATCCGTGAGGACGTCAAATCCATCAAGTACCGATTGGCCTATTCGGCGGGAGCGACAGCGGTTGTGCTGGGGATGCTGGGATGGGTGGCCAACAGCCGGTTCGACCAGCTCGTATCGCTGCTGAGCCCTTTAATGTCCGGGTGAGTGCCAAGCCTTGCCGACGGCTTCGCACCCACCCGGAAAGATCAGGCCAACAGCTCGCTCAGGGGGATGAAGGACACTTCGTCTCCCGCAGACAGGGTGCGTCCCTCCATGACTTCCACCAGCCCATCGGCCCACGCCGCACTGCGCAGGACGCCTGAGCTTTGGTTGCGGTAAATGATTGCGCCGCCCTGATCGAGGCGGCCACGCAGATACTCGCGGCGGTTACCGGCCTGAGGCCAGTCAAACCGTGCAGGCACCCGGAACTTCAAGGGCGTGACATCCTGAACGCCTTGGCGGCGCAAGATGTAGGGCCGCGCCAGCAAGGCAAACGTCACCAGCGTCGAGGCCGGGTTTCCGGGCAGGCCAATCACCGGCACGCCCCGGAAATGGCCGAACGTCAGCGGTTTTCCAGGTTTGATCGCCAGTTTCCACAACGCCAGTTCACCCTCTTCCCTCAAGGCGACCCCAAGGAAATCGGCCTCCCCCACCGAGACCCCGCCCGTGGACAGAATCAGGTCGACGTCCTGCAACTGCCCCAGACGCACACGGGTGGCATCGAGGTCGTCCGGAAGAATGCCGGCATCGATCACCTCGCAGCCCATGCGCTGCAGCCAACTGCACAGCAGCACCCGATTGCTGTTGTAGATCTGCCCCGCCCCCAGAGGCTGGCCAGGTTCGATCAACTCGTCCCCCGTCGACACCACGGCGACACGCACCTTGCGCACCACATCCAGTCCGGCGCATCCCAAGGACGCCGCGAGGCCCTGCTCAATCGGCCCGAGGCGGGTTCCCGCCGTGAGGATCAACTCGCCGGCGGTGGTTTCCTGGCCTTGGGGGCGGATGTTCTGCCCGGCCACCAGGGGTTCGAGGAAACGCACGCGCCCGTCGGCCTGAACCTCGCTGTTTTCCTGCATCTCCACGCAATCGGCACCGGCCGGCACGGGAGCCCCGGTGAAGATCCGCGCACAGGTGCCGGGCTGCAAGGGTGCCGGCGCCTGCCCCGCGAACACCTTCTGACTGACCGGCAGGGGCTGCCCTGTCCAGTCGCTCAGGTTCAGGGCATAACCGTCCATGGCGCTGTTGGGCCAGGGCGGCAGATCCAGCGTCGACAGCAGGTCGGCGGCCAGCACCCGCCCCTCCACCTGCGCCAACGGCAAATGCTCGCGCTCAACGATCGGTGCGGCTTCGGCCATGTCCAGCAATCGCGCCAACGCCGTTTCCACGGGCATCAGGCTGCCGGTCTTGCCCGGCTTACCCGCGGGATTCACAAGGCACCGCCTGTTTCAGGTGAGGCACGAAGTTGCACGGGCGGTGCCGTGCATCCAGCTGCTCCGCGAGAATGCCGTCCCAACCGGTGCGCACCGCGTTGGTCGACCCCGGCAGGCAGCAGACCAGCGTGCCGTTGGCCAGGCCCGCCAGCGCCCGAGACTGCACAGTGGACGTGCCGATGTCCGCCACCGAGATCTGACGGAACAGCTCGCCGAACCCGTCGACCTGCTTGTCGAGCAGACACGCGACGGCCTCCGGGGTGCTGTCGCGACCGGTGAAGCCGGTGCCCCCGGTGATCAGCACCACCTGCACGACATCGTCGGCGATCCACCCGGCCACTTGCGCGCGGATTTTGTACAGGTCATCTTTGAGCAGCACCCGCTCAGCCAGACGATGGCCGGCCGCCGTCAGCCGATCGACGAAGACCTGGCCTGACGTGTCGGTTTCCAGGGTGCGGGTATCGCTGACAGTCAGCACCGCGATGTTGAGCGGTGCGAAAGGTACATCGGCCTTGGCTTTCATAGGCTCGTCCAGTTGTGGGAGAAACAGCCCGGTGTTATATCACAGCGCCCCCTTTTTCTGCCCCACCGGAGAGCCGCCATGAACACCAACCCGCCGTTGCCGCCCTGCTCCATCCTGTTGCTGGCCGGTGGTCGCGGCCAACGCATGGGCGGCCAGGACAAGGGGCTGGTGGAGTGGCAGGGCGCGCCCCTGATCGCTCACCTGCACCGCAAGGTGCGCCCGCTGACGGACGACCTGATCATCTCCTGCAACCGCAACCGGGAACGCTATGCGCCATTCGCCGACCAATTGGTGACGGACGATGAAACCGGCTTTCCCGGCCCGTTGGCCGGGATCCGCGCGGGCCTGATGGCTGCGCGCCACCCGCACCTGTTGGTGCTGCCCTGCGATGTGCCGGGCATCGATGCGGCGTTGCTGCACGGCATGCGCGAAGCCGCCGCCCTGGATTCTGACAAACCTTTAATGTTGCGCCATGACGGGCACTGGGAACCCCTGCTGTGCGTGATTCCCACCCGCCTCTCGCCAGCCTTCGACGCCGCCTGGGACGCGGGTGAGCGCAGCCCCGGCCGGGTGATGCGCGACCTGGGCGCCGTTGCCCTGCAATGTCCGGACAACGATCCCCGGCTGGCCAATCTCAACACGCCCGAACTGTTAAGCGCACATAACACTGTGTCAGACTGACACCCAGCAAGGAACTTGCACGCCGTGCATACGTCTCAAGCTCAGTAACCAAAAGAATTTCCCTTCGGAGACAAACACATGACTCAACGGACCCTCGCCACTCTCATGCTCGCTCTGGGCCTGGCCACGCTCGCCGGCTGCGCTTCGCCGACCGTGATCACCCTGAATGACGGTCGTGAGATCCAGGCCGTCGACTCGCCGAAATTCGACAAGGATTCGGGCTTCTACGAGTTCGAACAGCTGGATGGCAAGCAGACCCGCATCAACAAAGATCAAGTGCGCACCGTCAAAGAGCTGTAAGCCCTCAGCACGCGCCGGATACGAAAAAGCCCGCATCATGCGGGCTTTTTCATGCCTGCCGGAAACATCCCCGGCAACGGTCACCACTGCAGCGTGATGCGGCTTTCGAACTCGCGCTCCTGCCCCGTGACCGGATCGATGAACCGCAGCCCCTGGGCCAGCAGCTTGAGCGGCTTATCGTAGTCGTCCTCGGCGTCAGCGTCGGCCGATACCTGCGGATAGAACGGATCGTTGCAGATGCTCGCGCCCAGCGCCGTCATGTGCACGCGCAACTGATGCTTCTTGCCGGTCACCGGGAAGAGGCTGTAGCGCCACAGGTCGCCGTTCTTTTCCCGCACCTGCACGAGGGTTTCCGAATTGCAGGTGCCCTCGATCTCCTGGGTGCGGAAGAAAGGCACGCCATCGACCAGACGGCTCTTGTGCACCAGCGGAAAGCTCAACTGGGGCAAGGCCGGCGCAATCGCTTCATAGCGCTTTTCGATCTGCCGGGTCGGGAACAGCGATTGGTACGCCGAACGGCTCTGCGGGTCGGCGGAAAAGATCACCAGCCCCGCCGTATGGCGGTCGATGCGGTGCAGCGGCACCAGATGGGGATTGTCCAGGCGCCGGATCAAGCGGCGCAGCAACGTCTGCTCGACATAACCGCCAGACGGGATCACCGGCAGGAAATGCGGCTTGTCGACCACCACCAGATGGTCGTCGGTGTAAAGAATCGACTCCTCCACCGGAATCGGCTTCTCGTCCGGCACCTCGCGGAAGTAGTGGATCCGCAGCCCTTCCTTGTAAGGCAAGTCCACCGAAATCGGTCGGCCCTCGCCGTCGAGCACCCGACCACGGGCGATCCGATCCAGCCATTGCTCGCGGCTGATGGCGCCGAAGCGTTCGCACAGGCAGTCGAGCACCGTCAGCCAGGCGCCGGGCGGCAGGTGAAGGGTGCTGGCCTGATGCCGGGCCGCGGAAAATGTTGATGTGGACATACGGAACTCGAACCCTCAATGCAGGCGCGCATTATCCAACAGGGAACGAAACGAACCTAGCGCCGATTCCGGAATCCGCCTCAGGCCGGTGCAGGTTCGGCGGCCGCCGCTTCGGTGAACTCCTTGAGCCAGCGCAACACGTCGACAGCCTCCCAGCGACCCGGGTCGTACAGGGCGTACAGCAACCCCTGATAACCGACGACGTCCAGTTGCCTGTGGTAGCCGGCCCGCTGGAACAGGGCCTCGATCTCGGCGAAGCACGTATTGAAATGCAGTTTGCTGAACGGCGTCTTGCCTTCCGTGACCAGTCCGTCCAGGCGCAGTTCGAGGACGGCCTCGCGCACCACGTCAACCGACATCCGGTTCACGCTGTTCTTCAACTGTTCGACATTGACCACGGCTCATCCCTCTGACGTCCGGTGCGCCTGCCGTCTGCCCGAAAGGGACATGGCATGGCGAACCCGCTCATTTACTGTATGCGCATACAGTATAGAAGCAAACGGAAATTGCCAAGGGACGCGTCGGCGAGCGCGACAAGCGGAAGTGACGGCAGGCAGGAATCAAAGGCTAACGCAGGAACGCCACCACCTGATCGGCGCTGAACGGCCACCCCAGTTCGGCCCCGGTGTCCGTGCGGCGCAGGACAGGAATCCGCAGGCTGTAGGCCTCGAACCAGGACTCGTCGTCTGCGATGTCCACCAGTTCGACCAACAGCCCGTTCTCGACGAAGGGCATCAGCAGGGACTCGGCGACCTCGCACAGATGGCACCCCAGGGTGCCGAACAGCTGACATTCCGGAAGCATGTGCGCTCTTCCCAAAAATTGAACGGACATTCTAGGCCCGCCCCGAAAACCCGTCGAGCCACCCCGACGGCAGCGCCCGCACATCGCCCCCTTCCGCCGATGCCCTGACACAGATCACGGCGCCGAAACGCGTTTCAGCCGATGCTCCGATGTTTTTTGCCTCTACGCTTCCATGGCCTGCCCATCCGACCGGAGTGTTTCGTGTTCGCCAACCTGCTGATCATTCTTGCCTCATCCTTGCTGGTGATTGCCCTGTTCCGCCGCCTGCGCCTGCCACCGGTGCTGGGCTACCTGTGCGTGGGGCTGATGGTGGGCCCGACGGCGTTCGACTGGGTCAACGAAAGCGAACACCTGCCGGACCTGGCCGAGCTGGGCGTGGTGTTCCTGCTGTTTTCCCTGGGCCTTGAGTTTTCCCTGTCGAAGATGATCGCCCTGCGCAACGTGGTGTTTCGCCTGGGCAGCCAGCAAGTGCTGTTCAGCACGGCGCTGCTGGGCGGTGTCCTGATGTTGCTGGGCATGCACGCGCTGCCGGCCTTGCTGCTGGGCGCCGGACTGTCGCTGTCGTCCACGGCGATCGTCACCAAGGAGCTGGGCAGCCTGGGGGAAGTGTTCAGCAGCCACGGCCAGAATGCGGTGGGCGTGCTGCTGTTCCAGGACGTGGTGGCGGTGTTGCTGCTGACGCTGGTGCCGGCGTTCGCCGGAAGCGGCGGGCAAGCCTGGTACTGGGCCTTGCCGCTCACGCTGCTCAAGACCGTTGTGCTGTTCTTCGGGTTGCTGCTGGCCAGCCGCTGGCTGTTGCCGCGGCTGTTCCACGAGGTGGCCGCCTCACGCTCGGCCGAACTGTTCGTGTTGCTGGCGCTGGTGATCGTGCTGTTGACGGCATGGCTGACTCACTTGCTCGGCCTGTCCCCCGCCCTGGGCGCGTTCCTGGCCGGCATGCTGCTGGGCGAAAGCCACTACCGGCACCAGATCGAGGCCGACATCCGGCCGTTCCGCGACATCCTGCTGGGCCTGTTTTTCGTCAGCATCGGCATGCTCATCGATCTGCGACTGTTCGCCAGCCACAGCCTGGCGATTGTCGGCCTGACGTTGGGTTTGCTGCTGATCAAGGGGGCAGTGGTGGCGGCGCTGGTGAAATGGCGCGGCAGCGACAGCGAAACCGCCTGGCGCAGCGGCCTGGCGCTGGCCCAGGGCGGCGAGTTCTGCTTTGCGCTGATGGCCCAGATGCAACAGCACAGCCTGCTGCCCGAAGGGCTCGGCGCCCTGCTGCTCGCCGCGACCTTCTGCTCGATGCTGCTCACGCCGCTGCTGCTGCGTGCCGCCCCGCGCATCGCCGCCCGCCTGCACCGCAAACCTAACCAGACCGCGCAGATCGAAGAAATCAGCGCCCTCAACGCCGGGTTCGACCGGCACGTGGTGATCTGCGGGTACGGCCGTGTGGGCCAATCCATCGGCCGTTTCATGCGCAACGCCGGGCAAGCCTACGTCGCGCTGGACAACGACCCGGTGCGCGTTCAAGAGGCCGCCGCCACCGAACGGGACGTGCATTACGGCGACTCCGCCCGCGGCGACCTGCTGACCGCCGTCGGGCTGCTGCGCGCCCGGCTGCTGGTGATCGCCGTAGACCAGAGTGATGTCGCGCTGCGGGTGCTCAAGGAAGCCCGGCGCCTCAACGCCAAGGTACCGATCCTGGTGCGCACCCGCGACGACAGCCAATGGGCGGAACTGAAGGCCGCCGGCGCCAGCGAAGTGGTGCCGGAGCTGCTGGAGTCGAGCCTGATGCTCGCCTCCCACGCGTTGATCCTGCTGGGCCTGCCTGCGCACAAGGTGCAGGAGAAGGTCGATCAGGTGCGCATCGACCGCTATCGCCTGCTGCACGGGTTCTACCCCGGCAGCGAAGACGAAGAGACCTAGTCCTGACTGACCGCACCGATCTTGTGCAGCGACAGGTCCGCGCCGTAATACTCCTGCTCTTGGGTCAGGCGCAGGCCGTGCAGCGCGCGGATCGCCCCATAGACGGCGAACCCGCCGGCCAGCGCCACGACCACGCCCAGCGCCGTGCCGATCAATTGGCTGGCGACGCTGACGCCGCCGAGCCCGCCCAAGGCGGTTTGGCCGAAAATCCCGCAGGCCACCCCGCCCCACACGCCGCACAGTCCGTGCAGGGGCCAGACGCCGAGCACGTCATCGATCCGCCATTTGACCTGGGCGGCGGTGAAGCACCACACGAACAAGGCGCCGGCGATCGCCCCGGTCGCCAGGGCGCCGACCGGGTGCATCAGATCGGAACCGGCGCACACCGCCACCAGCCCGGCCAAGGGGCCGTTGTGCAGGAAGCCCGGGTCGTTGCGTCCGACGATCAGCGCCGCCACCGTGCCGCCGACCATCGCCATCAGCGAGTTGACCGCCACCAGCCCGCTGACGCCTTGCAGGGTCTGCGCGCTCATCACGTTGAAGCCGAACCAGCCGACGATCAGGATCCACGACCCCAACGCCAGGAACGGAATGCTCGAAGGCGCGAACGCCACCAGACGGCCGTCGCGGTAGCGGCCGTTGCGCGGGCCCAGCAACAGCACCGCCGCCAGCGCCAGCCAGCCGCCCACGGCATGCACCACCACGGAGCCGGCGAAGTCATGGAAGCCTGCGCCGAACGTCGCGGCCAGCCAGGCCTGCAGGCCATAGTTGCCGTTCCAGACCATGCCCTCGAAGAACGGGTAGATGAACGCCGTGATCAGCGCCGTCGCGCACAGTTGCGGCACGAACCGCGCCCGCTCGGCGATGCCGCCGGATATGATCGCCGGAATGGCCGCCGCGAACGTCAGCAGGAAGAAGAACTTGACCAGCCCGTAGCCGTGGTCGGCGCTGAGCACCGCCGCCGGCTGCAGAAACGTCACGCCGTAGGAAATCCAATAGCCTATAAAGAAATAGGCCAGGGTCGAGACCGCGAAGTCGCTGAGAATCTTCGACAATGCGTTGACCTGGTTCTTCTGGCGGACCGTACCGACCTCCAGAAACGCGAACCCTGCGTGCATGGCCAGCACCATGACCGCGCCGATCAGAATGAACAACGTGTTGGAGCTGTGAACCAGCGTGTCCACAGCGCTTTGCAGATTTTCCATGAGGAGGCAGACCCAAGGCTGAAAATGGCACCAAAGCGGTTCACGCGGGCATTTCTTGCACCAAGTTGCGCCCGGCGGATCCGCGAACCCAAGGTTCGTGAACCGCATTGGCGCACCCGGCCGATGTCCTGACACAAACCGTTATCATCCGGGCCGGGATTTTCCCGGCTCCGCGCCCGGCAACAGCGCACAGCGGCCGGATCGCGCACCACGACACAGCAAGAGTTGTACCAGCCGATTGCGCTGAACCTTCGCGCAAGGCCCATACTCGAACGCTTCAGAACGCCACTAACGGAGATTCCCCATGGCCGGCACCAAGGCAAAGACTGCTCAAGAGATCCTGATGGACGATTTCCAGACCCTGGTCAGCGACACCGAACGCTTGCTCGAACACACCGCGACC
The DNA here is from genome assembly GCF_002113595.1 of Pseudomonas sp. B3(2017). Lineage (NCBI taxonomy): Bacteria > Pseudomonadati > Pseudomonadota > Gammaproteobacteria > Pseudomonadales > Pseudomonadaceae > Pseudomonas > Pseudomonas sp. B3(2017). The sequence continues at coordinate 68,834 of NZ_NEIU01000016.1, forward strand.
CTCGCCGGCGACCAGGCCGACGAGCTGCGCGCCCAGATCCACGAAAGCCTGCTGCGTGCCCGGGAGACCCTCAAACTCACCGAAGACAGCCTGCGCGAACGCGGTCAGGCAGCGGTCGCCGCCACCGAGGAATACGTGTCGGCCAACCCTTGGCAATCGGTGGGCATCGCCGCCGGCGTCGGCTTCCTGCTTGGCCTGCTGGCCACTCGGCGCTGATCATGTCGATCGGTGAATCGGGCCCGTCCTCAACGGGAACAAGCTCTTCCACGCGGCGCCTGGGCGCCGCCTTCCTTGGCCTGCTGCACAGTCACGTCGAACTGTTCGGCATCGAACTGCAAGAGCAGAAGGCGCGCACCGTCAGCCTGCTGCTGTTCGCCGGCCTGGCTCTGGTGTTCGCGCTGCTGCTGTTGGTCGGCCTGTCGGCGCTGGTGCTGATCGTGCTCTGGGACACGTATCGCCTGGCCGCGATCATCGGCCTGTGCGTGTTCTATGCCCTGGCGGCGATCTTCTGCGCGTTGCGCCTGAAGGCGGCCGTCTTCGATGAATCCTCGCCCTTCCACGGCACCCTGGAAGAGCTGGCCAACGATCGGGAGCGCCTGCTGCCATGAGCCTGCCTGAACTTCCGCGCAACAGCTCGCGCCAGGAAATGCGCAAGGCCCTGATCCGCCTGCGCATGGAAATGCATCGCCAGGAGATCCGCCACGAAGCCGGCCAGGTGCTGCAGCCGCTGCAGCGCATGCGCGGGATGACGCAAAACCTGCAGGACGGTTTCGGCATCAAGCATGCGCCGCTTTGGGGCATCGCCGCGGTCACGCTGCTCGGCTTCCTCACCGGCAAAGGCGCCAAGGGCGGCGGCGTCGGTGGATTGAGCCGCCTGATCCGCCTGGGCAGCGCGCTCGGGCCGCTGATCCGGCTGGTGATGCAGAACGCCAACAAGCGCTGAGCCGCTGTCTGGCTGCATTCTTGCAACGGCGCCGGGACCGGACTCCGCAGCCTGGAGTTCCGGCCCTGCCCGCCTGCCCGGCGGGCATCCGAACCCGAACAAGAATAACTAAGGAGGCCTCGTGATCGACGGGCAACCGCTCGCCTGCTTTCAGCCTTTCATCGATACCGCCACCGGACGCATCGCAGGCGTCGAGGCACTGGGGCGCCTGCGTCAGGCCGATGGCCGGTTGACCTCGGTCGGGCCGCTGTTCTCCGACCCGCGCACCCCCGCCATCGCCCTGCGGCGCCTCGACCGGCAGATCCGCGACAACGCCTTGAGCCGCCTGCACGAAGCGCCGGCGGACTGGTTCCTGAGCCTGAACATGTCGCCGCGCTGGATCAGTCGCCTGCGCCCTGAGCAAGCCTTGCCCAGCCTCAAGCAGCTGGCCCGGCACGGCGTCGATGCGCAGCGGATCGTCTTCGAGATCACGGAACTGGGCGGCAACAGCCAGCGCCTGGCGCAAGTCGTCGCACGCTACCGCGACGCCGGGGCACGCATCGCCATCGACGATTTCGGCGCCGGCCACTCGCAGCTCGACCGGGTGCTGGCCCTGCAGCCGGACATCCTCAAGCTCGACATGCGCCTGTTCCAGGCCGCCGCGCTCGGCGGGCCCAGCAGCGATGTGGTCAAGGCCCTGGCCCAGATGGCCGAGAAGACCGGTTGCCGGATCATCGCCGAAGGGGTGGAGACCGAGGCCCAGCTCAACTACGCGCTGGAGTGCGGCTCGCGCTATGTGCAGGGCTACCTGTTCGCCAGGGCGCAGGAAGCGTTTTTCGAGACGGATGCCTTCGTCGAGCGCTTCGCGGCGCTGCGTCAGCGTTATGTGCGCCAGAAGCTGGACGAACGCAGCCGGCTGATGGAGCTGCGTCGGCAACTGGCCGAATGGATGGCGGCCCTGCAAGCCTGGGCCGGGGCCGGCGCACCGGTCAGCGCCCTGCCGCAGCCGCAGGCCTTTGCCTGGCTGCTGCGGTTCTACCTGTGCGATCGCCAAGGCACGCAACTGACGCCGAACCTGGAATGGCGCCACGGCGCCTGGACCGCCGACGACCGCTACATGGGCCATAACTGGTCGTGGCGACCGTACTTCCATCATTTGCTGGCCGAGGGCCGGGAGGAGCGGCGCCTGATCCTGTCCGACACCTACCGCGACGCCACCAGCAACCAGTACTGCCTCACCGCCGGACAGTTCTTCGACGACGGCGAACGCCTGCTGCTGATCGACATAGACGCTGCCGGACTCTAGCCGGACTTGCGCAGGCCAGCCCGAACCGGGAAGCTAGGCCATCACTCATCCGATGGAGAGCCCCCGCCTTGGATTGGCACACCCTGCTCAACCGCGAACGCCTCGGCAAACCGCTGCACAGCCCGCAGGAACTGGGCCGCAGCCCGTTCCACAAGGATCACGACCGGATCATCTTCTCCGGCGCCTTCCGCCGCCTGGGGCGCAAGACGCAGGTGCACCCGGTGTCGAGCAACGACCACATCCACACGCGCCTGACCCATTCGCTGGAAGTCAGCTGCGTCGGGCGCTCGCTGGGCATGCGCGTGGGCGAAACCCTGCGCGGCGTCCTGCCCGAATGGTGCGAACCGAGCGACCTGGGCATGGTGGTGCAGTCGGCTTGCCTGGCCCATGACATCGGCAACCCGCCGTTCGGCCACTCCGGCGAAGACGCCATCCGCCACTGGTTCCAGCAGGCCGCCGGACGCGGCTGGCTGGATGCGATGAGCGAGGCCGAACGGGGTGACTTCCTCAACTTCGAAGGCAACGCCCAGGGTTTCCGCGTGTTGACGCAGTTGGAATATCACCAGTTCGACGGCGGCACCCGACTGACCTACGCCACCCTCGGCACTTACCTGAAGTACCCGTGGACCGCCAGGCACGCGGACTCCCTGGGCTACAAGAAGCACAAGTTCGGCTGCTACCAGAGCGAACTGCCCCTGCTGGAGCAGATCGCCCACAAGCTCGGCCTGCCGCAGCTCGAGGAACAGCGCTGGGCCCGCCACCCGCTGGTGTACCTGATGGAGGCGGCGGACGACATCTGCTATGCGCTGATCGATCTGGAAGACGGCCTGGAGATGGACTTGCTGGACTACGCCGAAGTCGAGTCCCTGCTGCTGGGCCTGGTGGGCGACGACCTGCCGGAAACCTATCGCCTGCTCGGCCCCCAGGATTCGCGGCGGCGCAAGCTGGCGATCCTGCGCGGCAAGGCCATCGAACACCTGACCAACGCCGCGGCCCGGGCCTTCGTCGAACAGCAGGACGCCCTGCTCGCCGGCACCCTGCACGGCGATCTGGTGGAGCACATGCACGGCCCGGCCAAACGCTGCGTGCTGAACGCCAAGGACATCGCCCGCAAGAAGATCTTTCAGGACAAGCGCAAGACCCTGCACGAGATCGGCGCCTACACGACGCTGGAGATTCTGCTCAACGCCTTCTGCGGGGCCGCGCTGGAACAGCACAACGGCCGCACCCCGTCCTTCAAGAGCCGGCGCATCCTCGACCTGCTGGGCAACAACGCGCCGGATCCGCGCGGCCCGCTGCACACCTCGTTCCTGCGCATGATCGACTTCATCGCCGGCATGACCGACAGCTACGCCAGCGACATGGCGCTGGAGATGACCGGTCGCTCCAGCCATTGACCGGACGCCTGAACGGTCGCCCCGCCGACCGTTCAGGCGCCCGGCACCCTGGCCGGTTTGCCGGGAGGTGAAGGACATTAAACAACCGCCCCCACCGCCGCCCCGGCCCGATCCGTGCCCTCTGGATCGGGGAAAACAAATGGACGCAGACCGTTAACACTTAGAGTAAACAGTGAAGGGCGATTTACTCTTCCTTACTCCACACCCAGCCCAACAGTAGTCGCATTCCCTTTTAAATGTAGGAACATTCCTATATTGCCGTTAGAGCCAAGTCAGTCCCTGCGGGCGCTTATTCATCTGAGCTAATGTGCGCGCTTTATTCGTGCTTGCATGGGACTTGAATATGAACTCCGTTTTTATTGTCGACGATCACCCGGTCATCCGTCTTGCCGTTCGCATGTTGCTGGAACATGAAGGCTACAAAGTCGTCGGTGAAACCGATAACGGGGTCGACGCCATGCAGATGGTGCGGGAGTGCATGCCCGACCTGATCATTCTCGACATCAGCATTCCCAAGCTGGACGGGCTGGAAGTCCTCGCACGCTTCAACGCCATGGGGTCGCCCCTCAAGACACTGGTGCTGACGGCCCAATGCCCGACCCTCTTCGGCATCCGTTGCATGCAGTCGGGGGCCTCGGGCTATGTCTGCAAACAGGAAGACCTGAGCGAACTGGTGAGTGCGATCAAAGCGGTGCTGTCCGGTTACAACTACTTTCCCAGCCAAGCATTGAATCCCGTGCGCAATGACGATGTCCGTTATGCCGAACTGGAACTGTTCAAGTCCGTCAACGACCGCGAACTGATGGTATTGCAGTTGTTTGCCCAAGGCCGGACAAACAAGGAAATCGCCAAGGGCATGTTTCTGAGCAACAAGACCGTCAGCACCTATAAAAAGCGCCTGATGCAAAAACTGAAGGCCCGGTCTCTGGTGGAACTTATCGAAATGGCCAAACGCAACGCATTAGTGTGAGAGCCCGCATGCCCAGCCGACTCCTGCTCACACTGACGACCTGGTGCGCAGGCCTGTGCCTGGCCGTGCTCGCGTTCGTCGCGTTTGCCTCCCCGCCGCACTACGTCCTGCTCAGCCGCGCGACGCACATGGCGCCGCCGATCACCCTGGACGCCATGCAACGGCAGTGGCTGCAGACCCGCAAGGCCCTGGTTCTGGGCACTTCCGCCCCGGACTACCCGCCGTTCGACATGACCTCCAGCGGCCGCGACTACGAAGGGCTCACCGCCGACTACGCAGGTCTGCTGGGCCAGGCGACCGGCCTGCCGGTGCGCATCCGTCATTACGCCTCGCGGGATGAGGCGGTGCAGGCCCTGGTCGACGGCGAGGTCGACCTGCTGGGCACCGCCAACGGCTTCGAAGCCGCCAACCCCGACGTGGTGCTCTCCACACCCTACGCCATCGACCAGCCGGTGCTGGTCACCCGCGAGGGCGAAACCCGATCGCTGACCGAAGGCCTCGCCGGGCTGCGGCTGAGCATGGTCTATCACTACCTGCCGCTCGACGAAGTCAAGGCGCTCTACCCCAAGGCCGTCCTCACGGTCTACCCGTCGTACCAGAACGCCCTCAACGCCGTGGCGTTCGATCAGGCCGACGTGTTCCTCGGCGACACGGTCTCCACCCATTACATGATCAACAAGGGCTACCTGAACAACATCCGCATGGCCAACTTCGGCAAGCACGAAGCCCATGGGTTCAGCTTTGCCGTCCACCGTGACAACCCACAGTTGCTGAGCATCGTCGATACGGTGCTCAAGGGCGTGCCCGGCAGCGAACGGACGAACATCGCCAAACGCTGGAGCGCCGGCAGCGACATCCTGCTGACCGACCGCAAACTGCAACTGACCCGCCGCGAAGAGGACTGGCTCAAGCGCCACCCGGTGGTGCGCGTGGTGGTCAACGAAGCCTTTGCCCCGCTGACGTTCTTCGACAGCGACGGCAACCTGCGCGGGATCTCCGCCGACCTGCTCGAACTCATCCGCCTGCGCACCGGCCTGCGCTTCGACATCCGCCGCGGCCGCAGCGACAGCGACATGATCGGGCAGCTCGAAAACGATCAGGCCGACCTGATCGCCGCGCTGCTGCCCAGCGCCAAACGCGAACGGCACCTGAGCTTCAGCCGCCCGTACCTGGAGAACTCCCACGTCCTGCTGACCCGCAAGGCCGCCGACAGCCCCACCCACCCGGGGCAACTGAAGGGCCGGTCGGTGGCGATCGCCCAGGGCAACCCGATGATCGACTACCTGCGCCGCGAGTTTCCGCGCATCGACCTGGTCGAGACGCCGGACACCTTCAGCGCCGTGGCGATGCTGGCCGGCGGGCAGGTCGACGGCGCGGTGACCTCGCTGGTGATCGCCAACTACTTCATCTCGTCGCGGATCTTCGAGCACCGGCTGCAGATCACCACGACCCTCGGTACGCGCCAGGCCGCGTTCTCCCTGGCCACCACCCACGCCAACCCGGAACTGGTGGCGATCCTCGACAAGGCGCTGCTGAGCATCTCGCCCGAGGAACTCGGCATCATCAACAGCCGCTGGCGCGGCTATTCGGAAGCCTCCCAGGGCGCATGGCGCGACTACCGGCGCCTGTTCTACCAGGTGGCGACCGGCGCCTGCCTGCTCCTGCTGCTGTCGCTGGCCTGGAATGCCTACATGCGACGCCAGATCAAACAGCGCCAGGCCGCCGAACGGGCCCTCAACGACCAATACGAGTTCATGCGCTCGCTGGTCGACGGCACTCCCCATCCGATCTATGTGCGCGACCGCAACGGGTTGCTGCAAAGCTGCAACGACAGCTACCTCAAGGCCTTCAACGCCCGGCGCGAAGACGTGATCGGCAAAAGCGTCATGCACAGCGCCCAGGGCAACGCCTTCGAGGCCCAGGCCTATCAGGCGGACTACCGCCGGGTGCTGGCGCAAGGCAAGCCGCTGATCCAGGACCGTCCGCTGCACATCGGCGGGCTGCGCCTGACCATCTACCACTGGATCCTGCCCTACCGCGACTCCAGCGGCGACGTCCAGGGCATCATCGGCGGCTGGATCGACATCAGCGAGCGCCGGCGCCTGCTGGACGAACTGCGCACGGCCAAGGAACAGGCCGACAACGCCAACCGGGCCAAAAGCACCTTTCTGGCGACCATGAGCCACGAGATCCGCACCCCGATGAACGCGGTGATCGGCATGCTCGAACTGACGCTCGAACGCCTGGACGCGCATCACCCTGACCGCTCGTCCATCGAGACGGCCTACCGCTCGGCCCGGGATCTGCTGGGCCTGATCGGCGACATCCTCGACATCGCCCGGATCGAGTCCGGGCGCTTGAGCCTGAGCCCCGAATGGGTCGGCCTGGTGGAGACGGTCAGCTCGGTGACAAGGATCTTCGACGGCCTGGCCCGCCAGAAGAAGCTCTCCCTGCAACTGACGGTCAATCCGCCTGGACTCGCGGCGGATGTGTACCTGGACCCGCTGCGCTTCAAGCAGATTCTGTCCAACCTGATCAGCAACGCCATCAAGTTCACCGACGCCGGGCAGATCCAGGTCACACTCGACCTGCCGGATGCCGACGGGTCCGAGCGGCCGATCATGCGATTGACCGTTCAGGACAGCGGCGTCGGCATCAGCGCCGAAGACCAACAGCGGCTGTTCACGCCGTTCGCCCAGGCCGACCACGGCCTGCAGAGCCACGGCGGTGCCGGGCTGGGGCTGGTGATCAGCCGCAGCCTGTGCGAAATGATGGAAGGCCGGCTGCAGTTGAACAGCCAGCCCGGCGTCGGCACGCAGGTCAGCGTCTCCCTGCCGCTGGAAGCCCGCCCCGCCAGCCCCGTCGTCGAGCGCCGCGATGAACCGGTGCGGCGCGCCGGCGCGCCCCTGAACGTGCTGGTGGTGGATGACCATCCCGCCAACCGCCTGCTGATGTGCCAGCAACTGGAGTTCCTCGGCCATGCCTACAGCGTTGCGGAAGAAGGCCGCAGCGCCCTGGAGGTCTGGAAGGCCGGCCGCTTCGATCTGGTGATCGCCGACTGCAACATGCCGATCATGAACGGCTACGAGCTGACGCAGGCCATCCGTCGGCTTGAGCGCCAGACCCGGCGCCCGCCCTGCAAGGTGCTGGGGTTCACCGCCAACGCCCAGCCCGAAGAGCTGCAACGCTGCCGGCAGGCGGGCATGGACGATTGCCTGTTCAAGCCCTTGAGCCTGAGCGTCCTCAGCCAATGGGTGGACGGCATCGCGCCCGCCGCGCCTGCTGCGGTCGCGGCGCCGGCGCTCAGCCTTCAAGGGCTCAAGCCGTTGACGGGCGGCAATCCGTCCCAGACGCGACGCTTGCTCGCCGAACTGCTCAACAGCAACCGTCGGGATCGCGAGCAGATGCAGGCGTTGGCCGAAGCCGCCGACCGCGAAGCGCTGGCCGTGCTCGCCCACAAGATCAAGGGCGCCGCACGCATCGTCCAGGCCGGCTGCGTGATCGACTGCTGCGAGGCGTTGGAGCAAGCCTGCGCGCAAGCACTGCCGGCCACCGAGATCCGCCTTCGCTGCCGACGCAGCGATCTTGCCCTGCTCGAACTGGACCGGGCGCTGCAGCAGCAGTTGGACCGGCTCGCGTACGGCAGAACGGTCGAGCCTTAACTATGCTTGAGCGCTGAGCAGTGTGTTTCCCATCACGGAGTGACCGCAATGCCCAGCCCACTGCGCCCGGAACGACGCCGGTTCCCCCTGCACGTGCACATCAGCGTGATGTTCACCTTTTTGCTGTTGCTCACGGGCGTGGTGCTCGGTCTCTTCAACTATCGCCAGACCACCCAGATCATCTTCGCCAGCAGCGAGAAACTGTTCGACCGCATCGAGCAGGATGTGCGCCTGGACCTGCAGAACACCTATGAGCCGATCCGCCACCTCTTGAGCCTGTTGGCGGACAGCCCCGCAACCCGCACCACCAGCCTCGAAGCCCGCATGGCGCTGCTCAAGCCGTTCAGCCAGGCGCTCATGGACAACCCTGACCTGGCCTCGCTGTACCTGGGTTACGGCAACGGCGATTTCTTCATGGTGCGGCCCCTGCGCACCGACGGGCTTAAGGCCTTGCTCAAGGCGCCGGAGGCGGCCGCCTACCAGGTCTGGAGCATCGAGCGCGACAGCGGCGGCAAGGTCCGCTCGCAATCGCTGTTCGTCGACCGGGCCCTGAACCCGGTCGGCCGCCAGGACAACCCTGACGATCCCTACGACCCCCGCGAACGGGCCTGGTACGTCAGCGCCACGCAGCAGGCCGGGCAGATCACCACCGAGCCCTACGTGTTTTTCTCCACCCGCCACGTCGGCACCACCCTGGCGCGGCGCAGCGGCGGGGACGCCGTGATCGCCGCCGACCTCACGCTGGCGGCGCTCTCGGCGACCTTGAGCAAGCACGTCGTGACGCCTTCCACCCAGGTCGCCCTGTTCGACGCCGCCGGCAACGCCGTGGCCTACCCGGACAGCGCCCGCCTGATCGTCGACGACCGCAGCGCGCGCCTGGCGAAGGCCGCCGACCTGAGCCCGGGCCTGCACGCGCTGCTGAACGGCGGGCAACGGGGCAACCGTCTGGAGGCCGACGGCCGGCAATGGATCGTCGCCCGCAGCCACCTTGCCGAAGGCGGCCCCAATGGCCTGCAACTGGCGTTGCTGGTGCCGGAGGACGAACTGCTGGCCGATGCCTACCGCCTGCGCTGGCAAGGTGCACTGATCACCCTCGCCACGCTTCTGCTGTGCCTGCCGCTGGGCTGGCTGACGTCGCGGATTCTGGTCAAGCCCCTGCATGCGCTGGTCAGGGAGGCCGATGCGATCCGCAGCTTCGATTTCGGCTTCCCCCTGACCCGCCGCTCTCCGGTGCTGGAGGTCGACCAGTTGAGCCTGTCGATGGCGCGCATGAAAGACACGCTGGCCAGCTTCTTCCGCATCACCGACAGCCTGACCGCCGAAACCCGCTTCGCGCCGTTGCTGCAACGGGTGCTGTTCGAGACGGTGCAGATCGCCCAGGCCCAGGGCGGCCTGATTTATCTGCGCGAAAACGACGGCAACCGGATGGAGCCTTCCGGGCTGGTGCTTGACGGGGTCACCCAGCCGCTGGCCAGGTTCGGCATCCTCGGCCGCCAGCTGGACTCGGCCCACAACCCGGCCTGGTTCGCGCAACTGGCCCAAGCCGACAACGTGGTGAGCGACCTGGGGTTCGAGCAGGCCGAAGACCTGCAGAAAGTGCTGCTGGCCATGGCGGCACCGCGGGTGCACCTGATCGGCATCCGCCTGCGCAACCGGCACAACGAGACGGTCGGCCTGCTGGTCCTGCTGGTGAACGATAGCGGCACCGCTGCCGACCGGGAAAAACTGCGGCCCGACCGCATCGCCTTTCTGCAGGCGGTGTCTGGCGCGGCGGCCGTGAGCATCGAAAGCCAGCGTCTGCAGGCGCGCCAGAAACAACTGCTCGACGCCTTCATCCAGTTGCTCGCCAGCGCGATCGACGCCAAGAGCCCCTACACCGGCGGGCACTGCCAGCGCGTGCCGGAGCTGACCCTGATGCTCGCCCACGCCGCCGCGGCGAGCCAAGCGCCGGCGTTCAGCGGGTACCGGCCGAACGAAGACGAGTGGGAAGCGCTGCACATCGCTGCCTGGCTGCACGATTGCGGCAAGGTCACCACGCCCGAATACGTGGTGGACAAGGCCACCAAACTTGAGACCCTGAACGATCGCATCCACGAAATCCGCACCCGCTTCGAGGTGCTCAAGCGCGATGCCTGGATCGCCTATTGGCAGGCCTTGGCCCAGGGCGGCGACGAAGCGCAGCTGGCCGGCCTGCGCGATGCCGCGCTGGCCGGGCTGGATGACGAGTTTGCGTTCGTCGCCCGCTGCAACCTCGGCGCCGAGGCCATGGCCGAAGAAGACCTGGCGCGCCTGGCAAGCATCGCCCGGCGCACCTGGACGCGCACGCTGGATGACCGCCTGGGGGTGTCGTGGGAAGAGAACCGGCGCCAGGAGCGCACGCCGGCGCCGACGCTGCCGGTCAGCGAGCCGCTGCTGGCCGACAAGCCCGAGCACCTGCTCGAACGGTCCGACAGCGAGCTCATCGCCGAAGACAATCCCTGGGGGTTCAAGATGGAAGTGCCGCGCTACAAGTACAACCGCGGCGAACTCTACAACCTGAGCATCCCCCGGGGCACCCTGACCCGCGAAGAACGCTACGTGATCAATCACCACATGGTGCAGACCATCCTGATGCTCAGCCACCTGCCCTTCCCCGGGCACCTGAGCAACATCGCGGAGATCGCCGGCGGCCACCACGAGAAGATGGACGGCACCGGCTACCCGAAACGCCTCAAGCGCGAGGAAATGAGCCTGCCGGCCCGGATGATGGCGATCGCCGACATCTTCGAGGCGCTCACCGCCGCCGACCGGCCCTACAAGAAGGCCAAGAGCCTCAGCGAAGCGCTGGGCATCATGGCCACCATGTGCCGGGAGGCGCACATCGACGCCGACCTGTTCGGGCTGTTCATCGGCGAAGGCATCTACCTGCAATACGCCCGGCGCTTCCTCGATCCCCGGCAGATCGACGCGGTGGATTCCGCCGGCCTGTTGCGCAAGGCCGGCCTGGCGGCCTGATCAGCAGTCGGTCAGGCGCAGGAAAATGTCGGCCAGACGCTCGATGCCGGCCTGATCCGCGACGCCGAAACGCGACAGCTTCGGGCTGTCCAGATCCAGTACGCCGATCAGGCGCCCGTCCTTGACCAGCGGCACCACCAATTCGCTGTTCGACGCGCTGTCGCAGGCGATGTGGCCGGGGAACGCATGGACGTCCTCGACGCGCTGCGTCTGCCGGCTGGCCGCCGCCGTGCCGCACACGCCCCGGCCGAACGGGATCCGCACGCAGGCGATCTGGCCCTGGAACGGGCCGAGCACCAGCTCTTCGTTGCGGTTGAGGTAGAAGCCGGCCCAGTTCAGGTCATCGAGCTGGGTGAACAGGAACGCCGAGAACTGCGCGGCGTTGGCGATGAAATCGCGCTCGTCCGCCAGCAGCGATTCCAGTTGCGCGGCCAACAGGCCGTAGCCTTCAAGACCCTGGCCGCTCTGCTTCAAATCAATCATGCCTTGTGCTCCAACAATTTCAGTCCCACCCAGTAACGGGCGAATTGGTACGCGCAACGTCCGTTGCGGTTGCCGCGGCCGGTGGCCCAGCGCACGGCGAGGATGTCCAGGGCTTCGTCGCGCTGCCAGGCCAGCCCGGCCTTGGCGGCCAGCTGGCCGATCCAGTGCTCGACGACGTTGAGGAAATGTTCCTGGGTGAACGGGTAGAACGACAGCCACAGGCCGAAACGGTCCGACAGGGCGATCTTGTCCTCCACCGCTTCGCTGGGGTGCAGTTCGCCTTCGACGCGCTTCCAGTTTTCGTTGTCGCTTTCCTTTTCCGGCACCAGATGGCGACGGTTGGAGGTGGCGTACAGCAGCACGTTGTCCGGCGCCTGCTCCAGGGAGCCGTCCAGCACGCTCTTGAGCACCCGGTAGTCGCCTTCGCCGGCCTCGAACGACAGGTCATCGCAGAACAGCACGAAGCGCTGCGGCAGTTTGGCGATCTGCTCCACCACCCGCGGCAGGTCCGCCAGGTGATCGCGCTCGATCTCGATCAGCCGCAGCCCGGCGCCGGCATGCTCGGCCAACAGCGCCCGCACCAGGGACGACTTGCCGGTGCCGCGCGAACCCCACAGCAGTGCATGGTTGGCGGGCATGCCGTCGAGGAACTGGCGGGTGTTCTGCCCCAGTTGCTCCAGTTGCCGCTCGACCCCGATCAGGTCGGACAGGCGCATGTCGAGGCTGACCTCCAGCGGCAGCAGAAAGCCGCTGCGGCCGTCGCGTTGCCAGCGTGCCGCCAGGCAGGCGCTCCAGTCGATGACGGGGCGCGGCGCCGGCAACAGCGGCTCGATCCGCGCCAGAACCGACTCGGCACGCTCAAGAAAGGCATTCAATCGGGAATCCACGTCTTTTCCTCGGGCTCGTTCACAGAGATGATGACGATGCAGCGATGCGCGTCCTACCACGTTCGACCCCCGCTCCTGACCTTGTCACAAGGCGATTCGGGAACCCCGGTATCCATACATGATCGACTATGCTTGAGCAGCGAAGGGAAACGGAAGTGATTCAACACCCCATGGATATCAAATTCACCCACCGGCTGTCATACAAGCAAGCCAGGCTCACCGTGCTGGTCGGGTTCATTCTGGGCACGCTGCTCAGCCTGCTGCAGATCGGCATCGATTATGCCAGCGAAGACGCCTCCATCAACCGGGAAATCCTGTCGCTGCTGGAAATCAGCCACAACCCGGCGTCGCGCATCGCCTACAACATCGACGCCGAACTGGCCCAGGAGCTCACCCTCGGCCTGCTGCGCTCGCCGGCCATCATCTCCGCGCAGTTGACCGACAACAACGCCAACGTGCTGGCCAGCGTCAAGCGCCCGGAGTTCCAGAGCGGCTACCGGATGGTCAGCGACTTCCTGTTCGGCGCCAAGCGCCGCTTCGAGGACCGTCTCTACCTCGACCACTTGCCCAACGAGTCCCTCGGCACCCTGAGCCTGGAAGTGGACACCTACGCGTTCGGCAGCCGCTTCCTGCGCCGGGCCGAAGTCACCCTGCTCAACGGCTTCGCCCGCAGCCTGATCCTGACCGGCATCCTCTTGGCGCTGTTCTACGTGATGCTGACCAAACCGCTGGTGCGGGTGATCCGCGAGCTCAGCGGCCGCGATCCGCGCAGCGCCCAACCCAAGCCGCTCGAATGCCCGAACGGGCACGGCAACGACGAGATCGGCGTGCTGGTCGAGGTCGCCAACCAGCAGTTCGAGAACATCGCCACGGAGATCCAGCAGCGACGCAACGCGGAGAACCGCCTGACCGACTACCTCGCCCAGTTGGAAGACATCGTCTCGGCCCGCACCGCCGAGCTCAAGGCGATCAACAGCCGGCTCAGCCAGTCCAACCAGGAGCTGGAAGTGGCCCGCAGCACGGCGCTGGACATGGCCGAAGCGCGCTCGGCGTTCCTCGCCAACATGAGCCATGAGATCCGCACGCCGCTCAACGGCCTGCTGGGCATGATCGCCCTGTCCCTCGACGGCCCCCTGAGCGCCGAACAGCAACAACAGCTGTCGATCGCCCACGACTCGGGCAAGGTGCTGGTGGAACTGCTCAACGATATCCTCGACCTGTCGAAGTTCGACGCCGGCCAACTGGAGCTGGAGAACATCCCGTTCGACCTCGGCTCGCTGATCGAGGACACCGCCAACCTGCTGTCGCAGAACGCGGCGCCGAGCGTCGAGCTGACCTGCCTGATCGACCCGCACTTCCCCGCGCTGGTGCTGGGCGACCCGACCCGGGTACGGCAGATCGTCAGCAACCTGCTGTCCAACGCCCTCAAGTTCACCCGCTTCGGCCGGGTCGATGTGCGCCTGACCACCCACAAGGACGGCGTGCGCATCGAAGTCTGCGACACCGGCATCGGCATCGCCCGGGAAGCCCAGGTGAAGATCTTCCAGCCGTTCACCCAGGCCGGCGCCGGCATCACCCGGCAGTTCGGCGGCACCGGTCTGGGCCTGGCGCTCACGCACAACCTGTGCGAAGCCATGCAGGGCCGCCTGACGATCAGTTCCGAAGTCGGTTTCGGCAGCCAGTTCTGCGCCGAACTGCCGCTGCCCTGCCACACCCGCGCCGTGGCGCCGGCGCCGCTGCACGGCAAGGTGCTCGCCATCACGGCCGCCAGCAGCGGTCTGGCGGAGCTGCTGAACAACCTGCTGCCGACCTGGGGCCTGGCGTACGAGCGGCGCTCGATCGAGGATTCGCTGCTGGGCCTCTCGCCGGACGTGCTGATCACGGACTGTCCGGAATGCCTGTTCGGCCTGCGCCCTACTCTCAAAGCCCCGATCCTGCTGGTGACCGCCTACGGCAGCTTCATGCCTTCGGAAGAGGCCGCCGCCCTTGCGCCGCTGCAGCAGCAGGGCCGTCCGTTGGCCCGCAATGCGCTGTACCAGACCCTGCGGCGGATCCTGCAGCCGAACGTCGCCACCCTCGACGAGGCCCGCCTGGAGACCCTGCCGACCCAGCGACGCGGCCGCGTGCTGCTGGTGGAGGACAATCCGGTCAACCAATTGGTGGCCAAAGGCATGCTCGGCAAGCTCGGCTGCGATGTCGTGGTGGCCGCCCATGGCGCCGAGGCGCTGGATCAACTGGAGAACGACGCCTTCGACCTGGTGCTGATGGACTGCAACATGCCGGTGATGGACGGCTACGAGGCGAGCCGGCAGATCCGCCGCAGCGGTCGCTGGCCCCATCTGCCGATCGTGGCCCTGACCGCCAACGCCATGTCCGAGGAGCGCGAGCGCTGCCGGGCGGCGGGGATGAGCGACTATCTGGCCAAACCGTTCCGCCGCGAGGAGCTGGCGGCGCTGCTGGACCAGTGGATACCGACTATGACGCCGCTTTGATCAGGCCCAGCAGTCGGTCGAGGCCGTCGCGCAGTTCGCCGAGCCGGTCCAGGTCGACCCCGCTGTCGCACAGCAACCGCGCCTTGAGCGGCCCGACCTGCTCGCGCAGCGCCTGTCCGGACGGCGTCAGGCTCAGGTGCACCTCGCGCTCGTCCCGTGCCGAACGCCGGCGCTGCACCCACTCCAATTGCTCCAGACGCTTGAGCAGCGGGGTCAGCGTGCCGGAGTCCAGCGCCAGGCGCTCGCCCAGCGCCTTGACGGTCGGCTGTTCGGGCGCCTCGTCCTGCCACTCCCACAGCACCAGCATCACCAGGTACTGCGGGTAGGTCAGGCCGAGCTCATCGAGCATCGGCCGGTAGGCGCGGATCACCGCCCGGGAGGCGGCGTACAGCTTGAAGCACAACTGGGTGTCGAGCTTCAGCGCGTCGGCGGGCAAGTCGGTCATTTGAGCAGGTCTTCGATCTCGCGGCGCAGGTCCTGCGGCTTGGTGGCCGGGGCGAAGCGCTTGACCAGGCTGCCGTCCTTGCCGATCAGGAACTTGGTGAAGTTCCATTTGATGCCTTGGGAGCCCAGCACCCCCGGCGCACGCTTCTTGAGCTGCACGAACAACGGGTGCGCAGCGGCGCCGTTGACGTCGATCTTCTTGAACAGCGGGAAACTGACGCCGTAGTTCAGCTCGCAGAACTCGCTGATCGCGCCTTCGTTGCCCGGTTCCTGCTTGCCGAACTGGTTGCACGGGAACCCCAGCACCACCAGGCCGCGATCCCTGTAGCTCTGCCAGAGTTCCTCCAGCCCTTTGTACTGCGGGGTGAACCCGCACTTGCTGGCGGTGTTCACCACCAGCACCGCCTTGCCGGCGAAATCGGCGAGGGTCTTCTGCTCGCCCTTGATGGTGGTGCACGGGATGTTCAGCAGGCTGTCGCTCATGGTGCGCACTCTTGGAAGTTAAGGAGCCGTAAAAATAGCGACCAATTAAATTGCGTGCAATTTAATTTACCGAACGGCGACCCGTGGATCGCCGGCGACACCTACCCGCGCGGCACCAGATCCAGGCACACCGAGTTGATGCAGTAACGCAGCCCGGTGGGCGGCGGGCCGTCGGGGAACACATGGCCCAGATGCGCGTCGCACCGGGCGCACTTCACTTCGGTGCGGATCATGCCGTGGCTCAGGTCGCGGATCTCGATCATGGCGCTTTCGCCGATCGGCGCGTAGAAACTCGGCCAGCCGCAACCGGAGTCGAACTTGGTGTCCGAGTCGAACAGCGGCTCGTTGCAGCACACGCAATGGTAGACGCCATCGGTCTTGGTGGCGTTGTACTTGCCGGAGAACGGGCGCTCGGTGGCGCTCAGCCGGCACACGTTGAACTGCTCGGGATCGAGCATCGCACGCCATTCCTCCAGGGTTTTTTCGATCTTTTCCATCATCACACCTCAGCGGCTGAAAAAGCCCGATCTGTACCTTTTCCACGGATCGGGCGGCACGTATGATTGCGCCTCGTCACACGCCAGTCTGGCAGCGGGTTCCTGCGCATTCAAACGAATTCCGGAAACCGCCGCCCAGAATGCCTTCCTGTGCGAAGACGCAGGAATCCCAGCCCGGTTGTCCACCCGCCGCCTGGATCGTTCATTTTCGGGATCACATCGCCATGCAGTTCAGCAAATCGAACAAGCTCGCCAACGTCTGCTACGACATTCGCGGCCCGGTGCTCAAGCACGCCAAACGCCTGGAAGAGGAAGGCCACCGCATCCTCAAGCTGAACATCGGCAACCCGGCGCCCTTTGGTTTCGAAGCGCCGGACGAAATCCTCCAGGATGTGATCCGCAACCTGCCGACCGCCCAGGGCTACAGCGACTCCAAAGGCCTGTTCAGCGCGCGCAAGGCCGTCATGCAGTACTACCAGCAGAAGCAGGTCGAAGGCGTCGGCATCGAAGACATCTACCTGGGCAACGGCGTGTCCGAGCTCATCGTGATGTCGCTGCAGGCGCTGCTCAACAACGGCGACGAAGTGCTGGTGCCGGCGCCGGACTACCCGCTGTGGACCGCCGCCGTGAGCCTGGCCGGCGGCAACGCGGTGCATTACCTGTGCGACGAGGGCGCCGACTGGTTCCCGGACCTGGCCGACATCAAGGCCAAGATCACCCCGAACACCAAGGCGATGGTGATCATCAACCCGAACAACCCCACCGGCGCGGTGTATTCGAAGGAAGTGCTGCTGGGCATGCTCGAACTGGCCCGTCAGCACAACCTGGTGGTGTTCTCCGACGAGATCTACGACAAGATCCTCTACGACGACGCCGTGCACATCTGCACCGCTTCGCTGGCGCCGGACCTTTTGTGCCTGACCTTCAACGGTCTGTCCAAGTCGTACCGCGTGGCCGGTTTCCGCTCCGGCTGGATCGCCATTTCCGGGCCGAAACACAACGCTCACAGCTACATCGAAGGCATCGACATGCTGGCCAACATGCGCCTGTGCGCCAACGTGCCGAGCCAGCACGCCATCCAGACCGCCCTGGGCGGCTACCAGAGCATCAACGACCTGGTGCTGCCGCAAGGCCGCCTGCTGGAGCAGCGCAACCGCACCTGGGAACTGCTCAACGACATTCCGGGCGTCAGCTGCGTCAAGCCGATGGGCGCGCTCTACGCGTTCCCCAAGATCGACCCGAAGGTCTGCCCGATCCACAACGACGAGAAGTTCGTCCTCGACCTGCTGCTGTCCGAAAAGCTGCTGGTGGTGCAAGGCACGGCGTTCAACTGGCCGTGGCCTGACCACTTCCGCGTCGTCACCTTGCCGCGGGTCGATGACCTGGACATGGCCATCGGCCGGATCGGCAACTTCCTCAAATCCTACCGCCAGTGACCGGCGGTCCGCTGCGCAACGCGCCGAACGTTGCGCACTGACGGATTCAGCAACACTTCTGCGTCACCCGCCCCGAAACAGCTTCTAGACTTGCGATGCGCACCGGCCATACACGGCCGGTGCCGCGTCGGCGGGTGGCCGTCGTCCGACGCCCCGGTGCCGACGGATGACGGAAAACGCGGCGAACGTCACGGAATCCGCTGTAGGACACAGTTTGAAATAGTCACCCGGTTGAATCGCCAGGTGCCGCACCTTATATACCCCGCAGTACGCTACATCTTTAGCTTGAGGAGATTTCTACAACCATGATGCGCATCCTGCTGTTCTTGGCCACTAACCTGGCGGTCGTGCTGATAGCCAGCATCACCCTGAGCCTGTTCGGCTTCAACGGGTTCATGGCGGCCAACGGGGTTGACCTCAACCTCAATCAGCTGCTGGTCTTCTGTGCCGTCTTTGGTTTCGCCGGCTCCCTGTTCTCGCTGTTCATCTCCAAGTGGATGGCGAAGATGAGCACCGGCACCCAGATCATCAGCCAGCCGCGCACCCGGCACGAGCAATGGCTGCTGCAAACCGTCGAGCAACTGTCCCGGGAAGCCGGGATCAAGATGCCCGAAGTCGGGATCTTCCCGGCCTACGAGGCCAACGCCTTCGCCACCGGCTGGAACAAGAACGACGCACTGGTGGCCGTCAGCCAGGGCCTGCTGGAGCGCTTTTCGCCCGATGAAGTGAAGGCCGTGCTGGCCCACGAGATCGGCCACGTCGCCAATGGCGACATGGTCACCCTGGCGCTGATCCAGGGCGTGGTGAACACCTTCGTGATGTTCTTCGCCCGGATCATCGGCAACTTCGTCGACAAGGTCATCTTCAAGAACGAAGAAGGCCAGGGCATCGCCTACTACGTGGCGACCATCTTCGCCGAACTGGTGCTGGGCATCCTGGCCAGCGCGATCGTGATGTGGTTCTCGCGCAAGCGCGAATACCGTGCCGACGAAGCCGGCGCACGCCTGGCCGGCACCAGCGCGATGATCGGCGCCCTGCAACGCCTGCGCGCCGAACAGGGCCTGCCGGTGCACATGCCCGACACCCTGAACGCGTTCGGCATCAACGGCGGCATCAAGCAGGGCCTGGCCCGCATGTTCATGAGCCACCCGCCGCTGGAAGAACGCATCGACGCCCTGCGCCGTCGCGGTTGATTTCCACGCAACAACAGAAAGGCCCGCAGCGATGCGGGCCTTTTTTTTGATACGGTTCATTGGCGTGACCGAACCGGTTTCCTCGTCGAGCCGCGGCCCTGGGCCTGTCCGCTTTCACATGCTTTCTGGTCGACAGATAAAGGCTCGCAGGCTGTAAGGCCGCCATCGCCAGCAGGCTGGCTCCCACAGAGGCGCAAGCACAGACCGGATCCCCCGATTCCCTCAAGAAATCGAAAGACCGGAAACCCGATACACCCGCTCCTCAAGCCGCGTCACCCCGGCCTGCACAAACTTCCAGCTGTCCCCCAGCACGTCCTGCTCCTCCAGCATCCGCACCTGCCACGCGGCACCCAAAAGGCGCTGCACTTCAGCGTCCGCCACCGCAAACGGCGGCCCGGGCATCTGCGCCTGGTCGTAATCCAGCGTGATCAGCAACCCATGCAGGTCCGTAGGCAGAATGACCTGCAGATGCGCCGCATAGCGTTCACGCATCGGCGCAGGCAAGGCAATCAGCGCCGCCCGGTCATACAGCGCGGCGCAGTCCGCCACGTCCTCCGCCGTCAAGGCAAAGAAGTCCCCGCACATCAACTCAATCGCACCGGCCCGGTAGACCTTGAAGGCGCCCTCCTCGCTGACCTGGGGCTGCAACCGCTGCTCGCCGAAAAAGTCCTCGACGGCCTTCTGCGACAACTCCACGCCCAAGACCCGGTGACCGCGCCCGGCCAGCCACAGCAAGTCGAGGCTCTTGCCGCACAAGGGCACCAGCACACGCGCCTGCTGCGGCACGGGCAAACCCGGCCAATGCCGCTGCAGATACGGGTTCACCTGCGACAGATGAAAACCGATCTGATTGGATTCCCACTTCTTGTGCCAAAACTCGGGCTGCATGGATCACTCCCAAAAAATCGATAAAAACGCGTTAAAACTTATATTAGATTTAGATCAATGATCTGAATGAAGATGAGCCCATCTTAACGCTCAGGAACCCCTTCATGTTTCCAAGCCTGTTCATTTCGCACGGCTCGCCCATGCTCGCGCTCGAGCCCGGTGCCAGCGGCCCCGCCCTCGCGCGACTGGCCGCCGATATGCCTCGGCCCAAGGCCATCGTCATCGTTTCCGCCCATTGGGAAAGCCATGAACTGCTGGTCGGCAGCCACCCGCAGCCAGAGACCTGGCATGACTTCGGCGGCTTCCCCCGTGCCCTGTTCGAGGTGCAGTACCCGGCACCGGGCCATCCGCAACTGGCCGGCGAAGTCGCCGAACGGCTGACCGCCAACGGCCTGCCCGCCCGCCTTGACCCGCAACGTCCGTTCGACCATGGCGTGTGGGTGCCGCTGTCGCTGATGTATCCGCAGGCCGACATACCGATCGTGCAGGTGTCGTTGCCCACCCGCGGCGGCCCGGCGCTGCAGACCCGGGTCGGCCAGGCGCTGGCCGGCCTGCGCGCAGAAGGCATCCTGCTGATCGGCTCCGGCAGCATTACCCACAACCTGCGCGAACTGGACTGGCATGCCGGCCCGGACAGCGTCGAACCCTGGGCCCGTGACTTCCGCGACTGGATGATCGACCGACTGGTGGCGGACGACGAGACCGCGCTGCACGACTACCGCCGGCAAGCACCGAATGCGGTGCGCAGCCACCCCAGCGACGAACACCTGCTGCCGCTGTACTTCGCCCGTGGCGCCGCAGGCAAGTTCAGCGTTGCCCATCAGGGCTTCACCATGGGCGCACTGGGCATGGACATCTACCGCTTCGACTGACCGCCCTTCGCGAGCAGGCTCGCGCCTACAGAGGTTCGGGGTGCACGCAGACCCGAACCGCAGGCAAAAAAAAATCCCCGAACCGGTCGGGGATTTTTTTCGCTCGATCAATCAGCCCGCAGGCCGATCAATCTTCGCGGTAGCGACGCAGTTTCAGCTGCTTGCCTGCAACGCGAGTGTCCTTCAGCTTGGCCAGGAGACGATCCAGGCCTTCTTCCGGCAGCTCGACGAGGCTGAAGCTGTCACGCACCTGGATGCGACCGATGGCGTCACGTGCCAGGCCACCTTCGTTGAGGATGGCACCCAGCAGGTTCTTGGCCGCGATACCGTCACGCGCGCCCAGCGCGGTACGGCAACGGGCACGGCCTTCGCCCAGCGGCATCGGCGCACGGCGCTCGCGGTCACCGCGGTCCGGACGCTCGCCACGGTCAGGGCGCTCGCCGCGCGGTGCGCTGTTCGGCACCAGCGGACGCTCCTTCTCGATGGCTGCCAGGTTCAGCGCCTGACCGTTGGTGGCCTTGCGCAGCAGGGCGGCAGCGAGGGCACGCGGGCTGCAACCGATGTCGGCGGTCAGACGATCCAGCAGATCGCCGTGAGTCGCTTCGGCATCGGCCACCAGCGGCGCCAGGCTGTTGGTCAGCTTCTTGATGCGGGCATCGAGAATCGCCGGGGCGTCCGGCAGGCGCACTTCGGCCACTTTCTGGCCGGTCACACGCTCGATCACCTGCAGCATGCGGCGCTCGCGCGGCGTCACCAGCAGCAGCGCCCGGCCTTCGCGACCGGCACGGCCGGTACGGCCGATACGGTGCACGTAGGATTCCGGATCGTACGGCATGTCCACGTTGAACACGTGGGTGATGCGCGGCACGTCCAGGCCACGGGCGGCGACGTCGGTGGCGACGACGATGTCCAGGCGGCCGTCCTTGAGCGAGTCGATCACGCGCTCACGTTGGTTCTGGGCGATGTCGCCGTTCAGCGCCGCGGCCTTGTAGCCTTTGGCGTCGAGGGCGCTGGCCAGATCCAGGGTCGCTTGCTTGGTGCGCACGAACATGATCAGGGCGTCGAAGTCTTCCACTTCCAGCAGGCTGAGAACGGCGGAAGTCTTCTGGTCGGCGTGAACCAGCAGGTGGGCCTGCTCGATCGCGGTGACGGTCTGGGTCTTGCTCTGGATCTTGACGTGCTTCGGATCCTTGAGGTGACGCTCGGCGATCGCACGGATCGACTGCGGCAAGGTGGCCGAGAACAGTACGGTCTGGCGGGATTCAGGCATGGCCTTGAAGATGACTTCGAGGTCGTCCATGAAGCCCAGTTTGAGCATTTCGTCCGCTTCGTCGAGAACCAGGTGGTTCACGGTGGCGAGGACTTTTTCGTCGCGACGCAGGTGGTCGCACAGACGGCCCGGGGTGGCGACAACGATTTGTGCGCCGTTCCGGATGGCTTTCAGTTGCGGGCCCATCGGCGCACCGCCGTAGACGGCCACAACAGTCACGCCCGGCATTTGCTTGGCGTAGGTTTCGAAAGCGGTTGCTACTTGCAGCGCCAACTCGCGGGTTGGGGCCAGGATCAGAGCTTGCGGCTCGCGCTTGGACGGATCGATGCGGTGCAGGATAGGCAGGGCAAAGGCAGCGGTCTTGCCGGTGCCGGTTTGCGCCTGGCCAATCATATCGTGACCGGCGAGGATGATCGGGATCGACTGCTGCTGAATGGCCGAAGGCTCTTCATAGCCGGTGGCGACTACTGCAGCGACAATATTGGGATGAAGTTCAAGAGCGGCGAAGCCGCCGATTTCCTGGGTCATGGGTCTGCCTCAAAGTGCATCCGCAAAGACCCATGCTCCAAAGCTGCACATGCCGTGTTGAGACTCAAGAGTCGCCCTGGCAGCTTTGTCGGCGGGGATTTGCGAAAACGAATGGATGGAAAAAAGAGTCGTCAGGAAGAGCCCGCAATGCGGACGAGCAACCGAATCTGACTTCGGGAATGCGCTACCTGGACGAGGCCCTGTTAAAGGCCGGCGCGCACTATACCGGAATTTGCCCAAAAGTGGAGCTTTTTTTGTCGGCCCGACAGGTTTGTCACCGCGATGTAACGGGGTTTTGCGGATAATCCGGCGAAGGTCTATTTTTCCAAAGGCCCGGCCCTGCGGGCGATGACGCTTAAACGATTCATCTACCTGCGGCACGTGGTCGCTGCCCCTCATTTTCCCGTCCGAGGAAATCCCCATGAATCAGCCCGCCGCCGGTCGCGTCAGCCGTGAACGACTCGGACATGTGTACCTGATCGGCCTGGACCGCGCCGCCAAGCGCAATGCCTTCGACCTGGACCTGCTCAATGACCTGAGCCTGGCCTATGGCGAATTCGAGGCCGACAGCGACGCCAGGGTCGCAGTGGTGTTCGGTCACGGCGAGCATTTCACCGCCGGGCTCGACCTGGTCAACGCCAGTGCCACCCTCGCCCAAGGCTGGCAGGTGCCCAGCGGCGGTTGCGACCCGTGGGGCGTGTTCGCCGGCCCCAGGGTCAGCAAACCGGTGATCGTCGCGGCCCAAGGCTACTGCCTGACCATCGGCATCGAGTTGATGCTCGCCGCCGACATCAATCTGTGCGCGAGCAACACCCGGTTCGCCCAGATGGAAGTCCAGCGCGGGATCTTTCCGTTCGGCGGTGCGACGTTGCGCTTTCATCAGGTGGCCGGCTGGGGCAACGCGATGCGCTGGCTGCTGACCGGCGACGAGTTCGATGCCCATGAGGCGTTGCGCCTGGGGCTGGTGCAGGAAGTCATGGCCAGCGAAGACTTGTTGCCCCGGGCCGTCGAACTGGCCGAGCGGATTGCCCGCCAGGCGCCTTTAGGGGTGCAGGCGACGCTGATGTCGGCGCGCCAGGCCCGTTATGAAGGCGAGACGGCGGCGGCCCAAGGATTGCCGCCGCTGGTGAAGAAACTGCTGGCCAGCGAGGATGCACGGGAAGGCGTGCGGTCTTTGGTGGAGCGGCGGGCCGGGGTCTTCAGAGGGGTCTGATAACGCGGCGCCTGTAGATCCGTCATCGCCAGCAGGCTGGCTCCCACAGGGGATCGCGTTTCACGGCCGGGGCCAGCCTGCCCGTGAAGGGACCGCGGCATCCCGCAGGGCTAGGTCGCCGGACGAATCGCGTTGATCAACGACTGCAGCGAATAACCCAGCCTCGGCAACAGCGCTTCGGCCCGTGCGGTCAGCGCCGGCAAGTCCAGTTCCTGCTCAAGGTCCGCCGGGACGATCAGGATCACGTTGCCCTCCTTCACCGGCAGTTCCCAGTAATGCCGGTGATAGAGGCCGCGCAGCAACGCCGCGCCCAACGGCTTGCCGTCATCGGTGGCCCACTGGTTGATCACCAGCCAGCCGCCGGGATTCAGGCGCTTCTGGCAGTCGCCGAGGAAATTCCAGGCCAGGTGCCCGGCGCCGGGGCCCACGTCGGTGTACAGGTCGACGAAGATCAGATCCGCCGGCTCTGCGGTCGGCAACAGTTCAAGGGCATCGCCCACGCGGATGTACAGGCGCGGATCGTCGTCCAGCCCCAGGTATTCGATGGCCAGGCGCGGCACGTCCGGGCGCAACTCGATGGCCTCGACGTCTTCCAGCGGCAAGAACTTCAGGCAGGCCTGGGTCAGCGTCCCCGCGCCCAGCCCCAGAAACAGCGCACTCTCCGGCTGCTCGTGGCACAAGGCGCCGATCAGCATCGCCCGGGTGTAGTCGTACTCCAGCCAGCTCGGGTCGGCGGTGAACACGCAGCTCTGCTCGATGGCGTCGCCGAACTCCAGAAAGCGGTAATCGGCCACTTCCAGCACGCGGATCACGCCAAACTCGTCCTGCACTTCGGCGAGCAACCGCTCGACGCGCTCCTCAGTCATTTCATCTCCTGACGGTCACCGGGCGCGGTGACGCGATGGCACCCGTGCGGCGCCGTGGCAAAGCGGCGATTGTCGGCCAATCGGCAGGAGCAGGTCACGCACTAATTGCTGCTACCATGGGCGTCCGTGCGTAGACCCCTAGAGACCGTGATGAGCCAACCCTGGAGCCCTGACAGCTGGCGCGCCCTGCCGATCCAGCAACAACCCCGCTACCCCGACGCCGCGCACCTGCGCCAGGTCGAGCAGACCCTGGCCAGCTATCCGCCGCTGGTGTTCGCCGGCGAGGCCCGCGAATTGCGCCGCCAGTTCGCCGAGGTCACCCAGGGCCGGGCGTTCCTGCTCCAGGGCGGCGACTGCGCCGAAAGCTTCGCCGAGTTCTCGGCGGCGAAGATCCGCGACACCTTCAAGGTGCTGTTGCAGATGGCGGTGGTCATGACCTTCGCCGCCGGCTGCCCGGTGGTGAAGGTCGGGCGCATGGCCGGCCAGTTCGCCAAGCCCCGCTCGGCCAACGACGAGACTATCGACGGCGTGACCCTGCCGGCCTACCGCGGCGACATCGTCAATGGCATCGGCTTCGACGCCGCCAGCCGTGTGCCGGATCCCGAGCGCCTGCTGCAGTCCTATCACCAGTCCACCGCGACCCTCAACCTGCTGCGCGCGTTCGCCCAGGGCGGCTTCGCCGACTTGCACCAGGTGCACAAGTGGAACCTGGACTTCATCGCCAATTCGGCGCTGACCGAAAAGTACAGCCACCTGGCCGACCGCATCGACGAGACCCTGGCCTTCATGCGCGCCTGCGGCATGGACAGTTCGCCGCAACTGCGCGAAACCAGTTTCTTCACCGCCCACGAGGCGCTGCTGCTGAACTACGAAGAAGCCTTCGTGCGCCGCGACAGCCTGACCAACGACTATTACGACTGCTCGGCGCACATGCTGTGGATCGGCGACCGCACCCGTCAGCTCGACGGTGCCCACGTCGAGTTCCTGCGCGGGGTGAACAACCCGATCGGGGTCAAGGTCGGCCCGAGCATGGATCCGAACGACCTGATCCGCCTGATCGACGTGCTCAACCCGGACAACGATCCGGGCCGCCTGAACCTGATCGCCCGCATGGGCGCGAACAAGGTCGGCGACCACCTGCCGGCGCTGATCCGCGCCGTCCAGCGTGAGGGCAAGCAGGTGCTGTGGAGCTCCGACCCGATGCACGGCAACACGATCAAGGCCAGCAGCGGCTACAAGACCCGCGACTTCGCGCAGATCCTCGGCGAGGTGAAACAGTTCTTCCAGGTGCATCAGGCCGAAGGCAGCTACGCCGGCGGCATCCACATCGAGATGACCGGGCAGAACGTGACCGAATGCATCGGCGGCGCGCGGCCGATCACCGAGGACGGGCTGTCGGACCGCTACCACACGCATTGCGATCCGCGGATGAATGCCGACCAGTCGCTGGAGCTGGCGTTCCTGATCGCCGAGACGCTGAAGCAGGTGCGCCGGTAAGGGCGAATCGCTCCGATCGCCAACAAGCTGGCCCCTACAGGGGTTCTGTGTCGCGCGCACACCTCATGTGGGAGCCGGTCTGCTGGCGATGGCGTCGGCTCAAGCACCTTCAACCTGTGCCAATGCCTGCCGCAACCTGCCGGCACTCTCCCGCCGGCAATTGAGCTGCACCCGCTCAAGCCCCAGCCAACCCGCCAGCGCCTTCAGGTTCAGCGCCAAGGCCTGCATCCCCGCCTCATCCAGACCGCTTTCCTCTTCGTGCACCGCATGCACCGCCAACTGCCCCTGCGCCCGCTCCGCCCGCAAGTCCACACGCGCCGCGATCCGCTCGTCGTGCAGGAACGGCAACACGTAGTAGCCATAGACCCGCTTGTGCGGCGGCGTGTAGATCTCCAGCCGATAGCGGAAACCGAACAGGCGCTCGGTGCGGCTGCGTTCCCAGATCAACGAATCGAACGGCGACAGCAACGCAGCGGCGCCGACCTTGCGCGGGATCCTGGGCTCGGGCAGGCAATAGGCGGTTTGCCGCCAGCCCTCGACTGCGCAGGTGAGCAGTTGTCCGGCCTCGACCAGTTCCGCCAGGCGCGGTCGGGCGTCCCCCGGATTCAGACGGAAGTAATCGCGCAAGTCCTTCTCCGTCGCGACCCCCAGCGCCTGGGCGGCGTGCAGCAGCAAGCCCCGTTGCGCCTCGGCTTCATCCGGCAGCGGCTGCTGCAGCACCGACCCCGGAATCACCCGCTCCGG
Source organism: Pseudomonas sp. B3(2017) (assembly GCF_002113595.1). Lineage (NCBI taxonomy): Bacteria > Pseudomonadati > Pseudomonadota > Gammaproteobacteria > Pseudomonadales > Pseudomonadaceae > Pseudomonas > Pseudomonas sp. B3(2017). The sequence goes on from NZ_NEIU01000016.1 coordinate 95,878, forward strand.
CAAGTCATACAGGCGCTCGAAGCCACGCCGGCCGGCGACGGTGACTTCACCCGCCGCGAACAGCCACTCCAGCGCGTGCTTTTCGGCGCTCCAGTCCCACCAAGGGCCGGCCTTTTCCTGGCGGGTCGACAGGCTGCCCGCCCCCAGGGCGCCCTGCTCTTGAACCGAGGCCAACACCCGTCGGATCGTGTCCTGCTGTTCACGCCCGAAGCGCGCCAACTGCTGATAGATGTCCTCGCCGCGCCGGGCCCGCTGCATGCGCCAGCCCATCAACGGGTACATCGACAGCGGCAGCAACGAGGCTTCATGCCCCCAGTATTCGAACAGCGTACGGCGACGCCCCGAACTCCAGGCGGCCTGGTCGAGCAAATCGGCGGAATAGGAACCGAGGCGGGAAAACAGCGGCAAGTAGTGCGAACGCACCACCGCGTTGACGGAATCGATCTGCAGCAGGCCCAGCCGTTCGATCAGCCGGTTGAGGTGCTGCGCCTTGACGGCCGGCGGCTGGCGCCCGTGGAATCCTTGGGCGGCCAGCGCCAAGCGTCGAGCCTGTTTGAGGGAAAAGGACAGTGTCGCGGGCATGAACGTCTCCTTGTCTGCTCGCAACCTACCTCACCTGAAAGTGGTTTGTGTAGCGTCCCCCGAGTCACCGTCATCATTTGTGCATCGGGTCGTCCCAGAACGGCCGCACCGCTTCATGCTCGACATCGGCACGGCTGACGCCGATGTCCTTCAGCGCTTCGTCGCTCAGGCCGGCGAGCAGCTCGCGCTCGCGGTGCAGCTCGTACCAGCGGCTGAACTTGTGCAGCAGATCGGAAACGAGATGGCCGGACACTTTTTCGTCAGTTACATATTCGCTTTGACCTTTCATCGTGTTGCCCTCCTTTAGGGATGGCTTCAGTCTCGCCCCGGGTCTACGATCAATCCAACGAATGTTTCTGATGGCATGCATCTCGGAGATTGATGAATGTCCGCCTACCCCAGTATCGATACCGATGTCCTGCGCACCTTCGTCGCGATTGCCGATCAGGGCGGCTTCACCCGCGCCGGCGAAATGGTCAACCGCACCCAGTCGGCGGTGAGCATGCAGATGAAGCGCCTGGAGGAAGACGTGCTGCAGCGCCAGCTGTTCGAGCGCGACGGCCGCCAGGTGCGCCTGACCGCCGAGGGCCAGGTGCTGCTGGGCTACGCCCGGCGCATCCTCAAGCTGCACAGCGAAGTGTTCAACACCCTGCGCGAGCCGCACATGGTCGGCACCGTGCGCATCGGCACTCCGGATGACTACGTGATGCGTTTCCTGCCGGGGATCCTGTCGCGCTTCGCCCAGTTCTATCCGCTGATCCAGATCGAGGTGCACTGCGAATCGACCAAGCAGTTGCTGCAGCGCACCGACCTCGACCTGTCGATCGTCACCCGCGAGCCAGGCAGCGAGATCGGCCAGTTGCTGCGCAAGGAACGCTTCGTCTGGGCTGAAGCGCAGAACTTCAGCGCCCACGAACAGACACCCCTGCCGCTGGCGATGTTCAACAGCGACTGTTTCTGCCGCCTCTGGGCCTGCAACGCGCTGGACGCCATGGGCCGCGAATACCGCATCGCCTACAACAGCACCAGCCTGTCGGCGCTGATGGCGGTGGTGAGCGCGGGGCTGGCCATCACCGCGCAGTTGGAAAGCCTGATCACCCCGGACATGCGCATCCTCGGCGCCGACGAAGACCTGCCGCTGCTGCCGGAGGCCAGCATCATGCTGATCCGCAACCTCAACAACCCGTCGCCGATCACCGAGTGCCTGGCCGAGCATATCGTCGAAGGCTTCAAACTTTAAGGGCGAGCATCACCGCGCTCAGTACCAGGAAACCGCAGAACAGCCCGCGCAGCAGCTTTTCCGGCATCGCGTGGGCGATGCGCACGCCCCAGCTGATGCTCAACAACCCGCCCGCCGCCAGCGGCAGGCCGATCATCCAGTCCACTTCCCGGTGCACCGCGTAGGTCACCAGCGTGACCCCGGTGCTGGGCAGCGCCAACGCCAGCGACAGGCCCTGGGCGACCACCTGGGTGGTGCCGAACAGGCTGGTCAGCACCGGCGTCGCCACCACCGCCCCGCCCACGCCGAACAGGCCGCCCATGGTGCCGGAGGCCGCGCCGAGCACGCCCAGCCATGGCCATGAATAACGCATCTCAGATGTCGCCGCCGCTTTGCCGCCGAACATGCGCAACACGTTGTAGGCCGACAGCGCCACCAGGAACGCCACAAAACCGATGCGCATGGTCTGCGCGTCGATCCGCACCGCCCAGACCGATCCGATCCAGGCAAAGCAGAATCCCATCACCGCCAGCGGCAGCGCGTGATGCAGTTCGATGCGGTTGCGCTGGTGATAGCGCCACAGCGCCAGCATCACGTTGGGCACCACCATCACCAGGGCCGTGCCTTGGGCCAATTGCTGATCGAGCCCGAACCAGGCGCCGAGCAAAGGAATGGCGATCAGGCCGCCACCGATCCCGAACACGCCGCCCAGTGTGCCGAGGGCGGCGCCAAACAGCAGGTACAGCAGAAACTCGATCACAGCAGTACTCCTCTTACGTCATGGGGGTCATCCTACGCAGTCGGTGCTGGCTCGGAAACGCACAGCAACGCACAATGGCTGTGCCAAATTCGCAAAGGCAACGACCTTTCATGAACCCCAATCAATTGACCGAACAGCTCGGCCTGTTCCTCGACGTGCTGGAAAGCGGCAGCTTTTCGGCAGCGTCCCGGCGTCATCCGCTGACACCTTCGGCCGTGGCGCGGCGCATCGACAGCCTGGAATCGGCGGTGGGCAGCCAACTGTTCATCCGTAGCACCCACGCCGTGCGCGCCACGCCGGCCGGGCTGGCGTTCGCCGAGCGGGCGCGGCGGATCGTCGCCGAACTGCGCCTGGCCCGGGCCGAGGCCGTGTCCCTGAGCAGCGCGCCGGAAGGCCTGATCCGGGTCGATGCCCCGGCGGCGTTCGGCCGCCGGCACCTGGCGCCGGTGATCGCCGATTTCCTGGTGCTGTACCCGGGCCTGGACGTTCAGTTGCACCTGATCGACAGTTTCGTCGACATGCACGGCTCGAACCTGGGCAAGGTCGATCTGGTGCTGCGCGCCGGGCAACTGGCCGACACCCGGCTGGTCGCCACGCCTCTGGCGAGCATGATGCGCATCGCCTGCGCCAGCCCCGACTACCTGAAACGCCGGGGCATGCCGGCCGACCCCGCGCAACTGAGCGACCATGACGGCCTGGACTGGGACGGCCTCGCCCCGCCCTTCGCCTGGCGCTTCGAACACGAGGGGAAAATGCAGCTGCACCGGCCGGGCCGGATCCGCATGAGCGCCAACAACGCCGAGGCACTGGTGTGCGGCGCCCTGGCCGGCCTCGGCATCGCCCACCTGCCGACCTGGCTGGCCAGCGAATACCTGCTGCGCGGCGAGCTGCTGCCGCTGTTCTGCGAACACGGTCTGCCCAAACCGGAACCCGCCGTCATCTATGCCTTGCGTCTGGCACAGCAGGCCAGCTCACGCAGCCGCCTGTTGCTGGAGTACCTCAAGACCCGCTTCAGCCCGGTGCCGCCCTGGGATCTGGCGCTGCAACGGGAGCTGGGCCGGCACTGACCGATGCCGCGCCCGGCCAGAATTGTGTGGCGCATTAAAGGTTCGGGCGCTAGATTCATCCGATTACCGATCAAGGCTTTGACATGAACACCGACCGCAACACCGACCTCTGCGAAGACCTGCTGCTGGACAACCAGGCCTGCTTCGCCCTGCATTCCACTTCGCTGATGATGACCAAGGTCTACAAGCCTTTGCTGCAAGCGCTCGGCCTGACCTACCCGCAATACCTGGCGATGATGGTGCTGTGGGAAAAGGACGGCTTGACCGTCGGGGAAATCAGCGCACGCCTGCTGACCGATCCGGGCTCGCTGACCCCGCTGCTCAAGCGCCTGGAAGGCGAAGGCCTGCTCAGCCGCACCCGCAGCCGGGAAGACGAACGGGTGGTGATCGTCGAACTGACCGAGCAGGGCCGCGCCCTCCACGAGCAGGCCCGCACCATTCCGCAGTGCATCCTCGGCGCCAGCGGCTTTTCGCTGGAGCGCCTGCAGCACCTGCAGGCCGAACTGCAGGCGCTGCGCAGCCACCTGCAAGACAGCCTGAGCTGAATCCCCCCTTCCCCCTGTAGGAGCGAGCCTGCTCGCGATAGCGGTTGGACATTCAGCCTTTGCGTGACTGAACCACCGCCATCGCGAGCAGGCTCGCTCCTACAGGGGCTGCGTGTCACCTGCCTACGCAAAATATTTTTGCCTCCTGTCTAGCCATAAAAATCCTTTCACATCAAAAACTTACGCCACATAAGCGGTGTATTTCCGTTGCTCGCGCCAGCTTTTTCGAAAAATTTATCTTGCGCGCTAAATATTAGAGCGATACATTCATCTCGCACTTACTTAACGCGCAAACAATTAGCGCGGCAAACACACCTCAAGAGGCTCACACCATGCAAACTCTCTACACCGCAATCGCAACCTCCACCGGCGGCCGTGACGGTCGTGCGATCTCCAGCGACAACATCCTCGACGTCAAGCTGGCCACCCCGAAAGAACTCGGCGGTGCCGGCGGCGCGGCCACCAACCCTGAGCAACTGTTCGCCGCCGGCTACTCGGCGTGCTTCATCGGCGCCCTGAAATTCGTCGCCGGCCAGACCAAACGCAAGATCCCGGACAACGCCTCGATCACCGCCCATGTCGGCATCGGCCAGATCCCAGGCGGGTTCGGTCTGGACATCGACCTGCACATCAGCCTGCCGGGCCTGGAACAGGCCGACGCGCAAAGCCTGGTCGACGCGGCCCACCAGGTCTGCCCGTACTCCAACGCCACCCGCGGCAACGTCGACGTTCGCCTGCACGTCACCGTGTAACCCTCGACACCCAAGGCCCGAACACAGGAAATGAACATGAACGCTTTGAGCAAAGTCTTGACCGGCACCCTTCTCGCCCTGTCCGTCCACAGCGCGTTCGCCGGTGATGTCGAACACAACACCCAGGCGTTCCTCGATGCGCTGAACGCCGGCAACGGCAAGCCGATGGAACAGATGACGCCGAAAGAGGCCCGCGCCGTGCTGGTGGGCGCCCAGGCCGGCGTCAAGCTGACGCTGCCGGCGGCCGATGTCAGCCAGAAGACCATCCAGGTCGACGGCCAGCCGCTGAGCCTGACCATCGTCCGCCCGGCCGGGGTCAAGGGTGAGCTGCCGGTGTTCATGTTCTTCCACGGCGGCGGCTGGGTATTGGGGGACTTCCCGACCCACGAACGCCTGGTGCGCGACCTGGTGGCCGGTTCGGGTGCGGCGGCGGTGTTCGTCAACTACACCCCTTCGCCGGAAGCGCATTACCCGGTGGCGATCAACCAGGCCTACGCCGCCACGAAATGGGTGGCCGAGCACGGGAAAGAGATCAACGTCGACGGCAAGCGCCTGGCCGTGGCCGGCAACAGCGTCGGCGGCAACATGGCGGCCGTGGTCGCGCTGATGGCCAAGGACAAGGGCACTCCGGCCATCCGCTTCCAGGCGCTGCTGTGGCCGGTGACCGACGCCAGCTTCGACACCGGTTCCTACAGCCAGTACGCCGAGGGGCACTTCCTCACCCGCAACATGATGAAGTGGTTCTGGGACAACTACACCACCGACGCCAAGCAGCGCAACGAGATCTACGCCTCGCCGCTGCGGGCCACTACCGCGCAACTCAAAGGCCTGCCGCCTGCGTTGGTGCAGACCGCCAGCGCCGACGTGCTGCGTGACGAAGGCGAGGCCTACGCCCGCAAACTGGACGAGGCCGGTGTGCCGGTGACGGCCGTGCGCTACAACGGTCTGATCCACGACTACGGTTTGCTCAACGTGGTCAGCCAGGTGCCGGCGGTGCGTTCGGCGATGCTTCAGGCTTCGCAGGAACTCAAGCAACACTTGAAGTGAAGCTGTAGGAACAGTCCCGCTCCCGCAGGGCACAAAAAAACCCGACTCGATGGTCGGGTTTTTTTGTGCGACACGACAGCAGAATTACTTCTTGCTGCGACCCTTGAAGGAGTTGTCGCGGGTGTCGATATCGATCCACTCGTCGATTTCGATGAAGTCAGCAACCTGGATCTCGGTGCCGTTCTTCAGTTTGGCAGGCTTCATCACCTTGCCCGAGGTGTCGCCGCGAGCGGCGTTCTCGGTGTAGACGACCTGACGGCTGATGGTGGTCGGCAGTTCTACCGATACCAGACGGCCTTCGAAGAACACGGCTTCGCAGACGTCTTCCATGCCTTCTTCGATGTACGGCAGCACGCTTTCGATGTCTTCGGCGTTCAGCTCGTACATGGTGTAGTCGGTGGTGTCCATGAACGTGTAGGAGTCACCGCTGATGAAGGACAGGGTGGCTTCTTTGCGGTCCAGGATCACGTCGTCCAGTTTGTCGTCCGCACCGTAAACGGTTTCGGTCTTGTAACCGGTCAGCAGGTTCTTCAGCTTGGTCTTCATGATCGCGCTGTTACGGCCCGACTTGGTGAATTCAGTTTTCTGAACCAGCCAAGGATCGTTGTCGATACGGAGCACGGTACCGGGTTTGAGTTCTTTACCAGTTTTCATTGCGAATATCCGAATTTGGATGGGATGTACAAAAATCTAGGCCGCGTATCATAGCCAATTTCGGTAAAACTGTACCAGCGCCGTGGCAAGATCGGCCTGCAAGGCCTGTTCCAGAGACCAGGATTGGGCGTGCCGCTGCAGTTCCGTCCAGTGTTTGCGGGCCGCGAGCCAGTGCTGTCCGATGGGGAGTCCGGCGCTCCATGCCCGCCATAGACCGCTTGTCGCCTCAGCCGCAGCCGACGAAAGGCCTTGGGTGTAGAGCGCCAGGAACGCGTCGAGCTTGTCCAGGTGGATGTCTTCTTCCTGCTGGTAAATGTGCCACAGCATCGGCCGCCCCGCCCACTGCGCCCGGACGAACGAGTCCTCCCCGCGCACCGCATTGAAATCGCAGCACCAGAGCAAGCGGTCGTATTGATCCTGACGCACGAACGGGATGACCTGCACGGTCAGCGACCCACGCACCTGCAAGGCGCCCGCCGTCAGCGCGTCCACCCCGAGCCAGCGGGCGACGTCGCCCAGGATCCGGCCCTCCGGCACCAGCAAGTGGGTCGGCCGGGCATCGGCGGCCAGCACATCGAGCCAACTGGCCAGGCCGGCGTTCTCATAGGCGAACAGTGAAATGAGCTCTGAGCCGGGCGCCGGATCAATCCCCAGTTCCTGCAGGAATGTTCGCTGGGCTGCGGGATCTTGCTGAAACGCCTCACGCCGTTCGATCAGCCCCTGCTCACGCAACAGCCCACCGGTGCCTGGCTGGAACCCCGGAAAGAAGAAAAACTTCTGCACCGACCGGTACTTCACCGACGGCAGTCCGTGGCACCCGACCACCCAGTCTTCGGCGCTGAGGTAGTCGAGGTTCATCCACAGCGGCGGTTGTTCCCGTTCGGCCATGGCATCCATGTACGGGCCAGGCAACTGACAGGCGAACGCCGCGATGACCACATCGGCCGCCTCCGCCCCGACCCACGCCTGCGGCCAGTGCAGCACCTCGACCCCCTGCTGCCGCTGCTGCGCGAGGCTTGGGTCGATTTCCGGGCAGAGACGCTCGAACGCCCGCAGGTCATCGACCCACAGGCGCACCGCCACGCCGTGCTCGGCCACCAGTTGCCGGGCCAGGCGCCAGGTCACGCCGATGTCGCCGTAGTTGTCGACCACGGTGCAAAAGATGTCCCAGCGGGTGTTCGTTGCCGCCATCAGAAGCTCCCGTTGGCAAAAGCGCCGATTGTCCGCGCAAACGAGCCCTCGGAGAAGAGCCGACGCCGACGAATCTTCGTGCGACAATCGGTGCTCGCCCGCTCTCGTCCGCCAGGAGGCTGTCATGCCCTACCGTCCCGCCCCGCGTCGCCCTTTGCCCGTTCAGCTTAGTGCGCTGCAATTGACCGGCAGCATCGCCCTCGGCCTGTGGCTGGGTTTTCTTGCCATCGCCCTGACCTGGTGGCTCGCCTCCCGGCTCTTCAGCCATCAGCTGGCCCCGGTGACCGAGGCGGTTCAGCAAATGGGCAAGCCGCCGGCCGTCGCCCAGCCGCAGCCGCAACCGGAGCCGCAGAACCGGATGTTCGAGCAGTACGAAGAGAACCTGCGCAAGAACGAACAGCAAGTGCGCCTGGATCAGGCCCGCAACAGCACCCGCAACCTGTCCAATCCCAAATGCCAGTTCTGGCTGCAGCAGGATCAGACGGCCCCGAGCGAAAAGAGCCGCGCCAACGTGCTGCAGTTCTGCGATTGACCATGAACAAACACACCGTCCACCAACTGATCCTCGACAAGCTGCGCAGCGACCTCGACATCGCCGAGCGCGCGGCGCAAACCGCTTACGAGGCCGCGACCCACGAAGAGAACATCGCCGAGAACAAGTACGACACCCTTGGGCTGGAGGCGTCGTACCTGGCCGCCGGGCAGGCCAGGCGCGTCGAGGAAATCCGCCAGTCGCTGGCGCTGTGCCAGAACCTGATCCTGCGCGCCTACGACGACAGCCGGGGCATCGAGGTGGGTGCGCTGCTCGGCCTCGAGGACGAACGCGGGCGCGAGCAATGGCTGTTCCTGGCGCCGGATGCGGCAGGCCTGAAGGTCGATGTGGTGGGTCAGCCAGTCACCGTCATCAGCCCGCGCTCGCCGCTGGGCAAAGGTCTGCTGGGCAGGTTCGAAGGCGATGAGGTGGAGGTGCTGGTGGCGGGCACCCGGCAACAGTTCGCTGTCACCGAGGTGCTCTAGAAGGGAGACGCTTACTTAATGGACGGGCAGTTCGACGCCGTCGAACAGCTCTTCCAGTTCCTGCTTGTTGTGGCACTGGATGGCCTTGGCCATCACTTCGCGGGTCAGGTGCGGCGCGAATTTTTCGATGAAGTCGCACATGAAGCCGCGCAGGAAGGTGCCGCGGCGGAAACCGATCTTGGTCACGCTGGACTCGAACAGTTCGCTGGCGTCGAGCACCACCAGGTCTTTGTCGAGCGTGGTGTCGACGGCCATTTTCGCCACGATGCCCACGCCCAAACCCAGGCGCACGTAGGTCTTGATCACGTCGGCGTCGGCGGCGGTGAACACCACTTTCGGCGTCAGGCCGCGGTGGCTGAAGGCTTCGTCGAGCTTGGAGCGGCCGGTGAAACCGAACACGTAGGTCACGATCGGGTATTCGGCCAGCGCCTCGAGGGTCAGCTTCGGCAGCTTGGTCAGCGGGTGGCCCTGGGGCACGACCACGCAACGGTTCCAGCGGTAGCACGGCATCATCACCAGATCGCCGAACAGCTCCAGCGCTTCGGTGGCGATGGCGAAGTCCACGGTGCCGTCGGCGGCCATTTCGGCGATCTGCATCGGCGAACCCTGGTGCATGTGCAGCGCCACGTCCGGGTATTGCTTGATGAAATTGCTGATCACCGGCGGCAGCGCATAACGGGCCTGGGTGTGGGTGGTGGCGATCGACAGGGTGCCTTTCTTCTCGTTGGAGAATTCCTGGGCGATCTGCTTGATGCTCTCGACCTTGCGCAGGATCTCGCCGGCGGTGGTGATGATGCGTTCGCCGGCCGGGGTGACGCGGGTCAGGTGCTTGCCGCTGCGGGCGAACACTTCGACGCCGAGTTCGTCTTCCAGCAGTCGGATCTGTTTACTGATGCCCGGTTGCGAGGTGTAGAGGCTTTGGGCGGTAGCGGAAACGTTGAGGTCGTGGTGCGCCACTTCCCAGATGTAGCGCAATTGTTGAAGCTTCATATGAATCCCTCAAAGCAGGTAGACGCCACGGGCATCAGCGACGATATATAACTATATGAATGGTTTGAAGAATAAATCTAGAACTATTTCATCAAAACGCCATTATTCCGCTTCAGCGATCCTCCCGACGCCGACGCTCCACCAGCGGCACCAGATAAACCGGCACCTTGGACAATTGCAGCACCCGGGCCGCCGTGCGCCCCAACGGCGTTTCCGCCCCCACCCCGTGGCTGTGACTTCCTACGATCAGCAAATCGACCGAGAGTTTCTGCACCTGTTCGAGAATCACCTGGGACGGATCCCCTTGCAGCACCCGCACGGCCCGGATCCGCTGCAGGTCTTGCTCCCCTTCGTCCCCAAGCTCTTCGCGGAAACTGTCGAGCACCCGCTGCTCGATGTTGGCGATGACCGTCTTCAGCCCTTGGCTGTGGAATTCGTTCAGCGCCTGCTCGTCGAGATAGCTCTGCAGCACCGATTCGGCGAACAGCCCCATGGGTTCCACCGCGTGCACCACATACAGGTCGGCGTCGAACGTCCGCGCCAGCGCCAAGGCGTGCTGCATCACTAACGGTGCGTACAGACCGAGGTCAGTGGCATACAGCATCGCACGAATCATGTGACCTCCCAGCGTGCCGACATGGCGGAGATTTGATTCAGCTTAGCAGTGCCTTGGCGACAGCGGCGGGCGGTGCAACGTCTTGTGCCACGCGGGCTTCAGAGCGAAGGTTCGTTGCTCACGCCATGGGGCACGTGACCGGTGGCGACCACTTCCCGCGCCAGTTCGCAGTGCCCGGCCTGGTCGTCGAAGAACACGTCGGCGGCAAACGCTTCGAGGAACGCCGCCTTGGTCAGACCGCCGAGGAACAGCGACTCGTCCAGGCGGATGTCCCACTCGCGCAGGGTGCGGATCACCCGCTCGTGGGCCGGCGCCGAACGGGCCGTCACCAGCGCGGTGCGGATCGGGCAATCGTCCTCCGGGAACTCACGCTGCAGCACGTTGAGCGCCGCCAGAAACCCCTTGAACGGCCCTCCGCGCAGCGGCTCGCGCGCCGACTCGCGCTCCTTGGCCTGAAACGCCTCCAGCCCTCCGGACTGATAGATGCGCTCCGACTCGTCGGAAAACAGCACCGCGTCACCGTCGAAGGCGATGCGCAGTTCGTCGCTGGCCGCACGGCCGGCGCCGCCGGACAGGATGGTCGCCGCGGCGAACCCTGCGTCCAGCGCAGCCCGCACGTCCTCGGCGTGGGTGGAGAGAAACAGGTCGCAGCCGAACGCCTTCAGGTACGGATAAGGGCTGCGCCCGCCGACGAACGCGGCCCGGGAAATCGCCAGGCCGTAATGGCCGATCGAGTTGAACACCCGAAGGCCGGTGTCGGCGCTGTTGCGCGACACCAGGATCACCTCGACCCGCGCCCGCCCGAGACGGGCGTTGAGGCTCAGCAGCTTTTCGACCAGCGGGAAGGCATCGCCCGGCGCGAGGATCTCGTCCTCATGCTCGATCTGGTATTGCCGGTAGGCTTCGACGCCGCTCGACTCATAGACCTTGTGGCTTTCGCTCAGGTCGAACAGGGCGCGGGACGAAATCGCCAGCACCAGTTTGTCATCGATGTTCTTTGCCATGCCTTCCCTCGCCGTGCATGAAAAACGCTCTCACCTGTTGCGTCGGTCGATGAACCCCAAGGTTCGGTGCAACGCCTCGATCCGCGGCAGCTCGCACCCCGCCGCCTTGGCCGCCGCCAATGGCCGGGCGTAGATCGCCTCCAGTTCCAGCGGCCGCTTGTGCAGGAAATCATGATGCATGCTCGGCCAATAGTCCGGCATTTTCTCGGTCATCATGAACAGATAGTCGGCATAGCCCGGCGGCATGTCATGGCCGCAGGCCTTGGCGCCCTGCACCACTTCGGCCATCAGCGCCTGGATCAGCGCGCGGCTGTCGGCGTCGGCCATCAATGGGGTGGTGCTCGCCCCCAGCAGCACGGACAGACCGTTGTAGGGAATGTTCCAGACCAGCTTCTGCCAGCGTGCCTGCTGCAGGTCGGGCATCGCCTGGGAGTCGATGCCGGCGGCGCGGAACAGCCCGGCGCCCTCCTCGACGATCGCCATCCGCGCCGCGCCGTCCGGCGCCGGGCCGCTGTGGTAGCCGACGTTCACCGCCCCCAGCGCCTGATGGGTGATCTGCCCCGGCCCCTCGCGGTGGACGCAGATCAGGCACAGGCCGCCGAGCAGGTGCAGCGAATCGGGCAGCAACGCCCGCAGGCTGTCCTCGACGTCCAGGCCGTTCTGCAGCAACAGCACCTTGGCGCCGGGCTTCGCCGCCCGCACGATCGCCGGCGCCAGGTCGGCGGTGCCGGTGGTCTTGGCCCCGACCAGCAGCCAGTCGCACGGCGGCATGTCGTCGGCTTTTGCGTAGGCCTGCACCGGGTCGAGCGTCAGCGCGCCGTGCACCGCACTGTCCACCCGCAAGCCGCGCTCGGCCACGGCGCTGAACTCGCTGCGCAACAGAAAGTGCACATCGAACCCGGCCCTCGCCAGCATCAATCCGTAGAACCCGCCGATCGCGCCGGTACCGATGATCCCCACCGCCGGCCTGTTGTTCACTGCCCCCGTCATGGCAACTCCTCTGCAATTCGCTCCAGCGCCCCGGCCACGGCGGCATTCAGCTCGCCGGCGCTCAGGCGCGTGTGCACAGCACCAAAGAACTCGCCGTCGCGCACCACAAACAGCGCCGGCAAATGAAAGACCTGATAACGCTCGACGAGCCCGCCGTTGTCGCCGGCGTCGATCCAGCACAAGCGATCGACCGCAAGCTTCAGCGTCGGCAGCGTCTGGCGGGCATACCGGCACGAGGCACAGCCCGCGCTGGTGAAGATCACCAGGGAAACGCCGCTCATCGCCAGCAGCCGTTGGTCGGCGTCGAAATCGGTCAGTTGCGATTCGACCACTATACTGGGGGAAACAATGTCAAATGGCCGACACAGGGAGTCTGTGCTCATGGGACGTTTCATTCCTCATCCGGACGATGTGCCCGTTGAACTGACGTTGCTCACACCTGAATGCATTTCGCGGCAACGGCTGAACACTATCAGCCTCGGCGGCATCGCTTGCAATTACCATCGTGCATGGCGCCACGGCACGGCGCTGCAGGTGCGCATGCCGACCCTCAACGCCGACATCTGCTATCCGGGCTACGTCGCCTGGTGCCTGCGGCGCAAGAAGGGCTATCTGGTGGGCATCGCCTTCACGGACGAACAGACGCTGTTCAGCGCGCGGATGGGCGAGCAAGTGTGCCAGATCGAACGCTACTGCCGCCTCAACGAGGCCCACGACGACCTGCAGGACATCCAGGCGCTGGCGCTGCAATGGGTCGCGCAGCACGCCGACGAGTTCTCCCACGACACCGTCCGCAAGGCCTTTGCCCACCCCGTTCTGGATTGAACGGCTTCCGGGGCCCCGTCGCCCCGGCGCGAAAGCCCCCCTGAACAGTTACTTTCCCATTGTCGAGCAGGCGCCTAACGCGCTAAGGTTCCGCTCCCCGACGCGCTCAATTCCGCTGTGCTCCGCCGCGCGGGGATCGCTGGCGGACGGCACCCGTGACCTGACGAGTAAACGATGGCTGATTTACCGATCAACGACCTTAACGTCGCCTCCAACGAGACCCTGATCACTCCCGATCAGCTCAAGCGCGATATCCCCCTGAGCGACGCTGCCCTGCGCACCGTCACCAAGGGTCGCGAAGTCATCCGCAACATCCTGGACGGCACCGACCACCGCCTGTTCGTCGTGATCGGCCCGTGCTCGATCCATGACGTCAAGGCCGCCCACGAATACGCCGAGCGCCTGAAGGTGCTGGCGGCGGAAGTCTCCGACACGCTGTACCTGGTCATGCGCGTGTACTTCGAGAAGCCACGCACCACCGTCGGCTGGAAAGGCCTGATCAACGACCCTTACCTGGACGACTCGTTCAAGATCCAGGACGGCCTGCACATCGGTCGCCAACTGCTGCTGGACCTGGCCGAGAAAGGCCTGCCGACCGCCACCGAAGCCCTCGACCCGATCTCCCCGCAGTACCTGCAGGACCTGATCAGCTGGTCGGCCATCGGCGCGCGCACCACCGAATCCCAGACCCACCGCGAAATGGCTTCCGGCCTGTCCTCGGCCGTCGGCTTCAAGAACGGCACCGACGGCGGCCTGACCGTGGCGATCAACGCCTTGCAGTCGGTCTCCAGCCCGCACCGTTTCCTGGGCATCAACCAGGAAGGCGGCGTGTCGATCGTCACCACCAAGGGCAACGCCTACGGTCACGTGGTGCTGCGCGGCGGCAACGGCAAGCCGAACTACGATTCGGTCAGCGTCGCACTGTGCGAACAGGCGCTGACCAAGGCGAAGATCAAGCCGAACATCATGGTCGACTGCAGCCACGCCAACTCCAACAAGGATCCGGCGCTGCAACCGCTGGTGATGGAGAACGTCGCCAACCAGATCCTGGAAGGCAACCAGTCGATCATCGGCCTGATGGTCGAAAGCCACCTGAACTGGGGTTGCCAGGCGATCCCGAAAGACCTCGCCGACCTGCAGTACGGCGTGTCGATCACCGACGCCTGCATCGACTGGACCGCCACCGAAAACACCCTGCGCAGCATGCACGCCAAACTCAAGGACGTGCTGCCCAAGCGTCAGCGCACCTGACAGCTTTATCGCGGGCATAAAAAAACGCCGGGCTGAGCCCGGCGTTTTTTTATGGATGACGTTCAGATCTTGGCGGTGCGCTTCTGATGGCGCTCCATGTAGCGCTCGACGTAGGAGCACGAAGGAATCACCGTGTAGCCCATTTCGTCGGCGTACTGCAGCGCCCGTTCGGTCAGTGCCGCCGCGATGCCTCGGCCACGCAAGGCGTTGGGCACGAAGGTGCGGTAGATGTCCAGGGTCTGTTTCCCCAGATCCATATAGGTCAGGTAGGCACGATGACCGTCCACATTGGTCTCGAACTGATGACCAGCCTGGTCATGGTGGATGGACAACGCCTCGCTCATCACTACTCCTCGCGGGTCTTTGAATATGACCCCTACCTTACCGATGTTTTCCCGGCGAAGGAACATCTACGCCACCCCGTGCCTGATGGACACCGAGAAGAGCCGCACCGATCTCGCGCAACCTGGCACGTGACGAATAGTAGGCACCAATGGGCCAAATGCTCAAGGCACACTCGTCAACATGCACGCCGGCGACGGCGGCTCCGGTGGACGCCGGGCGCGGTGCGGGCGACGCTTGCCCCCGCTCCGCACGCCTGAACATTGCCGGATGTTGAGACGTAAGACGAGCCCCGTCTTTTTAAGTCACCTCTACACGGCCAAAGATAGGCGAAGCACCGCACAAAATCGCAATGAAAGTGTGGACGAATCCATATAGACGGACATTGGCCAACGACGGCAAAACAGCATTGCCTAACGGGAACTTTTTCTCATTGACTCGCTCATCACGGGGCTTACAGCTGGACATTTTTTATACAGACCAGTTAAAAGTTGCTCGAAAAAGAATCAGCGCCTACAATTTTTTTTGCTTCTTGCACTACGTCAGTTTACTTACTACAAGTAACGGGTAGTATGTACGCCGGCTATTTCCTCAATCGGAGGAGACAGCCACTTAATTGAAAGTCCTTGAAGGGGAACACGATGAACAACGTTCTGAAATTCTCTGCTCTGGCTCTGGCCGCAGTTCTGGCTACCGGTTGCAGCAGCGCATCGAAAGAAACCGAAGCACGTCTGACCGCTACTGAAGACGCAGCTGCTCGCGCCCAAGCTCGTGCAGACGAAGCTTACCGCAAAGCTGATGAAGCTCTGGCTGCTGCTCAAAAAGCACAACAGACTGCTGACGAAGCTAACGAGCGTGCTCTGCGCATGCTGGAAAAAGCTAGCCGCAAGTAATAGTCCTTCGGGATTGTTATCAAGCCGACCCATTTTTGGGTCGGCTTTTTTGTGCCCGCCGCTTTCTGCAGGCAACAAAAAACCCGCCGGCGCGTCACGCGCCGGCGGGTTTCGTCATCAGGGCTACTGCTGAAGGTCGATCGGGGCGCTGGAGACCATCGGCGCCGAGGTGTTCGGCACGGCAATCTCGACTGGCAGGCCGTCTTCGGCCGCCACCACGTCACGCACCACGTCCCAGTTCATGCGCAGGTTGTTGGTGATGTCCTCACGCTTGAGCATCGCGTTGATCACCGCCGTGTGCTTGTCGACCACCGACGGGTTGCCCTTGTCGTCCAGCGGCGTGTGCGCCTCGAGGTAGACCTTGCCGCCGCTGCGGCCGAACTTGTACGGGTCGTTGATAATCCGCACGGACGTGCCGACCGGCACCATGCCGGCCATTTCCAGCACGTTGTTGTTGAACATGCGGAAGCAGCCGTGGCTGGTGCGCATGCCGATGCCGAACTTCTTGTTCGAACCGTGGATCAGGTAGCCCGGTGTGCCGAGGGTGAACTTGAACGGGCCCAACGGGTTGTCGGGGCCTGCCGGCACCACGTTCGGCAGCGGATCGCCGTCGGCGGCGTGTTCGGCCTTGATCGAGGCCGGCGGCGTCCAGGTCGGGTTCGGCGTCTTGGCGGTGATGGTGGTATGGGCGATCGGCGATCCCCAGCCCTCGCGGCCGATGCCCAACGGGAAGGTGTACACCACGTTGCGGCCTTTCGGGTAGTAGTAGAGGCGGTACTCGGCCAGGTTGATGACGATGCCTTCGCGCGGGCCCGGCGGCAGGATGAAGCGGGTCGGCAGGATCACCTCGGTGCCGGCGCCCGGTAGCCAGGCGTCGATGCCCGGGTTGGCCGCGACCATTTCCGAGTAGCCCAGGTCGTAGGTGGTGCCCAGGTCGGCGAAGGTGTCCTCGTACTTGGCCTTGATCACCTGCACCTGGCCGATGATGTCCTCACCGGGCGGTGGCAGGGGAAATTCCAGTGCGGCAACGGGGCCAGCCGCGCACAGGGCGGCAAGAGACAGGCAGCGGGTGACGGCAGGAAGACGCGGCAACATCCGGAGAATCCTTCGCATGATCGACAAGGGTACAAGAGCGCGATTGTACACCGCGCCCGCGGAATACGGGGAGATGCTAGACCTGCGGCGGCCGGCGCGACCATGAAATCGCGTTCACGTGGACTTGCGCAGGTTTCGTCGCCGAGCGGGAGCCAGCGTCCTCGCCGCAGGCGACCTAGAGTTCGAAGCGCAGTTCGGGCCAGATCGGCGAGGTGCCGCGCTTCTGAGACTCCAGGATCGCCCGGCACAGGGAACACAGGCGCTGGTCCTGAAACACCCGGCGATCCACGCTCGACCAGCGCGGCTGCGCCGGCAACAGGCCGCCGCAGAGCGTCCGGTCCACCGAGCCGCCGAGTTCCAGCTGACGGGCCACCAGATGCACCCGCACTTCCTGGCAGGCGAACAGATCCAGCTGTTCGTCAGGCTCGATCAGTTGGTAGGCAAACAGGGACCAGGCAGGGCGCGGCATCGGGGGCTCCAATTAGGGGGGCGCCACATTAGCCGAAAGCCTGCCGCTAGAAAAGCCTCACAACAGCGGTTTCAGCGCCGGCCACACATTTTCCAGCAACCGCCCCTGGGCCCCGGCCGCCGGGTGCAGGCCGTCGGCCTGCATCAGGTCAGGATGCCCGCCCACCCCGTCGAGGAAGAACGGCACCAGCGGGATGCTTTTTTCCGCGGCCAGGTTGCCGTACACCTTTGCGAAGGCATCGGTGTAGCGCTTGCCGTAATTGGGCGGCAGTTGCATGCCGAGCAACAGCACCTTCGCACCGCTCTGACGGGCGCTGTCGATCATCGAAGCAAGATTTTGTTGCAATTGCGCCGGAGGCATTCCGCGCAGGCCGTCGTTGCCCCCGAGCTCAAGGATCACCAGATCCGGCTTGTGCTCCGAAAGCAGCGCCGGCAGGCGCGCCTGGCCACCTGCGCTGGTGTCGCCGCTGATGGAGGCGTTGATCACTTTATCGTCAAAACCCTCGTGCCTGAGGCGCTGCTCAAGCAACGACACCCACCCCGACCGGGTATCCAGCCCGAAAGCGGCGCTGATACTATCGCCGACGATCAGGACGGTGCCCGCCACGGCGTTCTGGGCCATGCACATCACGGCCAGGCCGGCACTCAAAAACCAAACACGCATCGGATTCTCCATGGGCGCAAGCATTCTCACCGCGAAGAACCTTAGCAAAGTGGTTTCCGGGGCGGAAGGCGAACTGACCATCCTGCACCCGCTCAGCCTGGAACTGGCCAAGGGCGACAGCCTGGCCATCGTCGGCGCGTCCGGCTCCGGCAAGTCCACCCTGCTCGGCCTGCTCGCCGGGCTCGACCTGCCCAGCAGCGGCGAAGTCACCCTCGCCGGCCAGGGCCTGAGCAACCTGGACGAAGACCAGCGCGCGCGCATCCGCGCCGAGCACGTGGGGTTCGTCTTTCAGTCGTTCCAACTGCTCGACAGCCTCAACGCCGTGGAGAACGTCATGCTGCCGCTGGAGCTTGACGGCCGCAAGGACGCCCGCAGCCGGGCCACCGAACTGCTGCAGCGGGTCGGCCTCGGCCAGCGCCTGACCCACTCGCCGCGCCAGCTCTCCGGCGGCGAACAACAGCGTGTGGCGATCGCCCGGGCCTTCGCCGCCGAGCCGGATGTGCTGTTCGCCGACGAACCCACCGGCAACCTCGACAGTCACACCGGCCAACGCATCAGCGACCTGCTGTTCGAACTGAACCAGGAGCGCGGCACCACCCTGGTGCTGGTGACCCACGACGAACGCCTGGCCCATCGCTGCCGGCGCCTGATCCGCCTTGAAGCCGGCGAACTGGTCGCCCCCCTGGAGCCTTGATGGCACACCTGCCGCTGCTGCGCCTGTTCAGCCTTGCCCTGCGTCAATTGCTGCGCGATGCCCGCGCAGGCGAACTGCGGGTACTGTTCTTCGCCTTGCTGGTGGCGGTGGCGGCCAGCACCGCCATCGGCTATTTCGGTGCGCGCCTCAACGGCGCGATGATGCTGCGCGCCACCGAGTTCCTCGGCGCGGATCTCGTGCTCGAAGGCAGCTCGCCGGCTCGCCCGGAACAGATCCGCAGCGGCGCCGAACTGCACCTGGACCACGCGCAAGCGGTGGAGTTCTCCAGCGTCATCGCCACCGACAACGGCATTCAACTGTCGAGCATCAAGGCCGTCGACCGCGCCTACCCCCTGCGGGGCGAACTGAAGAGCGCAGCCGCCCCTTTCGCTGCCGAAGAAGCGGGCGGCGAGCCGCTGCCCGGCGAGGCCTGGGTCGAGGCGCGCCTGCTGACGGCACTTGACTTGAAGATCGGCGACAGCATCGATGTCGGCCAAAAGACCCTGAAGCTGACCCGGGTGCTGACCTACGAGCCCGACCGCGCCGGCAATTTCTACAGCCTGACGCCGCGGGTGCTGATCAACCTCGAGGACCTGGCCGCCACCGGCGTGGTGCAGCCCGGCAGCCGGGTGAGCTACCGCGAACTGTGGCGCGGCCAGCCCCAGGCGCTGGAGACTTACCGGCAACTGATCAAACCCGGACTGGCCGCCAACCAGCGCATCCAGGACGCCCGCGACGGCAACCGGCAGATCGGCGGCGCGCTGGGCAAGGCCGAGCGCTACCTGAACATGGCCAGCCTGGTGGCGGTGCTGCTGGCGGGCGTCGCGGTGGCGCTGTCGGCGAACCGCTTCGCCAGCCGCCGCTTCGACGCCAGCGCCCTGCTGCGCTGCCTCGGCCTGTCGCGCCGGGAAACCCTGGTGCTGTTCAGCCTGCAGCTGCTGGTGCTTGGCCTGCTCGCCAGCCTCGGCGGCGCGTTGCTCGGCTGGCTGGCGCAGTTGGGCCTGTTCGCGTTGCTGCACGACCTGCTGCCGGCCGACGTGCCGGCGGGCACCTTGCTGCCGGCCCTGGCCGGGATCGGCACCGGGCTGGTGGCGCTGGCCGGTTTCGCCTTGCCGCCGCTCGCCGCGCTGGGCCGCGTGCCGCCGCTGCGGGTGCTGCGCCGGGACATGCTGCCGATCCCGTCGAGCGCCTGGATGGTCTACGGTGCGGCGCTGGGTGCGCTCGGCCTGATCATGTGGCGCCTGAGCCTGGATCTGCTCCTGACCTTCGCCCTGCTGGGTGGGGGCGTGGTCGCCGCCTTGGTGCTGGGCGGCCTGCTGCTGTCGCTGCTGCAGAGCCTGCGTCGACTGCTGGCCCGCGCACCGCTGCCGTGGCGCCTGGGGCTGGGCCAGTTGCTGCGCCATCCGCTGGCGGCCGCCGGCCAGGCGCTGGCCTTCGGCCTGATCCTGCTGTCCATGGCGCTGATTGCCTTGCTGCGCGGCGAACTGCTCGACACCTGGCAGAACCAGTTGCCGAAGAACGCACCCAACTACTTCGCCCTGAACATCCTGCCGGCGGACAAGCAAGCCTTCGCCGATCACCTGATCAACGTATCGGCCCAAGCGGCGCCCCTGTATCCGGTGGTGCCGGGGCGGCTGATCAGCATCAACGGCGAACCGGTGCAGCAGATCGTCAGCAAGGACTCGGCCGGCGACCGCGCCGTCCAGCGCGACCTGAGCCTGACCTGGGCCGCCGACCTGCCGGCGGGCAACCGGATCACCGCCGGCGCCTGGTGGAGCGGGCAGCCTGCGGACGGTGTCCCGGGCGTCTCGGTGGAGGGCAAGGTCGCCGAAAGCCTGAAGCTCAAGCTCGGCGACCTCATGGCGTTCAGCGTCGGCGGGGTCAACCGCGAGGCCAGGGTCACCAGCCTGCGGGAGATCAACTGGGACAACTTCCAGCCGAACTTCTTCATGATCTTCCAGCCCGGCACCTTGAAGGACCTGCCGGCGACCTACCTGACCAGCTTCTATCTGGCGCCCGGCCACGACCTGCAGATCGTCGAACTGTCGCGGGCCTTCCCGGCGGTGACCATCCTGCAGGTCGAAGCCCTGCTCGAACAGCTGCGCAGCATCCTCGCCCAGGTCACCCTGGCGGTGGAGTATGTGCTGTTGTTCGTGCTGGCCGCCGGGATGGCGGTGCTGTTTTCCGGGTTGCAGGCCACCCTGGACGAGCGCATCCGCCAGGGCGCGCTGCTGCGTGCGCTCGGTGCGCAGCGGCAGGTGCTGGTCAAGGCGCGGCGGATCGAGTTCGGCCTGCTCGGCGCGGTCAGCGGCCTGTTGGCGGCCATCGGTTCGGAGGTGGTGAGCCTGGTGCTGTACCGCTACGCCTTCGACCTGCCGTGGCACCCGCACCCCTGGCTGCTGGTGCTGCCGCTGATCGGCGCGGCGTTGATCGGCGCCGCCGGTGTGTTCGGCACGCGCAGGGCCCTCAACTCAAGCCCGCTGACAGTGCTGCGCGAGGGTTGATAGACTCCAGCCCTCTTCACCACAAGACATCGACATGAGCCGTTACCGCCCTCCCCGCACCGCCGGCACCGCCCTGATCACCCCCGAAGGCGAAGCGCGGATGCGCGCCGAATTCCATGAGCTGTGGCACGTGCGCCGCCCGCAGGTGACGCAGGCGGTGAGCGAAGCGGCAGCCCAGGGCGACCGCTCGGAAAACGCCGAGTACACCTACGGCAAAAAGATGCTGCGCGAAATCGACAGCCGGGTGCGGTTCCTGACAAAGCGCCTGGAGGCGCTGAAGGTCGTCAGCGAAAAGCCCAGCGACCCGAACAAGGTCTACTTCGGCGCCTGGGTCACCATCGAGGACGAAGACGGCAAGCAGTCGCGCTACCGCATCGTCGGGCCCGATGAACTGGACCTGAAGCTGGGCCTGATCAGCATCGACTCGCCCCTGGCCCGAGCCCTCGTCGGCAAGGCGCTGGACGCGGAAGTGCGGGTGCAGACGCCGACCGGCGAGCAGTTCGTGTACATCGTCGCCATCGAGTATCCCTGAAGGGGGCTCAACGTCGGGCGATCAGCCCTTGCCGTGCCACACGGGTCAGGTGCCGGATCATCTCCGGCGCCTCGTCGCGGCCCGGCGCCTGAATCACCGCCAGATCGAAACTGTCGTCGGCAAAACGCGCCAGCGACTCGCCGTCTTCGACAAACTGGATGAGGAACGCGGCAGGGCCGCCGCTGCGGCGTGGCCAGCCATCGAGGTAGCGCAGCAGCGTCGGCTGATGCTTGCCGCCAAGCAGGATCTTTGGATTGCGCTGGGTGATGTGTGCCGTGATCGGCGCGGGACGTGCTGGAGGGCGAAGTGCATTCATGTGTCGTGTCTCTGCCTCAAAAGTCTGCATGGCAGGTGAGAGGCAACACCGAACCAGCGCTTTAGCGGTATTTCGAAGCCGGACCGGCTTCTGACGGCGACTGGATGAGTCACCTGGCGCCCCGCAAGTAGCTGTTTAAATCGGCGCATGAGCGGCATCCTAGAGAACGCGGCTGTCGAGTGTCAAGAATCGGCCGCAACAAAAAAGGCCCGCGCAATGCGGGCCTTTTGCCGTGTTCCAGAGCGGTCAGCCGGCGATGGCGCGATCCACCGACAGTTTGCCGGCCCCTTCGATCAGGACCGCGATGCTGCCGCCGAGCAGAGCCAGGGCGAACTCGTAGCCGTTGTTGGCCATGAACAGGCCGTTGCCGATGTGCACGGTGAAGATCGCCACCAGCGACAGGAAGGTCAGGCCCAGCGCCGCCGGACGCACCAGCAGGCCGATGATCAGGGCCAGGCCGGCGAAGAACTCGGTGCCGCCGGCCAGCGTCGCCATCAGGTAGCCCGGCGTCAGGCCGATGCTTTCCATGTACTGTGCGGTGCCGGCCAGGCCGTAGCCGCCGAACAGGCCGAAGAGTTTCTGTGCGCCGTGGGCGGCGAAGATCACGCCGACGGCGATGCGCAGAACGGTCAGGCCGTAGCCGGCGCGGGTGAACAGTACTTTGTTGATCAGAGAGCTCATGTTTGCGTTCCTTAACTTCTTGGGGAAAGTGTGTGTGGTTGGCCGCTATATTAATCAGAAAAATTTATGTTAAAAGCGCAAAAATTCCGCCATAACAATCAATTTATTAGATCATTTGCGTGAGACGACTTTCTGTCCCGGGGGCTCCAGCGACTCGCGCTCCCGGTCGAACGCCAAGTAGTACTTGTTCACGCTATTAACATAGCTGACGGCCCCCATTCCCACCTGCTCCATGGCGATGCGCTCGACCTGGAAGAACCACTGGTTGGGGTTCAGGCCCCGTCGCCGCGCCTCGGCCCGCATACCCTGCACGCGCTCGGGGCCGATGTTGTAGGCGGCCAGGGTGAACGCCATGCGCTCGCGCTCGTTGAGCTTGGGGCTGTTGAAGAACTTGCGGCGGATCATCGCCAGGTACTTGGCCCCGGCCTGCACATTCCCATCGAGATTCTGGATATTGCCCACGCCGACCCGCTGCGCGGCCGACGGTGTGATCTGCATCAGACCGGTGGGCCCGCCGCCGCCCCGCGCGCCGGGTTGCAGCGCCGACTCCTTGAACGCCAGCGCCGCCAGGTTCAGCCAGTCCATGTTCTGCGCTTCGGCGTGCTTCTGCAGGGTCGGGCGCAGGCTTTCCAGGCGCTGGCGATCGGCCTTGGCCAAGGGATAGTGGACTTGATAGAGACGGCGGTAGATGCGCAGGAACGCTGCGTCTTCGTTGGCCGGCTTCTTGTAGCCGGTCAGGAATCGGTCGATGCTCGCCCGCAGCATCGACGCGTCGCGGCGCACGAACCAGTATTCCTCACCCGGTTCGCTGATCATCAACTGCTTGTCGAAACGCAGCTTGGGCAGGATCTTGCCCCAGCGCTCGGCGATGGGCTGCTCGACGATGGTCAGGTGGAAGATGCCGCCCTGCACCATTTCCAGCACATCCTCGACCGCCAGGGTCGGGTCGACCCATTCGATCTTGATCGGCGCCAGCTTGTGCAGCGCCAGTTTCTGGTTGAGCCGGTCGACCGCCTCCCCCGCCGCGCTGCCGGTGGGCAGGGCCAGGGTCTTGCCGGCCAGTTGCTCGACCTTGGTGTAGCGCCGCTCGCCCTTGATGCCCACCAGCACCAGCGGCACGTTGCTGGCGATCGGCTCGCTGCTGGCGACCGCGTGGCCGGGCTGCAGGTCCAGCAGTTCCCCCGGCGCCACCAGGTCGCCCTCGCCCCGCTGCAACGCGCCGAGCAATTGATCCTTGGCCTTGGGAATGATCTTGAGGCTGATCTCCTGACCGTCACGGGCGTGGCCGTTGAGGTACTGCTCGAAGGCGCGCAGGCGGTGATACTCGACGCCGATGGCCTGGCCCTGCACTTCGCCGGAGCTGTTGCGGCTCTGGTTGACCAGCACCCGCAGCACGCGGCTGCCGCGGATCTCGGCCAGGTCGCGCACCTTGGCGGCCGGCACGGCCTGCAACGGGCCGGGCAGGCGCGCGGCAGCCGTCATCGGCAGCAGCAACGATCCGCACAGCAGGAGCAACACCGAGGGACGAACCATCCACTCTCCGGAAAGAACAGGGCGCCTTCACCCGGAAACGAGCAAAGAACACCGACGAAAACAGAGCGCCTGAAGCGCTGGCAAAGTGCGAAAGACTGGCACAGCGATGGCATTGCTGCCAGCCCAACCTGTCCCGCGGCCTCAACAGACAGCCATAACGTGTTGTAGTTCTTGGCTTTTCTTATAAATCTACGGCTCTGATATGCTTTCCGGCCTTCGGCCCGAGGAAGCACCATGCAACTCATCGACATCGGCGTCAACCTGACCAACCCCAGTTTCGCCGACAAACACCAGGCCGTGCTCGACCGCGCCTACGCCGCCGGCGTCTGCCAACTGGTGCTGACCGGCACCAGCGTCGAGGGCAGCGAACAGGCGCTGGAACTGTGCCGGCAACTGGACGAGAGCGGACAACGGCTGTTCGCCACCGCCGGCATCCACCCGCACTCGGCGAGCGACTGGAACGCCGACAGCGCCAGACGCCTGCAAGCCCTGCTGAAGGAGCCGGGCGTGGTGGCCGTAGGCGAATGCGGGCTGGACTTCAACCGCGACTTTTCCCCGCGCCCGCAGCAGGAAAAGGTGCTCGAAGAGCATCTGGCCCTGGCCGCCGAGCTGCAATTGCCGGTGTTCCTCCACGAGCGGGACGCCAGCCAACGCCTGCTGGACATCCTGCGCGACTTCCGCGACCGCTTGCCCGCCGCCGTGGTGCATTGCTTCACCGGGGAGCAGAAGGCGCTGTTCGGCTACCTCGACCTGGATCTGCACATCGGCATCACCGGCTGGATCTGCGACGAACGCCGCGGCACCCACCTGCACCCGCTGGTGAAGGAGATCAAGCGCGGTCGCCTGATGCTCGAAAGCGATGCGCCGTACCTGCTGCCGCGCAGCCTGCGGCCCAAGCCCAAGAACGGGCGCAACGAACCGGCCTACCTCACCGAAGTGCTGCGCGAAGTCGCCCTGCACCGCGGCGAAACCGAGGCTGACCTGGCGGCCCACACCACCGCCTGCGCCCGGGCGTTCTACGGCCTGCCCACCCTGCCCTGACACCCCTGTAGGCGCCAGCCTGCCCCGGCGATCGCCCTTGACCCTGCCCCGCCGCCATCGCCAGCAGGCGGGTGCCTACAGCGCTCGAACAGCATCAGGCCTTGATGCACATCAAGATTCCGCGCCCACGATACCGGCACAATGCTGGCACCTTGCCAAAACTGTTTCCGCTATCAGAGAAGACCTCCATGGGTGCCTGGCTTAGCAATATCTCGCTGAAATACAAATTCTGGGCGGTCAACGCGGTCGCCTTCGTCACCACCCTGCTGCTGGTGCTGTACGCCGTGCAGTTGGAACAGCAGTCCCGCAGCCATGCTGCCCAGGCCTGCGCGCAGGCGCAGGCGCAATTGCTCAAGGCCTGGCCGGCCGGGCAAGCGCTGCCCAAGACCGATCAGGTGCTGACGTTCAAACGCGGCGAAGCCCCTCGCCTCAACGATCAACCGTTACTGGAGATCAGCGACGGCAACGGCTGGGTCGAGATCAACCATCTGCCGCTGTTCGGCGAAAACCCGCTGATGGGCGCCGAAGTGTTCGGCCGCCCCGATGGCCAGCAGGTCGCGGTCATCGCCTACGGCCCGAGCATGAGCCAGGTGTTCAGCGAGCGGTTCGCCAACTATGCGGTGGCGGTGTTCATCCTGATGCTGGCGATGCTCGGCGCTTCGCAACTGCTGATCCGCTTCCTGCTGAGCCAACTCAACACGCTGAAGGACGTGATGCTGCACGTCGAAAAGACCGGCGACTTGAGCGCCCGGGTGCCGCTGGCGTGCAAGGATGAGGTCGGCCAAATGGCCAACGCCTTCAACGCCATGCAGGCCGGCTACCAGCGGGTGGTGACCACGGTCGCCAACACCGCGCGGCAACTGGACGTCGGCGCGGCGCGCCTGGCGTCGAGCATGAACGAGGTGCGCCACGGCATGCTCGGCCAGCAGAGCGAAACCGACCAGGCCGCCACGGCCATCAATGAGATGACCGCCACCGTCCACCACATCGCCCAGCACGCCGGCGCCACCCGCGATCTGTCGCAGACCGCCGACGGCCTGGCCGGCAGCGGCCAGCAGGTGGTGAGCCGGGTGCAGCAGTCGATCGCCGGGCTGTCCAGCGGCGTGCAGCAGACCGCGGAAATGATCCAGCGCCTGGCCGAGGACAGCCAGAAGATCAACGGCGTGGTCAGCGTGATCCACAGCATCGCCGAACAGACCAACCTGCTGGCCCTCAACGCCGCCATCGAAGCGGCCCGGGCCGGCGAGATGGGGCGCGGGTTCTCGGTGGTCGCCGACGAGGTGCGCAACCTGGCCAAGCGCGTGCAGACCTCCACCGACGAGATCACCACCATGGTCTCGGCGCTGCAGGCCGGCACCCGCGATGCGGTGGACTTCATGCAGGAGAGTTCGTACAAGGCCGACGACTGCGTGCAGCAGGCCCAGGAAGCCGGCGAAGCGCTGGCGGAAATCACCGGCGCCGTGGCGCAGATGCGCGAGAGCAACACGCAGATCGCAGTGGCGGCGGAACAGCAGAGCCAGGTGGCCGAAGAGATGAACCGTGCGGTGGTGAGCATCCGCGACGTGACCGAAGACACCGTGCAGCAGACCGTGGATTCGGCGACCACCAGCAACGAGCTGGCGACCCTGGCCGGCGAACTCAGCAAGGCCATCGGGCAACTGAAGCTGTAGGGGAATCATCGCGAAGGCGTCAGTCCGGGCGACATCGAATCCGGCCATGACGCCTATCGCTTCAATAGCCAACCTTGATTCGCCGCCCTCCCGGCCCGGGCCTATCCTTCAGCCATGCACCGAACATGGCACAAGGAGCCGCAGACATGGGCAAACGTCACCCCAACCTTCCCGCCTGGCAATGGCGCGCGTACCCGCACAACCATCAGCACCCGACCAACCTGGTGCTGCACCTGATCGCCGTGCCGCTGTTCATCGTCGCGTTTCTGCTCATCGTGTCGGGGGTGTTCAGCCTGAGCCTGGCGAGCGTCGCCATCGGCGTGATCGGCATCGTGGCGGCGCTGGCCCTGCAGCGCCACGGCCACAGCCTGGAGGCGCAAGCGTCCGAGCCGTTCAGTGACCGCAAGGATGCCGTATCGCGCCTGTTGGTCGAGCAGTTCCTGACCTTCCCGCGCTTCTTCCTCAGCGGCGGCTGGTGGCGCGCCTGGCGTGAGCGCCACCGCCGGCATTGAGTCAGGCGAAGATCGTCACCGTCTGGCGGCTCATCGCAATCAATTCCCCTTTGGCGCTCCACAGCTTGGCCGCCACATGGCCGTAACCGTCGGCGGCGTACTCGATCTGGGCCAGGTACTTGCACCAGTCCAGCGTGGTCAAATCCCGCAGCGGCTGCACGAACTCCACCGTCCAGGTCAGGGTGCTGCCCGGCGCCGGCTTGCTCAGGAACGGCAGCAGCGCAGGCGGCCAGGCATCGACCAGCGCCAGCAGGTGCGATTCGTTGACCGGCTCTTCAGGGACATCGCCGCGCAAGCGCACCCAGCCGCCCATGTCGCGGGACTTGTTGCCGGTGAACGGCATGCCGCCCACGCTCCAGCGCATCGCCAGATGGCGCATGAACTCCGGCGTGACGCCTTTGATGTAGGGCAGTTCCTGGCAGTCGTCCCAGTGCTTCATCTGCGGCGCCGGCTGAGCGTCGACCGCCACTTCCGACGTGCGCGAGCCGCCGAAGCTGCCCTGCATCAGGGTCACCACCTGGCCGTTCTGCGTCGCGCGGCCCAGCACTTGGCTGACCGCCTTGCCCTCGCGCAGCACCTCGACCTCGAAGCTCACCGGCACTTCAGGCTCCACCGGACCGACAAAGGTGATCGCCAACGAGCGCACGGGACGCTCCACCGGCACCTCGGCGCGCATCACTTCATATTGCAGCGCCGCCACCAGGCCGCCGAAGCTGGCCCGGCCCTGCCCCCATTCGGCCGGAACCGACAGCTCCGGTTGACGGCGGACAGCATCGAGCAGATCGCAAAAGCGCATGGGAACCTCAGGTACGAAAGAGTCAAAGCCGGGATCTTAACCAGCCAAGCAGAGCGCCGCAGCGTCTATTCCGGTCAAATCGACTGACAGAAAGGCCGTACGGGGCTGCAGGGCTGGCTCCTGCAGGGGAACGTTCAGGACTTGAAGCAGGCTTCGCTGAGCTTGTCGAGGACACGGTCGGCCTTAACCTCGGCCTCGGCCATGGTCGCCTGCCAGGTCGGGACGCAGGGCAGCAGATCCGCTTCCTGCTCGGCCCTGGCCAGCCATTGCCAGCAATCGTGCCAGTCGCCCAAAGCGCCCTGCGCGGATTTCAGATGCTTCATCGCCGATGCGGGCAGGCGATCCAGCTCGGGGTAGGCCTCGATGCCGTAGCGCACGCGCTTGATCAACAGGCGCAGGCGATGGCGGTCGTGGGCCGGGTCGTGCAGCGCCTCGTCAAGGTTCTTCCACTGCTTGCGCAGGCGCTTGCCGATGCGCGTGTCCAGGCCCTTGAGCAAGCCTTGACGCTGGGAGGCGCGCAGGAAACGGGGAAAGGCGTCGAGGATCATCAGCAGCGACGCCAGCTCCGCACTCGCCGCCAGCGCCGGATACGCTTCGGCCATCTGCGCCAGGCGCCGATGGGCCGCCTCCGGCCGGCCATGCTTGAGCAAATAGGCCGCCAACACCTCGCGGTCACGCCATGGCGTGGTCAACTGCCCGACGGCGGCGGCCGCCCCTTCCAGTTGCTCGACACCCGGCAGCCCGCGCAACGGCCTCAACAGGCTGCGCAAGCGGCGCACGGTGGTGCGCAGGTCGTGCAGCGCCTCCGGGTCGGTACGCGCCGCCAGGCGTGCCTGACAAGCCAGCAGCCGCACTTCCAGACCCAGGACATGGGCCACCAACCGGTCAATCATGGGGATCACTCCGTAAACAGCGCCAAGTGGGAAGCCTCAAGCGACAAGCCGTACAAGCTTGCCGCTTGAAGCTTAGCGCTGATGGCCGCTTCTATCGCCCCGCACGGGACTCGCGAATGTAGAAACGCGCCTTCTCGGCTTTCTTGGTGCAGCCCTCGAACCCTTCGAACTGCTGCTGGGTCTTGGCGGCGGTCAGCAGCGACAGGGCCTTGGAATAGCTCACCGTCCCGGCGAACCCTTCGGCCTTGGCCAGGTCCAGCTCGTGCCACGCCGCGTCGAGCTGGCTGCCGCAGCTGTCGCGGTAGGCCGTCTTGCCCGCGCAGCCGGCCAACGCCAGCGCCATCAGGGGTACACAGATCCAGGCTTTCATCACTCACACCTCAGAGATAGGTCAACAGTCGTGCAGGTAAGACGGTTCGACGGCGCAAAAGTGCCTTGGGCCACCAGTGAAGGGCAATACTTTAAAGATAGCCGCGAAGGGTCATCCGGCATCGAAAAAACGACACCCCCGCGCCCCGCGCGACCCGACCGATTGAAGCCCGCCCCCGGATGGGTGCATTGTGCAGGCGTGAGGGGAGGAAGTCCGATGAAAAAGCGTGTCGCACTGGTGCTGGGCTCCGGGGGCGCCCGGGGGTATGCCCATATCGGCGTCATCGAGGAAATCGAACGGCGCGGCTACGAGATCGCCTGCGTCGCCGGGTGTTCGATGGGGGCGGTGGTCGGCGGGATCTACGCGTCCGGCAAGCTGGACGAGTACCGCAACTGGATCGAGAGCCTGGACTACCTGGACGTGCTGCGGCTGGTGGACGTCAGTTTCCGCCTCGGCGCGATCCGCGGCGAAAAGGTCTTCGGCCAGATCCGCAAGATCGTCGGCGAAATCAACATCGAAGACCTGCGCATCCCCTACACGGCGGTGGCCGCCGACCTCACCAACCAGCAGGAGATCTGGTTCCAGGAAGGCTGCCTGCATCAGGCGATGCGCGCCTCGGCGGCGATCCCGAGCCTGTTCACCCCGGTGATGCAGGGCAACCGGATGCTGGTGGACGGCGGCATCCTCAACCCGTTGCCGATCGTGCCGGTGGTGTCCAGCCACTGCGACCTGATCATCGCCGTCAACCTCAACGCCACCAACCAACGCCACTACAAGCTTCCGGTGATCCAGCGTCCCGCCGCGTTCCGCACCCGCTTCGACAGCCTGATCAGCTCGCTGGGCTCGAAGATGCCGTTCCGGCGCAAGCAGGCCGAACAGCTGTTGCTGTTGGAGCAGGAAGCGCTGCGGGCCGAGGCGGCGGAGATCAACCCGTGGGTCGAAGGCGCCGAACCCGAGACCCAGCAACCGGCCGCCGCCCCCGAGCGCGACGGCGCGCCGAAGTCGGCCACCGGCTCGTTCATCATCGATAACGTGGGGCCGGCGTCGTTGCTGGATCTGATCAACCAGAGCTTCGAAGTGATGCAGACCTCGTTGGCCCAGTACAAGATCGCCGGGTATCCGCCGGACGTGCTGATCAACGTGCCGAAGCGGGTGTGCCGGTTCTTCGAGTTCTACAAGGCGCCGGAACTGATCGCGCTGGGGCAGGAGATCGCGCGGGATACGCTGGACCGGTACGAAAGCGAGCTGCCTTGAGGGACACATGGCCTGACTGGGCCTCACCGCGGGCAAGCCTGCTCCCACAGGGGCTGCGGTCGCTCACCACCACTGCGCTTCGGTCGAAGCCTGTGAGAACAACAGTACTTGCCCTGGCTCTGGCGCCCGGGTTGACGCCATCGCCAGCAGGCTGGCTCCCACAAGGGACTGGCGCCACAAACGAATCCTCTGTGGGAGCCAGAGCCAGCCCATTCGGCACAGGCCTACAGGCTGGTCTCGCCCAACAACCGATACCCCACCCCCGCCTCGGTGACGATGAACCGCGGCCGGGTCGGGTCGTCCGCCAGTTTCTGGCGCAGGTGCCCGACCACGATGCGCAGGTAGTGGCTGTCTTCGGTGTGGGTCGGGCCCCAGATGTCCTTGAGCAACTGCTGCTGGGTGATCACCCGTCCCGGATGCCGCGCCAGTTGCGCCAGCACCGCGTACTCCTTGCGGGTCAGGGCCACTTCGGCGCCGTCGAGCGTGACCCGGCGGTACGCCAGGTCCACGGTCAGCGGGCCGAAGTTCAGCGCGGCCTGCTGCGCCTCCCCCGCCGGCGCCTGACGCAGCAGCGCCCGCACCCGGGCGAGGAACTCCTGGATGCCGAACGGCTTGGTCACGTAATCGTTGGCGCCGCCGTCCAGGGCCTGCACCTTCTGCCCTTCGCTGGCGCGCACCGACAGCACCAGCACCGGCGCCGTGGCCCATTCGCGGAACTCGCGCAGCACTTGCTGGCCGTCCATGTCCGGCAGGCCGAGGTCGAGCACCAAGAGGTCGGGCTTGTTCAGCGCCGCCTGCGCGAGGCCTTCGGTGCCGGTGCCGGCCTCCAGCACCTTGTAGCCCTGTGAAGCGAGGCTGATGCGCAGGAACTTGCGGATCTGCGGTTCGTCGTCGATGACCAAAATGGTCGCGGTCTGGCTCATGGATTCACGTCAACACAAAAGTTGGGCAAGAGAGTAGCGCAGCGGGGATCAGCCTTCACCGTCCATCCCCGGCTGCGTCTGCAACGGCAGGTGCAGCGTGATGCAGGTGCCGCGGCCGTCGATGCCGTCGCCCACGCTGATCCGGCCGCCGTGGGCGCCGACCATGCCCTGACAGATCGCCAGCCCCAGGCCCGTGCCCTGCCCGCCCCGGTCACCGCGCGCAGCGGTGTAGAACATGTCGAAAATCTTCGCCCGCTCCTCGACGGGAATGCCCGGCCCTTCGTCGCTGACCGAGAAGAACAGTTCGTCGCCGTCCGCTCCGGCACGCAGTTGCAGGCGGCCATGGGACGGCGAGAACCGTGCGGCGTTCTCCAGCACGTTCACCAGCGCCTGCTCGATCAGCGCCGCGTGCACGAACAGCAGCGGCAGTTCGGCCGGCACCTCGGTGCTCACCTGCAACGACGACAGCACCGCCCGCAAGCGATTGAGCGCGCTGCCGACAATGTCCGCCGGCGCCACCCAGTCCCGCGCCAGCTTCAGTGCGCCGTGGCCGAGACGGGTCATGTCCAGCAGGTTCTGGATGTAGCGATCCAGGCGCTCGGCCTCGTCGCGGGTGCCCTCCAGCAGTTCCCGGCGGTCCTCCAGCGGGATCGCCTCGCCCAGGGCCAGCAGGCTGTCGATGCTGCCGCGCATTGAGGTCAACGGCGTGCGCAGGTCGTGGGACACCGAGGCGAGCAAGGCGCTGCGCAGCTGTTCGGTCTCGCCGTGCAGCCGCGCCGCCTCCAGGTCGTCGGCCAGTTGCGCCCGCGCCAACGCCTGGGCCAGCGGCTGGCTCAACGCGGTGAGCAAACGGCGGCGCTGGCCGCTCAAGGTCTGGCCCTCTTTGGCGCACACGCCCAGCAACGCCAGCGGCCCCTCTTCCGCCGACAGCGGCCACCACCACCAGCGTCCGAACGGCAGCGTGCCGGTGCCCATGCCCGCCGGTTGGTCGTGCTGCCAGGCCCAATCGGCGGCGGCGCGTTCGGCCTCGGAGAACTGCAGCGGCCCACCGGTCTCGACCTTCCAGCCGCCCTGGCCGTCGCGGTTGAGCAGGCACACCTGCAGGTCGCTCCAGCCGTTGAGGTGCTGGGCGGCGGCGCTGACCACGGCCTGGCGGTCGGTGGCGGCGGTGAGCCGGCGCGACAGGTCGAGCAGTTCGGTGGTCTCTTCCTGGGTGTCGCGCAGGGCCTGCAACTGCCGGCGCTGACGGGCCGCGAGATTGCCGGTGAGCGCCGCCATCAGCAGGAAGAACAGCAAGGTCAGCACGTCTTCCTCCCGCTGGATGGCGAAGGAGAAGTTCGGCGGAATGAACAGAAAGTCATAGGTCAGGAACGACAGCGCCGCACAGGCCAGCGCCGGTCCCAGGCTGCTGCGCACCGCCACCAGCAGCACCGCCGCCAGGAACACCAGGGAGATGTTCGGCAACGGCAACACGCTGGACACCGCCCATGCCAGCGCACTGGCCGACACCGTCGCCACCAGGGCCAGCGCGTAGTCGAACCACACCAGCGCCGGGGCGCTCCGGAGGCGCGGTTGATGCGGCTGGTGCTCGCTGTCCAGCACGTTGATCTCCAGGCCTTGGGCCTGACGCAGCAGACGCGCCGCCAGACCGCCGCCGAACAGGCGACGGCGCAGGCGCGGCCGGGACTGGCCGACCAGCACCAGGCTCGCCCGACGTTCGGCGGCGTGCTGGATCAGGGTCTTGGCCACCTCGCCGGCCCGCAGCAGCACCACTTCGCCGCCCAGGCGCTCGGCCAGTTGCTGGGCGCTTTGCAGGCGCAGGCGCGATTGCTCGTCGCGCACCCGGCCGTTGTCGACATGCACCAGGCTCCACGGCAGATGCCGGCGCTGGGCGACGCGGCTGGCGTGGCGCACCAGCCGTTCGGCCTGGGCATCGCCGTCCACGCCCACCAGCAGGCGCCCGCGCACCGCCGGCGCCGACTGGCCGAGCTGGCGGTAACCCTGGGCCAGGTCGTTGTCCACCTGCGCGGCGGCGGTCTGCATCGCCAGTTCGCGCAGCGCGGTGAGGTTGGTCTGGGTGAAGAACGCATCGATGGCCGCCCGGGCCTGCTCCGGCACGTAGACCTTGCCTTCGCGCAGGCGCTCCAGCAACTCCCGCGGCGGCAGGTCGATCAGCAGCAGTTCGTAGGCTTCCTGCAGCACCCAGTCGGGCAAGGTTTCGCGCACCTGCACGCCGGTGATGCCGCGCACTTGGTCGTTGAGGCTTTCCAGGTGCTGGACGTTGACCGTGGTGAACACGTCGATGCCGGCGGCGAGCAGTTCCTGGATGTCCTGCCAGCGCTTGGCGTGACGGCTGCCGGGGGCGTTGGTGTGGGCCAGTTCGTCCACCAGCACCAGCTTGGGCTTGGCCGCGAGCAGGCCGTCCAGGTCCATTTCTTCGAGGGTGACGCCGCGGTACTCCGAGCGCACCAGCGGCTGCTGCGGCAGGCCGCCGAGCAGCGCTTCGGTCTCCGCCCGGCCGTGGGTCTCGACGACGCCGGCGATGACCTTCACGCCTTGGCGCAATTGGGTGTGGGCGGCCTGGAGCATGGCGTAGGTCTTGCCCACGCCCGGCGCGGCGCCGAGGAACACCTTCAGCCGGCCGCGGCCGTCCCGGGGCAAATTGGCTAACAGCGCATCGGCGCGGCCGGAATCACTCATGCTTGATGTTCTCTTCCTGATGTTTGTGTATCGCAGCGACTGCCGTCATCGCCAGCAGGCTGGCTCCCACAGGGAAATCCGCGTTCCTGTGGGGCCCGCCTGCTGGCGATTGGCGGTGCAACGGCTCAGAGCTTTTCCAGCGCCAGGTTCAGCTCCAGCACGTTGACCACCGGCGGCCCCACCAGCGGCTGTTCGATGTGCGCGTCGAGCAGTTGCTGCAGGGTCGCCACCGGCAGGTTGCGCGCCTGTGCGACACGCGCCAGTTGATAGGCAATCGCCGCCGGTGGCAAGTGCGGATCTAGGCCGCTGCCGGAGGTGGTGAGCAGCGCCAGGGGCACCGGCCCCTGACCTGGCACCTGCAACTTGCCGGCATCGTCGATCACACGGGTGGCCAGGGCGGGGTTGCTCGGCGCCAGGTTGCTCGCGCTGCTCGACACGGTGGCGAACGCACCGGCCGAGGGGCGTGGGTGGAACCAGGCATCGCCGACGAAATCCTGGGCGATCAGGGACGAGCCGCGCACCTTGCCTTCGGCATCGCGCACCAGGCTGCCGTTGGCCTGTTCCGGGAAGGCGACCTGGGCGATGCCGGTGACCGCCAAGGGATAGGCGACGCCGGTGACCAGGGTCATCAGCACCAGCAGGCTCAGGGCGGGACGTATCAGTGTGGACATTTCAGAATCCTCGAATTCAAGCAGCGGATGCCGCGTTAGGTCAGGTGCGTCCAGGCGAGTCCATCGCCAGCAGGCTGGCTCCCACAAGGCAATGCCTTTCAAGGGCGGGAGCCGGGTGCCTGGCGCACCTTGCAGAATCAAACCAGGTGCAACGCCGTCAGCAGCATGTCGATGGCCTTGATCCCCACGAACGGCACCAGGATTCCGCCCAGGCCGTAGATCAGCAGGTTGCGCCGCAGCAGCGCCGCCGCGCTCGCTGCCTGCACCCGCACGCCGCGCAGGGCCAGCGGGATCAGCACGACGATGATCAGGGCGTTGAACACGATGGCCGACAGGATCGCGCTCTGCGGGCTGCTCAGGTGCATGATGTTCAGCACGCCCAGTTGCGGGTAGATCGCGGCGAACAGCGCCGGCAGGATCGCGAAATACTTGGCCACGTCGTTGGCGATGGAAAAGGTCGTCAGCGCGCCGCGGGTCACCAGCAGTTCCTTGCCGATCTGCACCACGTCCAGGAGCTTGGTCGGGTCGCTGTCGAGGTCGACCATGTTGGCCGCCTCGCGCGCGGCCTGGGTGCCGTCGTTCATCGCCATGCCGACGTCGGCCTGGGCCAGCGCCGGGGCGTCGTTGGCGCCGTCGCCGCACATCGCGACCAGGCGGCCGTCGTTCTGCTCGTGGCGGATGCGCGCCAGTTTCTTCTCCGGCGTGGCTTCGGCCAGCACGTCATCGACGCCCGCTTCGGCGGCGATCGCGGCGGCGGTCAGCGGGTTGTCGCCGGTCACCATCACCGTGCGGATCCCCAGCTTGCGCAGTTCGGCGAAACGCTCGCGGATCCCCGGCTTGACCACGTCCTTGAGGTGGATCACACCCAGCAGCTTGCCGTCGGCGCAGACCAGCAACGGCGTGCCGCCGCTCTGGGCGATCTTGTCGATCTCCCGGGACAGGGCCGGGGCCAGGTCGCCGCGCTGCTGGCCGAGGAAGGCGAGCAGCGAATCCACCGCGCCCTTGCGGTAGGCGCGGCCCTGATAGTCCACGCCGGAGAGCCGGGTCTCGGCGCTGAACGGCACGGCGGTCAGGGTGTCCATCGATGGCTCCGGCTGCGGGTTGGCGCCGCGCAGGTACTCGACGATGGATTTGCCTTCGGCGGTGTCGTCGGCCAGCGAGGCGAACAGCGCGCCCTCGGCCAGTTCACGGGCGTTCACGCCCGGCGCGGCATGCACCGCGCTGCAGCGGCGGTTGCCGAAGGTGATGGTGCCGGTCTTGTCCAGCATCAGCACGTGCACGTCGCCCGCCGCCTCCACCGCACGCCCAGACTTAGCGATCACGTTCAGGCGCACCAGACGATCCATCCCGGCGATGCCGATGGCCGACAGCAGGCCGCCGATGGTGGTCGGGATCAGCGTCACCAGAAGCGCCACCAGAAACACCAGCGGCAGGCTGCCGTTGGCGAAGTGAGCGAACGGCTGCAGAGTCACCACCACCAGCAGGAAGATCAGGGTCAGGCCGATCAGCAGGATGTCCAGCGCCACTTCGTTCGGGGTCTTCTGGCGCTTGGCGCCTTCGACCAGCGCGATCATACGGTCGAGGGTCGACTCGCCAGGGTTGGCGGTGATCTTCACCAGCAGCCAGTCGGACACCAGGCGAGTGTTGCCGGTGACGGCGGAACGATCGCCGCCGGACTCGCGGATCACCGGTGCCGATTCACCGGTGATGGCCGCTTCGTTCACCGCCGCGATGCCTTCGATGACTTCGCCGTCGCCGGGGATCATTTCCCCGGCCTCGACGCGCACCACATCACCTTTGCGCAGGCTCGCGGCCGGCACCACCTGGAAGCTGCCGTTGGCCAGTTTGCGCCGGGCGCTCAGGCCTTCGCTGCCGGCCTTGAGGCTGTCGGCCCGGGCCTTGCCGCGCCCTTCGGCCAGGGCTTCGGCGAAGTTGGCGAACAGCACGGTGAACCACAGCCACAGGGCGATCTGCGCGGCGACGAAGGTCGGCACGACGCTGTCCGGGATGAAGCACAGCACGGTGGTCAGGACGGCGGTCAGTTCCACCACCAACATCACCGGCGAGCGCTGCAGCTGGCGCGGGTCGAGCTTGACGAAGGCTTGCACCAGCGCCGGACGCCACAAGGCGCTGATCGCGGTTTTCGCATGTTCCGGCGCCTTGGCGGCGACGGGTTTGATTGCAGGCATATTCATGATGG
The DNA here is from genome assembly GCF_002113595.1 of Pseudomonas sp. B3(2017). Lineage (NCBI taxonomy): Bacteria > Pseudomonadati > Pseudomonadota > Gammaproteobacteria > Pseudomonadales > Pseudomonadaceae > Pseudomonas > Pseudomonas sp. B3(2017). Next base: position 133,140 of record NZ_NEIU01000016.1, read on the forward strand.
ATTCCTTAGAAGCCCATGCTCAGGTGTTCAGCGATAGGGCCCAGCGCCAGGGTCGGCAGGAAGGTCAGGCCGCCCACCAGCAAAATGGTCACGGTCAGCAGGGTCACGAACAGCGGGCCGTGGGTCGGGAAGCTGTTCTGGCCGATCGGCGCGGTCTTCTTCATCGCCAGGCTGCCGGCCAGGGCCATGACCGGGAGGATGTAGCCGAAGCGGCCGATCAGCATGCCCAGGCCCAGCATCAGGTTATGGAACGGGGTGTTGGCGCTCAGGCCGCCGAACGCCGAGCCGTTGTTGGCGCTGGCCGAGGTGTAGGCGTACAGCAACTGGCTGAAACCGTGGGGGCCGGGGTTGCTGATGGTCGCGGCAGGGCCTGGCAGGCTCGCGGCGATCGCGCCGAGCACCAGCACGCCCACCGGCATCACCAGCAGCGTGACCACCAGCAGTTGCACCTCCCGCGCCTGCAGTTTCTTGCCCAGGTATTCCGGCGTGCGCCCGATCATCAGGCCGGCGAGGAACACCGCGATCAGCACGTTGAGCAGCATGCCGTAGAGCCCGGCGCCGACGCCGCCGAAGATCACTTCGCCGACCATCATGTTGACCAGCGCCACCATGCCGCTGAGCGGGTTGAGGCTGTCGTGCATGCCGTTGACCGAACCGTTCGAGGCGGCGGTGGTGGTCACCGACCACAGCACGGTGGCGGTGGTGCCGAAGCGCGCTTCCTTGCCTTCCAGCGGTGCGGTCTGCTCGACGGCCGGGCTGCTCAGCGCCGGGTTCGGCTGGTACTCGGCCCACAGCGACGTGGCGCCGCCGATGATGAACAGCGCCAGCATGCAGCCGATGATCGCGCGGCTCTGACGCAGGTCCTTCACGTAATGGCCGAAGGTGAACACCAGCGCCACCGGGATCAGGATGATCGACGCCACTTCGAACAGGTTGCTCCACGCCGTCGGGTTCTCGAACGGATGCGCCGAGTTGACGCCGAAGAAGCCGCCGCCGTTGGTGCCCAGTTGCTTGATCGCGATCTGGCTGGCCGCAGGGCCGAGCGGGATCACCTGATCGACGCCCTGCACCGTCACGGCGTTCACGTATTGGGCGAAGGTCTGCGGCACGCCCTGCCACACCAGGTACAGCGCCAGCAGCAGGCACAGCGGCAGCAGGCCGTAGAGAGTGGCGCGGGTCATGTCGGCCCAGAAGTTGCCCAAGGTCTTGGCGGATTTGCGACCGATGCCGCGGCACAGCGCAACCAGCACGGCCAGGCCGGTGGCGGCGCTGACGAAATTCTGCACGGTGAGGCCGGCCATCTGGCTCAGGTAGCTGAGGGTCGCCTCACCGCTGTAGGACTGCCAGTTGGTGTTGGTCATGAAACTGACCGCGGTGTTGAACGCCTGGGTCCATTCCTGGCCCGGCAGGTTCTGCGGGTTGAGCGGCAGGTGATCCTGGAACACCAGGATCGCGAACAGCAGCAGGAACCCGGCGAGGTTGAACGCCAGCAACGCCAGCGTGTACTTCTGCCAGCTCTGCTCGCTCTGCGGATCGACCCCGGCGAGGCGGTAGCAGCCGCGCTCCAGCGGGCCGAGCACCGGCGTCAGCCAGGTGCGTTGGCCTTCCATCACCTTGTAGTAGAAGCGCCCCAGCAACGGCGCCGGCAGCAGGACCACCGCGAAGAACGCGAGGATCAGCCCATAGTCATAACTGTGCATAGCCGCTCCTAGTTCCGATCCGCGCGCAGCAGCGCAACCAACAGATAAATGAACAGCCCTGCCGCCAGCAGCAGGGACACCCCGTCCAGAACGCTCATGGAAGATCTCCGTTTTACGGCGTATTGCCGCGTGTGGAGGCATTGTCGGAAAGGCGGCCGTAAAGGAACGAGACCGAGGGGCTCGCGAGGGCATAAAGAAAGCGTAAAGAGTGGGTTTACGCGGCGATTACGGCGCAGGTCCCTGAACCGCTGAGGGCGTAACCGGCCTAGAATGGAACCAGTGCGAAATCCCTTCGCTCAAACAGGGTATGCAGCGGCGTACGGCGAAACCCTCGCCCGCCGGCCTGCCCTTGAGGAGTGCCGTTATGCCTTGGTATGCCTGGTTGATCCTGGTCGTGGCCATCGGCTCGATCGTTGGCGGCTTGATGATGCTGCGCGACACCGCCAACAAGGTCGAGCTGACCGAAGAGCAACGCAGACGCGTCGCTGAACGCAATGCGGAAATGGACGCCAAGGAGGCACAAGACCGCTGAATGGGAAACCCGCCGATGCCGGCGGGTTTTTCTTTGCGTCGCTGGCCGGCCGGCAGGGGCACGGCTGAGATCACGCCGGACTCAACCGCACGCTTTTTAGAAGTAGAAGTACAGTCACCATGCAATTTTCATTGGTTAAGATGGGGACCTAGTTGCGGAGAGTTTAAATGCGTTATTCGCAGGATCACAAAGCCCAGACCCACCAGCGCATCATCAAGGAGGCTTCCGAACGGTTTCGCAAGGACGGCATCGGCGCGACCGGCCTGCAGCCCTTGATGAAAGCCCTGGGCCTGACCCACGGCGGCTTCTATTCGCACTTCAAGTCCAAGGATGAACTGGTGGAAAAGGCCTTGCGGGCGGCCGGCGACCAAGTGGCCGGCCTGTGCGCCGACATCTTCGCCCAGGCCAATCCGCTGGACCTGTTCATCGACACCTACCTCTCCGAATGGCACCAGACCAGCCCGCACGAAGGCTGCCCGTTGCTGACCATCTCCTCGGAACTGGGGCTGCGCGGCCAGCCCAGCCCCACCAGCGACGAGGTGCTCAAGGCCCGCCTCGACCAGATCAAAGGCACCCTCGACGGCGACGACGCGGCCGAGCGCAGCATCGTCATCATGGCGACCCTGGCGGGCGCGCTGCTGCTGTCGCGCAGCGTCGCGGACGGCGATTTCGCCCAGCGCATCCTTGACGTCACCCGCGACCACCTCAAGCGTTCGAAAGACTAGCCCGCCCAGCGCTTGAACAGCACGCTGGCGTTCACCCCCCCGAACCCGAAACCGTTGGACAGCGCATATTCGATCGGCATCGACCGCGCCTGGCCGTGGACGATGTCCACGCCTTCGCTGGCCGGGTCGGGATCGTCGAAGTTGAGGGTGGGCGGGACGACCTGGTCGCGGATCGCCAGCACCGTGAAGATCGCTTCGAGCCCGCCGGCCGCGCCCAACAGATGCCCGGTGGCGGATTTGGTCGAGGTCACGGCGATGCTGCGTCCGGCACCGAACAACGACTTGATGGCCGCCAACTCACCCAGATCCCCGACCGGCGTGGAGGTTGCGTGGGCATTGAGGTGCTGCACCTGGTCCGGCGTCACGCCCGCCTGGGCCAATGCCAACCCCATCGCGCGCTGCGCCCCGTTGCCGTCCTCGGGACCGGCGGTCAGGTGGTAGGCATCGGCGCTGGTGCCGTATCCGACCAGTTCGGCCAAGGGCCGGGCGCCCCGCGCCAGCGCATGCTCCAGGGACTCGATCACCAACAGGCCCGCCCCCTCGCCCATGACGAAGCCGTCCCGTCCGCTGTCGAACGGGCGCGAGGCGCGTTCGGGCGTGTCGTTGTAGGCGCTGGACAAAGCGCGGGCCGCCGCGAAGCCGGCCAGGCTGACCCGGTCGATGGCCGCCTCGGCGCCGCCGCACACCGCGATGTCGGCTTCGCCCGCACGGATCATCCGCGCCGCGTCGCCGATCGCCTGCACCCCGGCCGCGCATGCCGTCACCGGCGCGCCCAGCGGCCCCTTGAGGCCGTGGGCGATCGAGACATGGCCGGCGGCAAGGTTGACCAGGAACGAAGGGATGGTGAACGGCGACAGACGGCGCGGGCCACGGCTGTCGGTGGTGCGCACGGCATCGGCGATGGCGCCGAAGCCGCCCACGCCGGAACCGATGACGGTCGCCGTGCGTTCCTTGGCCCGGGCTTCGGCAGGTTGCCAGCCCGCCTGCTCCAACGCCTGGCGGGCCGCCTCCATGGCGAACAGGATGAAGCGGTCCATCTTCTTCTGTTCCTTGGGCGGCGTCGCACGGTCAGGGTCGAAGCCGGCTTCGGCATCCTCCTCCACCGTCGGCACCACCCCGCCGACACGGGCCGGCAGATCCGCGACCACCGCTTCCGGCAACGGACGCAACCCCGAGCGGCCAGCCAACAGACGCTGCCAGGCCGCTTCGACGCCGCTGCCCAGCGGAGACACCAGGCCCATTCCCGTGACCACTATCCGACGCTGATCCATATCAGGTTTCCTCTTGCCGATTCAGAAAGGTCTTACTTGTAGCGCCCGGCCGCCGAACGGTGGGAAAGGTTGGGCGCCATCACCAGACGCGCGGCGACGAAGGCCTGCCACTCACCGGCGTCCGGCAGGGACGGAATGGTCACCAGTTCACCTTGCTCAAGCCCCGCCAGAGACGCATCCACCATCTCGCCGGCCTCCATGATCATTTCATCCGGAATGCCGCTGGCGTCGATCCCGGAGCGCTCCCAGATTTCGGTGCGGGTGACGCCGGGCAGCACCGCCTGCACCTTGACGCCGGTGCCGTCGAGCTCCGCGTTCAGCGATTGGGTCAGGCTCAGCACGTAAGCCTTGCTGGCGCTGTAGGTGGCGTTGAAACGCTCGGGAAACAGCGCCACCACGGAGGCGATGTTGACGATCGTGCCACGGCCGGCGTTGAGGAACGCCGCAGCGGCGGCGCAGGCCAGCCGGGTGACGGCGGTGATGTTCAGCTGGATCAGCCGTTCCAACTGCTCGGGATCGGCGTCGGCCAGCGAACCGTTGGCGCCGACGCCCGCGTTGTTGACCAGCAGGCTGATGCCGGCGTCGCTGCGCAGACGCTGCTCGACCTTCTGCACATCGGCCTTCTGCGTCAGGTCGGCCTTCAGCACTTCGACCTGGACGCCATGGGCGCCGCGCAACCTGACGGCGGCGCTTTCCAGCCGCTCCTGGTCACGGGCCACCAGCAACAGATCGAACCCCCGCGCCGCCAACCGCTCGGCGTATACCGCACCGATGCCGGAAGACGCGCCAGTGACGAGGGCCGTACCTTGAGACTTTGGAGAATTCATGACCGTACTCCTGCTGAACCTTGGGGGAATGAACGCCTCCGGAGACCGGACGGCTTCGGATGGCGAAAATATTATAGGCATAATCAAAGAGCAATATGATAGCCGTAATTTCAATCCGTCCGACGAACACCCGCCCGTGTCATCCGCCCGGTGCCGGAATGCAAAAAGGCCGGTCAATGACCGGCCTCTTGGCGATGAGCGTTCAGCTTAGTTCACTTCCAGCCTGTCGCGGTTGCGATCCAGGATCGCCTTGCCGATGCCCTTCACTTCCAGCAGTTCATCCACTGACGCGAACGGCCCGTTTGTTTCCCTGTACGCAACAATGGCCTTGGCCTTCGCTTCGCCCACTCCTGCCAGTTCCTTTTGCAGGGTGGCGGCATCGGCGTCGTTGAGGTCGACCTTGGCGGAGGTGGCAGGCGCCTGTGCCGCCACGGCCGCGGAAGGTGGCTTCTGTGCTTCGGGCCCCGCCGAAGGCGCAGCGATCGCGGCGATCGAGGCGCTGGTGAGCAGGGCAAAAACCAGGGAAGAGAAAAAACCGGTACGCATAAGTGACGCTCCATCATCGTTTGGGAAAGCAGCTTCTCCGAAGCTGCTCACCAAAACTTAGACAATGGAGCGGGCCTGTCAAAAACCCGTGCGTTACAGGATATGAAACAATCAGGGCTCGAGCCGGCGCTGCTGATAGATCCAGTCGACGATCTCACCGTCCGGCGAATACCCGCTGACCGTTTCGCGCAGCAGTTGCCGCACCCGCGAGTAGTCGTCCTGCTCGACCGCCGCCAGCAGGTCGCTCAGGCGGTTCTTCAGCACATCCCAGGCCAGGTGGTCCTCGTTGGCCGTCATGATCATCGGGTGCGGCGTGGCCGCGACGTTGTCCCCGATCAGCAGCTCCTCGTACAGCTTCTCGCCAGGGCGCAGCCCGGTGAACTCGATGGAGATGTCGCCCTGGGGATTGCGCTCGGAGCGGATGCTCAAGCCGGACAGGTGGATCATCTTTTCCGCCAGCTCGACGATGCGGACCGGCTCGCCCATGTCCAGCACGAACACGTCGCCGCCCTGCCCCATGGAACCCGCCTGGATGACCAGCTGGGCCGCCTCGGGAATGGTCATGAAGTAGCGGGTGATCTTCGGATGGGTCACGGTCAGCGGCCCGCCGGACTTGATCTGGCTGTGGAACAGCGGGATCACCGAGCCGGACGAGCCCAGGACATTGCCGAAACGCACCATGGTGAAGCGGGTCTTGTTGACCCGCGAGACGTTCGCCTTGTCGCCGAACAGCACCGGCGCCACTTCCTGGCTCAGGGCCTGGAGGGTCAGTTCGGCCAGGCGCTTGGTGCTGCCCATCACATTCGTGGGGCGCACGGCCTTGTCGGTGGAGATCAGCACGAAATTGGCCACACCCGACTGCAGTGCGGCCTGGGCCGTGTTCAACGTGCCGATGACGTTGTTGAGCACGCCCTCGGCGATGTTGTGCTCGACCATCGGCACATGCTTGTAGGCGGCGGCGTGGTACACGGTCTCCACTTTCCAGGTCTTCATCACATCCAGCAGTTTGTGCGGATGGCGGATGGAGCCGAGGATCGGCAGCAGGTGCACCGGCACCGACTCCCGGGCGCCGCGCTTCTCCAGCTCCGACAGGATGCTGTAGAGGTTGAACTCGCTGTGGTCGAACAGGATCAGCGCGGTCGGGCCGAGCGCGAAGATCTGCCGGCACAGTTCCGAACCGATGGAGCCGCCGGCCCCGGTCACCATGACGGTCTTGCCCTTGATGCAGCGTTCGAGCAGGTCGGGCTGGGCCGGCACCGAATCCCGCCCGAGCAGGTCGGCGATGTCCACTTCCTGGATGTCTTCGACCTTGACGCGGCCGCTGGCCAGGTCCGAGAAGTTGGGCACGCTGCGCACGTGCAGCGGGAAGCCTTCCAGCAGGTTGAGGATCTCCCGGCGACGGGAACGGGTGGAGGACGGCAGCGCCAGCAGGATCTCCTGCGCGCCGGTTACGTCGATCATCTGCTGGATGTGCTTGGGCTTGTAGACCACCAGGCCGGAAATGGAGCGGTCGGCGATGCTCGGGTCATCGTCGATGAACGCCACCGGACGCATCACCTTGCCCATGCGCAAGGCGGCCACCAGTTGGTTGCCGGCGACGCCTGCGCCATACACCGCGACCTTGGTCAGCCCGTTGTCGCGGCTGGTGAACGGGACGTGCTGGGCGGCGGTGAACCAGTCGCCCATGAAGTATTGGCGCATGCACAGGCGCAGGCCGCCGATGATGACCAGGCTCAGCCACCAGTAGTTGAAGATGACCGAACGGGGCACGACCGCTTCGTGGTTGCTGTACCAGTACACCACCACCGCCAGGATCAGCGAGGACAGGCTCACGGCCTTGATGATTGCGATCAGCGCATCGTTGCCGAAATAGCGCATGACCGCCCGGTACATGCCGAAGCGGATGAAGAGCGGGATGGCGACCACCGGGGCGCAGACAAACAGCCAGAAGTGCACCCTGAAGGGGTTGTACATGTCATCGATCCCCAGGCGGACGATGAAGGCCAGCCACAGGGCGACCCAGACCAGGACGATGTCCGTGCTGACCTGGATCAGACGCTTGCGACGCCGGGGAAGCCCCAGAAGGCGCGCTCTGACGTTTTCCATCATCTCCTCAAACACCTCAGCCCTCCTTTGATCGGTTGCGTTGGCGCGGCGGCCCGGATCCGAGTCTCTCGCACTTTAATCCCTTATGACAGAACTGTTGCTTAGTCCTTCGCCGGCGCTTTTTCAAGTTCTCCGGCTCGAAACCTGATCGCCAGCACCAGCAAGGGAGCATAGGCCAGGATCAAGCCCAAGCCGCCGTCCAGCCCGAAACGGGCGACGCCCACCGCAATAGGCAACAGCCAGAGCAGATTGATCGCCCCGACGGTCGCCGTGACCGCCAAATGGCTGCCGAACCGACGAGAGGCAAACTGATAGGCATGGCTGCGGTGCGCCTCATACACCTTGTCGCCCCGCAACAGTCGGCGAAACAGGGTGAACGTCGCATCGACGATGAAGACGCCCAGCAGTATCAGCCAACTCCACAGCAGATTGGCGTCGAACGTTGCGGCCAGAAGCGACAAACCGCCCAGCACAATGCCCAGGAACCCGCTTCCGGCATCGCCCATGAAGATCCGCGCGGGCGGAAAATTCCAGAACAAGAACCCAGCCACGCTGGCCACCAGCAAGGCCGACACCCAGGCCAACTGCGGCAGGCCGCTCCACCAGCCCAGCAGGCCGGCGCCGATGCAGACGCAGATGGCCTCGACGCTGGCGATCCCGTCGATGCCGTCCATGAAGTTATAGAGGTTGAGCAGCCAGACCAGATAGAACGCCGCCAGCACATGGCCGACCACCCCCAGGTCGACGGTGACGCCCCCCAGCAGCACCGGCGGCAGGCCGCCGATCCACCACAGCAGCCAGACGGCCGCCAGGAAATGCCCCAGCAGACGCCAGCGGGCGGCGATGTGGCCGTGGTCGTCCATGAAACCGATGACCGCCACCAGGGCCCCTGCCCCCGCGATCGCCGCGAACTGCGCCGCACTGATCAGCCCGCCCCACAGCAGCATACCCAGCGCCAGCAGGAACGCCAGCACGATCGCCACGCCGCCGCCCCGGGGGGTCGGCACCGAGTGGGAACTGCGGGCATTGGGAATGTCGATCAGGCTGCGGGCCAGCGCGTAACGGCGCAGCGCCCAGGTCAGCAGGAATGAAACCAGCGCGACGGCAGGAATGAACCATCCGTAATTCATGATTGGCGAGCGTCCAGAAAGTGTTGCGCCGTAGCGCCCAAGGCGTGATCAAGGCTGACCGGAGGCGTCCAGTCCAGCAGTCGCCGGTTTTTGCCGATGTCGACCTGCAGGGAACCGAAAACCCTTTGCGACAGGTCGCGCCGCCCCAACGCGGTGGCCGCTGCGCGCATGAGGGCGACCGGCACCGGCAGCAACCGCGCGCGCACCCGGAGCGCGGCGGCCAGCCTGCGCAGCAACTGCGTGGTCGAGAGGTCCTCGCCATCGCTGACCAGGAACACTTGACCGGCCGCCGCCGGGTGCTCCAGGCACACGGCGATGAAGTCCACCAGGTTTTCGATGGCCACCAGGCTGCGCCGGTTGTCCACGGCGCCGAACGGCAACGGCACGCCCCGCGCGAGCCAGCGCATCATGCTGAGGAAATTGGCCTTCACGCCCGGCCCGTACACCAGCACCGGGCGGACGATGACGACCTCCATGCCCGTGGCGTGCGCCAGGGCCAGCAATGCCGTTTCGGCTTCGAGCTTGGAAATGCCGTAAGGATCGACCGGGGCCGGCGCATCATCGGCGGTGTAGGCCTTGCCCGGCGGCGTGCCCTCGCCGTTGACCTTGACCGAACTGACGAAGACGAAGCGCTTGACCCCGGCCGCAGCCGCCTGGCGCGCCAGGTTGACCGTGCCCTCGACATTGACCTGGCGGAAGGCGGCCAGGGGATCGGCGTCCGTGTCGTGCATGACATGCACCCGCGCGGCCGCATGGACGATGCAGTCGACCCCCTCTAAAGACGCGGCCCAGTCCTGCCCGGGGCCCAGGTCGCCGGCCTGAACCTTGCGCACGCCGGCCGGGAAGACCGTAGCCATGTCCCGCACCGGCGCGATGACCGAACACGGCAGGGCCGCCAGCCGCGCGATCAGCGCACGCCCCACGAAGCCGCTGCCGCCGGTGACCAGGAATGTTTTGGATCGCATGGACGCCCCTTGGGAAACATGGAAATCAGTGAAGAGACGGCGGCGAACGCATTGGCTGAACGGCGATCATCCCGCCGCCATCACCGAAACCCGAAGCATTGAACCGGAAACGGCCGAAGGGCGGCAGTTTATTGAATCGATGCACGGTTAGCCACTTTGTCGCAGGGCAGAGGCTCGCCGCCCCGCCGATGCGGTCATTTTCGCCCTTGCGTCGGCGGATTCACCGATGCGGCTCAACCGCCCGTCGATCCAAATTGCGGTTTGCCGGTTGGAGCCGGCTCAGGGTACGGATAGAATCCGTGCGGAAATAGGGATCGTACGCCCGCCGCTGGATGGCCGACGCGCTCCTGCACAACATAATTTCGGCCAACGCCGTCAAAAAACCAGATATCGCACGCTTTTTGCTTCGAAATGGAGAGCACCCATGCAGCAAATCAACAACCTCGCAGCGAAGATTGAAAAGTTTCAATCGCAAATCAATTCTTCGGTGCAGCGGGTGGTCGCCAGCGGCTGGGTGGTTCTGGGGCCGGAAGTGAAACGTTTCGAAGCGTCGTTCGCCCAGTACCTGAACGCAGCGCATTGCATCACCGTCGCCAACGGCACCGACGCCATCGAGCTGGCCCTCAAGGCGCTCGGCGTGGTCAAGGGCGACAAAGTGGCGACGGTCGCCAACGCCGGCATGTACACCACCACCTCGGTCCTGGCCGTCGGCGCGACGCCAGTCTTCATGGACGTCGACCCGGACACCCACGTCGTCACCCTGGACAGCGTCAAGCAAGCCGTCGAGGCCGGCGCCAAGGCCGTGGTCGTCACCCACCTGTACGGCCTGGCCATCCCTGAGATCAAGGCCATCGCCCAATACTGCGCCGCACAGCGGATCCCGCTGCTGGAAGACTGCGCCCAGGCCCACGGCGCCGAACGCGACGACCAGCGCGTAGGCACCTTCGGCGATGCGTCGAGCTTCAGCTTCTACCCGACCAAGAACCTCGGCGCCCTGGGCGACGGCGGCGCGGTCGTGACCAATTCCGACAGCATCGCCCAACGTGTGGCCCAACTGCGTCAGTACGGCTGGTCCTCGAAGTACTGCGTCGAGCTGGAAGGCGCCCGCAACAGCCGCCTCGACGAGATGCAGGCAGCGATCCTGTCGGAACTCCTGCCCCATCTCGATGAAGGCAACGCCCGCCGCCGCGACATCGCCGCCCGCTACCGCAGCGAAATCCGCCACAGCGACGTGACCCACGGCGCCGACGCAGGCAAGGCCTCGGTCGCCCACCTGTACGTCATCAAATCGTCCAAGCGCACCGCGCTGCAGACGCACCTGCGCGAGGCGCAGATCGCCTCCGACGTCCACTACCCGATCCCGGACTACCGTCAGCCGGTGTTCGGTGAGCAGTTCGCCGGCGTGTCGCTGGAGAACACCGAGTGGCTGGCCGCGCAGATCCTCACGCTGCCGTGCTACCCGGAAATGACCGATGACGAAGTCAGCAAGGTCATCGCCGCCGTCAACGGATGGGCGGCATGAAGTATTCGGTAATCGTCCCGGTCTACAAGAACGAAGAATCGATACCTCGGCTGATCCAGGCCCTGGAGGACATGAACGACTCGCTCGAGAAGCAGCTTGAAGTCGTGTTCGTGGTCGACGGCAGCCCGGACCAATCGTTCGCGATGCTGAAGAACGCACTGGGCGACATGACGTTCTCCGCCCAGTTGCTCGCCCATTCGCGCAACTTCGGCTCGTTCCCGGCGATCCGCACCGGCCTGATGGCCGCCAAGGGCGACTATTTCGGCGTGATGGCGGCGGACCTGCAGGAGCCGCCGGAGCTTTTGATCAGCTTCTTCAAGGCGCTGTCCAACGACGAGTGCGACGTGGCCATCGGCACCCGCAACGCGCGGCAGGATCCCTTCTCCAGCCGCATGGCCTCCTCGATCTTCTGGGGCCTGTACCGGCGCCTGGTGGTGCACGACATGCCCAAGGGCGGGGTCGACATCTTCGGCTGCAACAAGGCGTTCCGTGAACAGCTCCTGCAGTTGAACGAGTCGCGCTCGTCGCTGATCGCCCTGATCTTCTGGCTGGGCTTTCGCCGCAAGTTCGTCGAGTACGAGCGCCAGACCCGCCTCGAAGGCAAGTCGGCCTGGACGTTCAAGAAAAAGCTCGACTACATGATGGACAGCATCTTCGCCTTCACCGACTACCCGATCCGGCTGCTGACCCGGATGGGCGCGGTGGGCTCGATGATTTCGCTGTTCATCGGCCTGATGGTCATCGTCGCCCGCCTGTCCGGCGCCATCGAAGTGCCGGGCTACGCCGCGACCATGCTGGTCGTGCTGCTGCTGGGAACCTTGAACCTGCTGGGGGTCGGCCTGGTCGGCACCTATGCGTGGCGCGCCTATGAAAACAGCAAACAACGGCCTCTGGCGATCGTTTGCATGCAACTCGACAACAAGGAACCCCTGAAGTGACTGAGCCCTTCATCCACGCCAGCGCCGACGTCAAAAGCAAGAAGATCGGCAAGAACACGCGCATCTGGCAATACGTGGTGGTCTTCGAGAACGCGGTCATCGGCGACGACGTGAACGTCTGCTCGCATTCCTTGATCGAGAACGACGTGATCATCGGCGACCGCACCACCATCAAGTCCGGCGTGTACGTCTGGGACGGCCTGCGGATCGGCTCCGACGTCTTCATCGGGCCCAACGCCACGTTCACCAACGACAAGTTCCCGCGCTCAAAGGTCTATCCGGAGTCGTTTTCGCAGACCGTGATCCAGGACGGCGCGTCCATCGGCGGCGGCGCGGTGATCCTGCCGGGCATCACCATCGGCACCGGCGCGATGGTCGGCGCAGGCGCGGTGGTCACCAAATCCGTTCCGCCGTACGCCATCGTCACCGGCTCGCCGGCGCGCATCACCGGCTACGTAGAGAACTCCGCCTCCAGCGACGCCGCCAAGAGCCCCGCCGCCAAGGCCCAGGAGCAGGACGATGCAGTGGTGCGGATCGGCGTGGGCGACGTCACCACCCACCGTTTCAAGTACATCACCGACATGCGCGGCGATCTCTCGGTCGGCGAGTTCCACAAGGAAATCCCGTTCCTGCCCAAGCGCTACTTCCTGGTCTTCAACGTCCCGAGCCAGAAGACCCGCGGCGAACATGCCCACCACAAATGCCACCAGTTCCTGATCTGCGTCAAAGGCAGCTGCGCGGTGGTGGTCGACGACGGCACCAACCGGGCCGAAGTCCTGCTCGATGCGCCCAACAAGGGCATCTACCTGCCGCCGATGACTTGGGGCATCCAGTACAAGTACTCGGATGACGCCGTGCTGCTGGTGTTCACATCCGACTACTACGAAGCGGACGACTACATCCGGGACTACTCGGAGTTCACTCGGCTCACCGCGAAAAAAACCGTCTCGTGATCGCGCTGAAAGACAACCCGCAGGTTCGCCGCTGGATCAGCTTCCTGATCGGCGGCGGCCTGAACACCGGGCTCACCTATGGCCTGTACCTGCTGCTGAGCGTCTGGATCGACTACCAGATCGCCTATGCGATCGCTTACGCGGCAGGGATAGTCTTCGCCTACTTCTTCAATGCGAAGGTCGTGTTCAAGGTGCAGCAGTCGTGGAGCGGCATGCTCGTCTACCCGACCATCTACCTTGTGCAGTACCTTCTCGGCGCGCTGCTGCTCAACCTCTTGGTTGAACACCTGCACCTGCACAAGGCGATCGCTCCGATACTGGTGATCGCGCTGCTGCTTCCCTGCAGCTACCTGTTGAACAAGTTCGTCCTCAAGGCCACCCACAAAACAACACCCTCGAAGGACTGACACCCATGACCGCCTCCCTCCCGCAGTCGTCGATGCTGACGCCGGCATCGCTGCACGGCAAAAAAGCCGCCTGGCTCGCCCATGCCGGCCCGGCATTGCTGACGGTCCTTTTCATATGGCTGCCGTTCGGCTTCAGCCTGACCGGCCTGCTGGAGGAATGGGGCGTCATCGGGCTGTTCAGCCGGATCGGGGTGTTTTTCCTGACCGACGCCACGAGCGCCATGCCGGCCCACGCGCTGCGCCCGCTCACCATTTTGCCTCACGCCATCGCGTACGCCCTGGATCCGGACACCTTCAACTATTGGCACGTTCTGCTGATCATCGCCCTGGTGATCAAGGGCTGCTGCATGAGCCTGATCACCACCCGGATCACCGGCTCCCTGAAGTGGGGCATGCTGGCCAGTGTGCTGGTGATCCTGTTTCCGGCCGACACCATGCAACTGTCGTTCAGATCGATCCACATCAACTGGGCCCTCAGCCTGACATTGATGGCCTGTGTCCTGCTGCTCCAGGCATTGGAGCAAAGAGGCAAGGCCCGCGCCTTCGCGCTCAGCGCGCTCGCCAGCCTCCTGCTGGCGGCGGGATGCGCCATGTACGAGGTCGCGTTGCTGCTGGCGGCCATCCCGGCGTTCGCGGTCTTCATCCAGGTCGGCTTCAAAGGCCTCGTTCCGCACATCAAACGGCATTACCCGCAGCACCTGATCTGGGCTGTCGGCCCGGTCGCCTACATCGCCTATGTGATCCATACCCTGCCCCTGGTGCACAGCTACCAAAGCGCCGTGGTGGGCGACAGTGCCTTCGCCTCCCTGAAACAGTACTTTCCCAAGCTCTGGCGCCTGGGAATCGGACGAAGCCTGTTCGGCGGCTGGATCGACGCCCTGCAGATCACCGTCCTCGAAATCGGCAGCCATTGGTACATCGCCCTCGCCTCGGCGGCGATCCTCGGGTTCATTGCGCTGCTGTCGGCAACGTCGGCGCAGACGGCCGGCGCAGGACTGCGGCAACCGGCAAAGCCCATGCTGGCGGGCAGGATGATCCTGGCCGGATGCCTTCTCATTTGCCTGGGGTACTTGCCGTTCATCTTCAACCCCGCGCACATGGGCGTCAGCCAGAGAACATTCCTGTACGCGGCACCGGGCGCGGTGCTGGTGTTCATCGCCGCGCTGCTGATCGTCCGTCGCCATTCCCGGGCCGTCACCGCTGCGCTCGCGGCACTGATGGTCTTCACCGGGCTCGGCGCGCAACTCTTTCAGTTCCAGCACTACATCGACATCTCAAAACGGCAGCAATCGGTACTGAGCGACATCGTCCACAACTTTGACGGCAATGCGCTCAACAAGACCCTGATCATTCTCGACCACTCCAACGAACTCAATCACGACTGGATGTTCTTGAATGCCGACTTGAGCGCGGTGCTGTTCCACCTCTACGGCAAGCCGGTGGACGCCATCGAAGTCTGCTACATGCCTGGCCATGAATGGCAGCAGTCCGACCCGCTGCAACGCAAGGGCCGCTGCGAAGAGACCGAAGAAGGCTGGACCCTGCATTATCCGGTACCGCTCGACGCCGACGGGCAATCCGCCGCGCAAGTCCGCAAACTGCCGCGGTCGCAGGTCGTCACAGTCGACGTCGGCAACGGGGCGACGGCGTCCGCCTCCCCTGAACTTCAGGCCTGGCGCCAGACGCTGGAATCCGGCTCGTCGCCGACCGCCACCCGTCTGCAAGGCATCGCCGAAACCGGCGCCGCCCCTCGGTTCGGCCTCATCACATTCCGCCACCGCGCCCATGACGAGTACCACTGGGACTTCGGCAAATGGTGGAGCCTGGCGCCACCGATGGCGGGTTCCGGCTGGCGGGAGACCGAGTGGGAGACCCGGCGTTTTCGCCATAACGCTTCGGCATGGATAAACGCGCCGCGCGCATCGCTTGTCTTTGACCTGACCCCCGCCTCAACCCCCTACGTGATCAGCGGAGCGTTCAACAGCTTCGCCAACGACCAGATCCGCACGCAGATGCAGATACGGGTCAACGGCCACCCGGTGGCGGTCCGCTGGGGCGCCAACGGTGAATTCAGCGGTGATTTGCCGCCGCAGACACTGGAAGCCGGGCACAACACCCTCGAATTTATCTCAAGCGTGGATGCCGCCCTCGGCGGAATCTCCGCCCGGCTGGACTGGGTGAAAATCGCGAAAGCACAGTAAAGGCAAGACAAAGACCGCAGTCGTTCCGCCACCGGCCCCAGCCAGCGGGATGATGGAAACCACCAAGACTTTTCCGGGAGACCCCCTGTTCAGGCTCCCGGAACCTCAAATCTGCAAGAACGCCATGGAACCATCAATGAGCATCAGGCCGTCAATGAACCCCACCCACCCCCCTGC
>NZ_NEIU01000017.1:0-144486 GCF_002113595.1 Pseudomonas sp. B3(2017)
GTGCTGCCCACCGCCACCACCAGCCCTTGCCCGCGCGGGTACAGGTTGGTGTTGCCGCTGCCGCCCAACGCCTTGAGCTGGCCGCCGTCGGCGCCGGCGCGCAGGCTGATGTTGCCGCCGCCCAGGGTGCCGAAACCGGTGAAGCCGACCAGATAGGCGCCGGTATCGACGCTCTGGTCCGGCAGCGGCTGGGTCGCATAGCTGCCGAAGTTGATCCACCACGCGGTCGGCACGTCCGCGTTGCCGGTGCCCTGGCGCCACAGCCAGTTGCCGACGGCTACGCTCGGCACCTGCTCGCGGGTGTCCATGTTCTGCGAATAGCCGCGACGGCCGAGCACATCACCGGACACCGAGCCGCCGGCATTGACCGTCAGGTTGCCGCCCAGCTGCGGATACCAGGCCTGGTACAGGCTGTCGCGGCCGCCGTCGACCCACTTCTCGTTGTCGGCATCGGCGCTGCCCAGCACCGAGCCGTTGTCCGACAGGCGCCCGCGCGGCTGGTTGAAGCGCGGATCGACGTCGGCCGACTGGGTGCCGGCGGTGTACACGCCGAACGGCGACGCCATGCTCAGGTCGCCGGCCGCCAGCACGTCCAGATCGCCGGTGCCGGTGCGCAGCACGCTGAACATCTGGGTGCGGGTCTTCACGGTGACGCCCGGCTTGTTTTCCACGCACAGTTCCGGGAACGAACCGCACCAGGCCAGCACGTCGTCGTCGGTCATCGGCGCGTTGTCCGGCATGCCCATCCAGTTGCCCGGCGCCCAGCGCCAGCGCGGCGCCGGCACGCAGGAGTTGGGTGCCCAGTCGCACCAGTCCTTGAGGTCGTCCGGCACCGGATCCCCCGGCGTGAAACCGCCCAGGTTGCCCTCGCCCCATACCAGCGTCGGCGGCTTCTCGGTGATTTTCATCCCGTAATGGGTGTCGGCCAGGCGCAGGTGGCCGTCGCTGGCCACCGGCTTGACCGCGCGGGTGTCGGCGGCGTCCAGGTCGGCGCCGGCCACCACCCGCATCGACCACGACGCGCTGCCCGACGGCAGCAGGCTGGCCACCGCCCAATTGCGGCCCTGGGCGCTGCCGCTCAACGGCCGCAGTTCGATGAACGTCGTGCCTTCGGCCAGCGCCACGTCGGTCATGGACGGGATCAGCGAGCCGCGCAGCAATGCCAGCGAGCCGCTCAGGCGCACGCCCTTCACGGTCTGCGCATCGCCTTCGACGCTGCCCGGCAGCGGCACGCCCTTGGGCCAGGTCAGGCCCAGCAGCGCCGTGTTGCCGTTGAGGCGGATGCCGGCGCCCAGACGGGTGCCGGCCGGCACGGTCACGCTGTCGCCCAGCAAGGTGCCGGCGGCGTACAGCAGATTGCCCGAGCCGTCGTGCACGGCGCCGGCCAGCACCGTGCCGGCGGCGAAAGTGTACGGCGCCGCCAGGGTGCCCTGGGTCGGCAGCAGCGTGCCGGCGGCCAGGGTCGCGGCCTGCAGCGGCACGTCGTAGTTGAGGGTGGCGCCCGCCGGGAACAGCGTGCCTTCGGCCAGGGTCACGCCGCTGCCGGGCACGATCAGGTCGCCGCCGAACGGCTGGATGCCCGGCAGCAGTTTCCAGCCGGCGTCGTCCACGGTTTCCGGCGGCGGCGCAAAGCCGTCGTTGAGGCTGCCGTACACGTCGAGGTTGCCGCCGGCGCGGATCGCCAGGCTGCCCGCCTCGCCGGAGCCGTACACCGAGGTCTTCTGCGTGTGCGGATTGAGGCTGGCGTAGCGGTAGCCCGACAGGTCGATGTCGCCCTGCACCACCAGATCGCCGTCGGCGGTCTTGCTGGCGATCTCGACGCCTGGGCGCAGGTGCAACGCGTCGCTGTAGGCGCTGCTGCGCAGGCCCGCGAGCTTGCGTTGCAGCAGGTCGCCGTTGTCCAGCGCAGCATCGATGAACGCGCTGCTGTCGACGTGGATCCGGTTCAGGTAGGCCTGATCGATCACCTGGTAAGGACGGCCGCTGGCCGCCGGATCGCTGCCGTCGGCGGCATCGGTGTAGCGCCGCACGGCGTTGAGCCCGATGGAGCGCGCGCCCTGGATGTCCAGCGCCCCGCTGGCGTCGATGGCGATGTCGTCGGCGCCCAGGCGCGGCGCGTACAGCTCCAGGGTGCCGCGCAACCGGCCGTCATGCTGGCCCGGCAAGGTGCCGGCCACGGCGTCGGTGCCGTGGCGCAGGTCGATCCGCGCCCCCGGGGCCAGGGTCAGCAGACCGTCGCCGGCGTTGAGTTCGACCGTCGCCCGGTTCGGCGCGTCGATGATCTGCCCGTAGCTGTCGACCCGCAGCACCCGGCCATGGGCATCGAGCACCCCGTTGCCGGCCAGGGTCAGGCCCTGCTTGGCGGCCAGGCGGATGCTGCCGACCCGCTCGCCGCTGGCGTCGATCAGCCCGGCGACTGTCAGGCTGCCGTTGTCCACCGACACGCTCACCTCGCCGGCCTTGAGCCCGTCGCCGATCAAAAGGTTGCCCTGCTTGAGCTGGAAGCTGCGGCTGCCGAACACCTGCCCGGCGTTCAGGCGCCCGTTGAGCGCGGCGAACTGCTCGCTGAGGTCACCGCCCAGGCGCTGGGCGCGGATGTCCACCCCGCCCGCCTTGTACGGCACCCACGTGCCGCCGGCATCGTAGCGCCCGCTGGCGGCGCCGAGGATCTGCCCCTGCAGATCGACCATGCCTGCGTCCGACCCCAGGGCCACCGCGCTGAGGGTGCCGGCCTGGTTGTTCTGCGCCGACAGGTCGATGCGCGAGCCGGTCGCCTGGAGGATCGAACCGTTGGCGCTGTGCAGCACCACGTCGCCGCCCCAGCTGTATTTGTTCACGTCGTTGAACGGCAGCGTGCGCCCGGCCACGTCCAGCAATGCGCCGGCCGCCAGGGTCAGATCCCGTTCGGCCTTGACCGTCAGCTTGCCGCTGGCCAGGGCGATGCGGCTGTCGAGCACCACGTCGCGGGCGTCCAGGGTCAGCTCCGCGCCCAGCGCATCGGCGCGCGCCGAGCCACCGCCGCCGCTGAGGGTGAGGCGTTCGCCGGCCTTGAGCCGGTTGACCGACGCCGCCTCGCCGGTCAGCAACGGCGTGCGCAGGTTCAGGTTGCCGCCGCTGTAGGCGTAGCCCTTGACCGGGTCGTAGGCGCCCTGGGTCTGGTACACCGACAGGCTGCCCTTGTGGTTGGCGGTGATGCGCTCGCTGGCGCTCAGGTTGACGTTGGCGAACCCCAGCGCCAAGCGGTCGTTCTGCGCCAGGCCGTTGGGCTGGGCATAGGCGCCGTAGCCGAACTCGATGCGCTGCGCCTGGATGTCCAGGGTGCCGCGGCCGGTGCCCGCGCCGCCGGCGACCACCGCGCCGGGGGCCTGGGTCGCGCCGTTCCAGATCAGGTTGGCGGTGCGCAGGGTCGCGACATCGCCCGCCTCGCCCAGGCCGTAGACCGCCGGGGTGGACAGCATGAAGTTCTTGAGTTTGCTCTGGCCGGTCACGGGGTCGAGCGTGTCGAGGGTGACGCTGCCGTAGAAGTTGAACGCCTCGCGGGTGGTCAGGTTCAGGGTTTCCAGGGCCGGCGCGCCGAATTGCGTGTCGCCGCGCAGCAGGCGGTCGAGCACCTGCTGGTTAAGGGTCAGGCCGGTGGGCACCTTGGCGCCGGCCTGCGCGAGCGCCTCGGCGCTGCCGGCGTTCACCGCGCCCACCGCCAGCGACAGTTGGCGGGTGCCGAAGCGCACCGAATCGCCCAGCTCGAACTGCTTGTCGGTGGCGGCGGTGATGCTGCCCTGGGAATACAGCAGCGCCGGTTCGGCACAAGCCGCCGTGGCGCAGGTGCCGATGCGGATGCTGCCGGAGGACGTGATGCCGTTGCCCGCTGCCGGCGCCAGCACGTTGTTCCAGCCGTTGGACACCACCAGCAGGCTCGCGGCCCCCGGCTGGTAGACGTAACCGCTGGCGGAGTCGTAGGGCACGCCGCCCCGGCTGAGGGTGTTGATGCCGGCCCCCGCTTCCACGGTGATGGCGCCGCTGCCCGCGTTGCTCCACAGCATGACTTCCGGCGCCGACAGCATCGCGCCTTCGCGCAGGGTGACGCTGCGGGTGTTGCCCTTGAAATCGACGATGTTGCCCGCCGTGACGTAGTCCACCGTGGGCGTCGCGCCGATGGCCAGGCGACCGGCGCCGAGCCGGTTGAGGGTGTCGGCGTACAGCGAGACCCCGGTGAAGCCCTCGCTGCGCGAGTGCCCGGCGCCGAGGATCTCGATGTCCGCCAGGCTGCTGCCGCGCACCACCGCCGAACCGGCCATGCCGCCCGCCGCCGCGCCGGACAGCACCTGGCCGTTGAAGTCCAGGGCGATGTCGTGGCGCCCGCCGTTGGTGAGGAACAGGTTGAGCGACTTGGCGTCCGCCGGGGTCAGCGCCCGTGGCACGCCGCGCCGGCCGGCGTCGCTGCGGATGAACGCGGCGAGCCCGGTTTCGTTGTACTGCGAATAGCGGCGCACCACCTCCGCCGAGGTCAGGATCACCTGGCTGGCCACGCTGTCGCGCAGCCCGGTGTTGGCCACCGACAGCAGGCCCGACGCCGTCCACGACCCGTTGCGCATCGCCAGCGCACCGCCGGCCGCCGTCGTGGCCTGGCCGTTGACCTCGACCCGGAACGCGCCGGGCAACAGGGCGAAGGTCGAGGGCAGCAAGGTGTACGTGCCCGCCGCCAGGCCCGGCACGCCGGCGCCGATCGTTATCTGCTGGCCGATCCGCGGATCCGACGCGCCCGCCTCCGCGAGCATCGGCGCGTAGGTGCTCTGGTTGCCCGGCACGATCGCGTACACCGGGTTGGCCGCCAGCCCCGGCAGGCTGAACGTGCCGTCGGCGGCGTTGCGCACCAGCGGGTTGAACCGCGCATCGGTGGAGCCGCCGCGCCCGGACACGAAACCGGCGCCGCGCAGGTCGCCGCCGCCGGACAGGTCGATCTGCGCGCCGTTCTGCACATCGACGTACTGCGAGCGCAGCGTCACCCCGGCCGTGTCGCCGCTGATGCCGTTGAGCACCACCGGTTTGCCGTTGTAGCGGTAGTCGATCCCGTCGGTGGTGCCGCCGTACGGCATCACCAGCCCGGCGCCGCTGACCGACGTCACGCTGCCGGGCAACAGGCGCACTTCGCGGGTCTGGGTCAGCAGGTCGTCGCCCAGGGTGATCATCCCCAACGGCGCCCGCAAGACACCGCCCTGCTCGATGTACCCGGCGAACAGGTTCAGTTGGCCGAACACCGAGTAAGGCAAGGCCTGGGGCGCGGCGCCTGCTGCGCCAATGCTCAGCGTGCGGCCGGGGCCTGCGTCTGCGCCGGCACGCGTGAAGCCGACACGCACGTCGGCGGTGACGCCACTGGCCGGGTAGATCTGCGCCGCGCGGAGATCCAGATCCCCCGGCGTCCACAGTTGGGTCTTGGCCTTGCTGTCGGTCGGCGCGAGGAAACGCAGGTCGCCGCGGCTCTCCAGCGAGACCCGGTCGAAGCCCCGGCGCTCGGAGGACACCGCCGGGGCGCCGTGCTGCAGGATCGAACCGCTGGCACCGAACGACAGGCTGTTGGCCACGTCCAGCAGGTCCGCGCTGGCCCGCAGCTGCGCCGCCGACAGCGACACCGGCAATTGCGAGGACGCGGTGTTCTGGATCAGCGGCCGGATGACGCCGACGTTAGTGAAGTACTGGCCGATGCCGGACAGGCGCAGGTACGGCGCCGCCAGGTTGACCCGCGCGGTGTCCTTGCCTTGCTCGCTCAACGACAGCACACCGGCATACAGGCTCAGGCGCTGGCCCATGCGCAGGTCGACATCGCCGTCGAAGGACAGAAAGCCGTTGCTCATCAGGCTCAGGCTGTCGAAGCCGCCCGCCATCAGACGGTCGGCGCTCAGCCGCGCCTGGCCGTAGCTCAACGGCGCCGAAGCGTCCGTCGGCTGTGCGGTCTGGCCGATGACCATTTCCCGGGGCTTGCGCACTTCGTTGCCGGCGCTGTCCTGGTACAGCGGCGAGTCCAGCACCACCTCCAACTGACCGCCCGCCGCCCCGACGCCGCCGGCCGCCGCGTGCAGGCGCCCCTCCAGGGACAGGCCGTTGTAAGAACTGAACGCGATGCGCCCGCCGTCGCTGGCGACCCGGGTCGGCCCCTGCCCGGCGATGTCCAGCGTCGCTTCGGTGCCGGACGCCTCCAGCCGCGCGCCCTCGCGCACGATCACAAAGGCGTCGGCGGAGGTGGCCGTGGCCTTCTTCGCGTCGATCTCGCCGCCGACGATGATGCTGCCGCCGCGCCCGACCTGCCCGTACACCCGGCCGAGGGCGTCCACCGCCGTATCGGCCCGGCCCGCCACGTCGAGCACAGCGTGTTCGCCGATGAGGATCGAACGCTGGTGCGCTTTCGGGTCGGCGGTCTGGTCGGAGGTCGCAGGGTCGATGGCCGCAAACTGCTGCTGACGAATATCGAGGGTGCCGCCCCAGGCGTTGAGCTCGCCGTCGACGGTGATCTGCCCCGGCCCGCGCAGGCTGATGCGCTGGCCCGGGTCGACGCTGATCCGTGACCCCTGCCCCAGCAGCAACGGGCTGTTGGCCGGATCGATCAGGTTGCGCAGGCTGGCCCCGGCCTGCAACGACAGGCTGGCCCCGGCGCGCTGGGTCAGGCGGCCCTGGGTCGGGCTTTCTTGGAACAGGGTCGGCGTCCACACCTGCATCGCCGTGTCCGGGTCGACGCCGCTGGGGCGGTCGGCCGCCGCATCGGCGAACCGGTACACCGGCATCGTCACGTCGAGGGTCGTGCCGTCGGCCACGGTCAACCCGTTCAGGCCGATCAGGCTGTAGGCGGAGAAACCTTTGCCGAACAGCGCCGGGGTCAGGTGCAGGGTGTCGGCTGCCGGCGTTTCAGCGCTCTGACCGACCGTGATCCTGCCGGCCTGCACCGTCAGGCTGCCGCCGCCGGTGACGCCGTAGCCGCGCACGTCGCCGTCGAAAATCAGCCGGGAATCGCCGGGGGCGGAAATGGCGCTGGACTCCAGCGTCACGTCGCCGCCCTTGCCGCCCCGGGTCTTGCCGTTGGCCAGCACCGCGCCGCCAGACGACACGTCCAGCAGGCTGCCGGCGGCGACCCGGATGTCGCCGCTGCTGCGGATCGACACCGAACCGCCGTTGAGGTACGCCAGGCTGGCGGAGTCGTCGGGGTCGCTGCGCAGGTTGCTCCACAACCCACGGGTGTCCAGGCGCACATTCTGGGCGATGTCCACCACGGTCGGCTGGCCGGCCGGGGCATTGATCCGGGTGTCCGCACGCTTGTCGGTGTTGAGCTGGTTGAGCACATTGCCCAAGTGCAGGCTGCCGCCCCGGGCGGTGAGGTCGGCGCCGACGTGCACCTGCGGCCCGTACAGGGTGATGTCGCCGCCGGCGTCGACGCTCAGCGCACGGTTGATGTCGATCCGCTCCTTGGCCGCGACCTTCAGCGCACCCAGCCGCCAGCCGTTGAGGGTGTCGGCGTCCAGCGTCAGCGAACCGCTGCGTGCGGCCGGCACGCTGCCGGCGAGATCCGCCGGGGCATCGGTGCCGTCGGCCTTGCCGACCGTCACCCGGTCCATCAATGGATTGAGGCCGTACAGCAGGCCGCCGGCCGCCGCCACGTAGGCCGGGTCGTAGCTGCCGACGATCAGTTGCGCGCGCCGGGCCAGTGCGGTCTGGCTCTGCTCGTAGCCGTCCAGCGCCGCGCGCGGGGCCTGGGTCTGGCGCTCGCCCTGGAAGGTTTCGCCCAGCAGTCGGCCGCCCAGCACCGCGCTGCGGGTGCCGATCACCAGTTGTCCGGCGTCGCGGCCGACGGTGTAGCCCGACTCGAAACGCTGGGTCGGTGCGATCAGCGGGTTGTAGTAGACGCTGGTCTGGCCCCAGCGCTCGCTGCGGTCTTCGTAGCCCTTGTACAGCCCGGTGTAGAGCAGGTCTCCCGGCGCCCGCGAGACCTCGTACAGGCGCCCGTCCGCGCCGCGCAGCCAGCTCTGGCGGATCTCGCCGCTCTGCACGTCGAGGGTGCCGCCGGACAGGTTGATCAGCGAGCCCCGCTCGGTGACCACGTCGTTGCCGGCGAAGCTCACGGTGCCGCCCTGGGCCATCCATTCGCCGATGCCGTGGCCGCGGGTGCCGAGGTAGCCGCCGACCTCCAGCAAGCCGCCGGCGGTGTACCAGCGGTCGGTGGCGTAGCCGTTGGTGCCGGCCGGCACGTACACCAGCTCACGCACGTCGACCCAGACGTCGTTGCTGTTGAGCGCGCCTTTTTCGCGGTTGACCGAGGCATCGCGCTGCTCGTTGCCCTGGACGTTGATCTTGATGCTGTTGGACGCCATCGCCACCTTCACGCCGACGGCCCCGGACACGTCGATCAGCGCACCGTCGCGCACCACGCTGCGGCCCTGGGCCGTCACCGCGACCTGCCCACCGGTGGCGAGGGTGACCGAACCGTTCTGGAACTCGACGCTGCCGCCGCTCTGGATGTCGATGCGCGACTGGTCGCTGCGGATCCGGTTGTTGGCGTTGACCCCGGTCAGCGCGGCCTGGTGCTGGCTGTCCAGGGCGGTGAGGTCGCTACCGTCGAGCAGGATCGCCGTGGCGCTGCCCTGGCCGAGGGTGACGCTGCCGGCGGCGTCGGCCGCCGGGTTGAGCAAGTGGATCGTGCCCCGGGTGGCCACCGAGGTACTGGCCACCGCCACGCCGTTCTGGACCACCTCGTGGCCGGTCAGGGTGATGTCGCCGGTGGCCGCCTGGATCAGGCCGTTGTTGCTGACCTTGCCCGCGCTGGCGCCGGCCTTGAAGCCCGGGGTGACTTCGTTGCCGAACGTGGTGGAGAACACGTTGCCTTCGGTGCCTGCGCCCTTGCGGATGTAGAAGCGGTCGCCGGCGCCGAGCACGGTCTGGCCCTTGGCGGTGGCGATGCGGCCGTCGTTCTGCACTTCGTTGCCGAGCAGCAGCACGTAGCCGCCGGCAGCGGTGGACGTGGCCGGCGCGTGGGTCTCCAGGGACGCGCCCCGCTCCACCAGCACCTTGCCGGCGGCGTCGGTGAAGGTCGCCTGACTGCCGCTGCTGTCGACGTACAGGCCACGGTCGCGGAACTGGCTGTCGCTGATCGTTGCGGCGGCGGCCACCAGGTTGCGCACGTTGACCTGACTTGAGCCGCTGAACACCACGCCGTTGCGGTTGATCAGCATCACCGTGCCGTCGCCCTTGATCGCGCCCTGGATCTGGCTCGGCCGCGCCGCCGGGTCGTTGATGCGGTTGAGCACCGCCCAGTCCGCCTGCTGGGCGAACTCCACCGTGGTGTTGCGGCCGACGTTGAAGGTTTCCCAATTGAGGATCGCCTTGTCGGCGGTCTGCTCGATCTTCACCGTGGTCTTGCCGTCGGCCTGGGACTGCTGCGGGCCTTTGGCGTTCTGCCAACCTTGGGCCAGGCTGTTGTCGACCTTCAGCCCGCCTTCGCCGAGCCCGTCCGGCACCCATTGCACCGACCCCAGCGCCGCCGCGCGGCCGGCGGCCTGGACGGCCTGCTGCGCGGCGATGGCGGCGACGGTGTTGTTGAGGGTCTGCAGCGAGCGCTGCAACTGCTGGTTGGCCCGCTGCTGCTGGGCCAGCGGCGGCGTCATGCCCGGCAACCCGCCGACGCTGCCCCGTACGGCGGCGTTCTGCTGCGCGGCGCCCTTGGCCGCGAACCAGCCGGAGCTGAACGCGGTCGCCGCTTCGGCGCTGCCCGCCACCAGGCACAGCGCGACGGCGTGCGCCAACGGCTTGAGCAGCCACAGGGTCGGCTGCGCAGCGGCGTGCGGGAGGGACGGGGCAACGTTACGGCGACGGGACGGGCGAGCGGGCATCACTGCGAAATCCTTTTTTTGTCTGGCGCATTTGTCTGGCACAAGAGACCGCAGGTCACACGCCCCTGCCGTTACCACCTAGGCGGTTGGCGGACGCCGCGACCGAACGGATGTCACACAAACTTCATGAACGAGGAGTAGGCCGGCCAAAAAAAACGGCGGCAGCCCGAGGGCTGCCGCCATTTCTTGCACCGGGTGCTGCGCTTACAGAGGACGGCCTACGCCGTTGCAGACGCTGGCGTTGTTGATGTCCAGGTTGTTGCCGGAGGTGTTGGTGATGAAGTTGGCGGTCACAGCGGCTTTCCAGTTGGTCGGAACCGGCGTGAAGCTGTGGGCCACGGTGGCGGCGTTGTTGCCTGGGTTGCTGTAGTGGGTGGTCAGGAAGCTGCGCACATCGTTGGCCACGGAAGCGTCCTTGTAGCACTGGCCGAAGACGAAGTTGGTGTAGGCCACGATCGGGTAGCCGCTCGATGGGTTAGGCACGACCGGCACCCACTGGGCAGGGTTCGAAGGCGTGGTCGGCAGTGCGGCCGAACCCAGGGCCAGCGAGACGTTGGCGGTGGTCGGCTGTACGCCGTTGACGCGGGCGACCACGGCGTTGCTGGCGGCGTTCACGCCGTCCGGGCCGACGTAGCCGATGGAGCCATCCACAGCGTTGACGGCGGTGGCGACGTCAGCGGTGTTGGCTACGCCCACCCAGTTCGAAGGCAGGGTCGAACCGGCTGGCAGACGGGCGCTGGTGAAGGTCGAGTTGACCGCGAACTTGGTCGGGCAGATCGAGTTCAGGTGACGGCTGAGGATCTCGGTGGTGCCGCTGGAGACGTTGCGGTAAACGACGCGGATCGGGGTGGTGTCGGCGGTGCCCAGCAGGGTGCCCCAGGTGGTGGCGGTGCCGGACAGTGCGTCGCACAGTTGGGCGCTGGTCAGGTTGAGGGCGGTCTGGCCGGCCTTCTTGTAGGGGATGGCAACCGAGGTGGCCACGGAAGGCAGTTGGATCAGCGGGCCGTACGAAGCGCCGAAGTTGGTGTTGTAGGTGCTGATTTCAGTGGCGCTGAGGATCGAGTCGCTGCCGGCGAAGTGCACGGTGCCGGTGGTGCCGAACTGCGAGGCGGTGTTGGTCAGGAAAGCGCTTTTGCCCACGCCGCTGCCGGTCACGGCATAGCTGAAGTTGGCAGGCAGGATGCTGTTGGCAGAGCCTTTGTACAGAGCGGCAGGCAGTGAGGCGCCACCACCGGTTACGGCCATGGCCTGGGCGGAAGCCAGGGCGGCGACAGTCAGTGAGGCGGCGATCAGAGTGCGCTTGAACATGAAGAATCTCCTTTTCAACGTAGGTTGGGTACACAGGTTTTCAGGTGACTTGCATGACGCGGGTCGGACTCACCGCTGACCGTCGCTGACGTGGCCCGTGGTTAAGTCGCAGGGAGAAATTCGCAGGTTCCGGTGACAGATAAAGGAAAAAACCTCGGGAGCCGAAGACGCTTTCCGGCGGTTTTTCCTCGGGTGTTTGCGCGGCCGTTTCGGCTGTCTGGGACGGGGTTTTGCGCAAGATCGGCCAGAGCCGTTGAACGGCCGTTGCAGATGACAGAAAGGAGAACCCGAGGATGGCCGGCGCGGGACTCGGGTGACGAATCAGGCGGTGAAAAAATTTTAGAACTTAACTGATCGGGCGGACCTCTTCGTCGGATCGTCGTCCGGGGCGAGCCTGCTCCCACAGGTTTCTGCGGTGAGCACAGATGCTGCGGACAACCTCAATCACTGTGGGAGCGGGCTTGCCCGCGAAGAGGCCGGTTCAGGCAACCTCAAAGGCACAGCCTTATTGCACCAACTGATTGATCTCGATGATCGGCAACAGCACCGCCATGACGATCACCAGCACCACCCCGCCCATCACCACGATCATCAGCGGCTCCAGCAGCGCGGTCATGCCCATGGCCCGGCGTTCGATGTCCCGGGACAGGGTCTGCGCCGCCCGCTCCAGCATCGGCGGCAGCGCGCCGGTCTTCTCGCCGCTGGCGATCAGGTGGATCAGCACCGGCGGGAACACGTTCTCCGCCTTCAGCGCCGCCGCCAGGTTGGCGCCTTCGCGCACCTTGGCGGTGGCCTCGTTGACGCTCAGGCTCAGGCGCTCGTTGGACAGGGTCTGGCGCGCCGCGTCCAGCGCCCGCAGCAACGGCACCCCGGCCCCGCCCAGGATCGCCAGGGTCGAGGCGAACCGCGCCGTGTTCAGCCCCAGCACGAACCGCCCGAACAACGGCAGCCGCAACACCCGGTGGTGCCAGCTCAGCCGCGCCGCCGGGTTGCGCAAGTACAGGCGCCAGCTCCAGAAGGCACCGCCCAGCAGCCCCGCGCACAGCCAGCCCCAGGCGCGGATGAAATCGCTGGCGGTGAGCATTGCCAACGTCAGCCCCGGCAGATCCTGGCGGGCCTGGGAAAACGCGCTGACCACCTGCGGCACCACGTAGCTGAGCAGGAAGATCACGATGCCGATCGACACCAGCCCGACCACGCCCGGGTAGATGAACGCGGTGAGGATCTTGCCGCGCAGGTTGTTGCGCTCCTCGATGTAGTCGGCCAGGCGCTCCATGACCTGGGCCAGGTCGCCGGACTCCTCCCCCGCCGCGATCAGCGCCCGGTAGATCTCCGGAAAGTCCCGGGGCCGGGCCGCCAGCGCTTCGGCCAGGCGCATGCCGCTGCGCACGTCGGCGCGCACGGCGCCGAGGGTGTGGGCGATGTGCTTTTTCTCGGCCTGCTCCACCGTGGCGCTCAGGGCGGCTTCCAGCGGCAGGCTGGCGCCGAGCAGGCTCGCGAGTTGCCGGGTGGCCCAGGCCAGGTCGTTGTCCGACAGCTTCGGGCTGAACAGGCCGCCGGCGCCCTGGCCGGCGGCGGTGTTTTCCTTCTGCACCGACAGCGCGGTCAGGCCCCGGCTGCGCAGCAGGCCGAACGCGGCGCTCTGGCTGTCGGCCTCCAGGTGCCCGGTTTCGATCTTGCCGCCGGCGTCGGCGGCCTCAAAGCGGTAGCGGTTCATCAGGCGTCCCGTGTCACGCGCAGGATTTCCTCGGGCGCGGTGGCGCCGCTGCGGATCCAGCGCTCGCCGTCCTCGCGCAGGCTGAGCATCCCGGCCTTCTGCGCCGAGGCGCGCAAGGCCTGCTCCCCTGCCCCTTGGTGGATCAAGGTGCGGATGTCGTCATCGATGCAGAACAGTTCATGGATACCAGTGCGGCCGCTGTAGCCGGTGTGGTTGCACGCCGCGCAGCCCACCGGGCGCCAGGTGCCCGGTGCGGCCGGATCCGGCTGCTTGCAGTGGCCGCACAGGCGCCGCACCAGGCGCTGCGCGAGCACGCCGAGCATCGACGACGCCAGCAGGAACGGCTCCACGCCCATGTCGATCAGGCGGTTGACCGCCGACACCGCGTCGTTGGTGTGCAGGGTCGCCAGCACCAGGTGGCCGGTCAGCGAGGCCTGCACGGCGATCTGCGCGGTCTCCAGGTCGCGAATCTCGCCGATCATGATGATGTCCGGGTCTTGCCGCAGGATCGCCCGCAGCGCCAGGGCGAAGGTCATGTCGATCTTGGCGTTGACTTGGATCTGGCTGATGCCCGGCAAGTCGTACTCCACCGGATCCTCCACGGTGAGGATGTTGCTGGTGCTGGCGTCCAGCCGCGCCAGCGCGGCGTACAGGCTGGTGGTCTTGCCGCTGCCGGTGGGTCCGGTGACCAGCACGATGCCGTGGGGCTGGCGGATCAGGCCGTCGAGGCGGGCCAGCACTTGGGCGTCCATGCCCAGGGTCTCCAGGTGCAGGCGACCGGCCTGCTTGTCGAGCAGGCGCATCACCACCCGCTCGCCGTGGCCGGTGGGCACGGTGGACACCCGAATGTCGATGGGCCGCCCGGCCACGCGCAACGTGATGCGGCCGTCCTGGGGCAGGCGTTTTTCGGCGATGTCGAGCTGGGCCATGATCTTGATCCGCGACACCAGCGCGCCGTGCAGGGCCTTGCGCGGCGAGACCACGTCGCGCAGGGTGCCGTCGACCCGGTAGCGCACCACCGAATGGGTCTCGAACGGCTCGATGTGGATGTCGCTGGCCTCGTCCCGGGCCGCCTGGGTGAGCAAGGCGTTGATCATGCGGATCACCGGCGCGCCGTCCTGGGTGTCGAGCAGGTCGGTGATCTCGGGGATGTCCTGCATCAGGCGGTCGAGGTCGACCTCGCTCTCCGCCGCGCCGACCACCGCCGCCGCACTGCCGGTGTCGGCGTAGGCGCTGGCGAGCAGGCCGTCGAACTCGTCGTCGCGCACCCGCTCCAGCCGCGCCGCGCCGAACTGGCGGCGCACCTCGCTGATCGACCAGCCCGGCGTCGACGGGCACACCGTCAGCACGCCGTCGCGCAGCAAGATACGCTGGGCCTTGGCCCAGGCGTAGGGCAATGCGCTCATGACCGCGGACTCGCTTCCAGCGGAACGGCCTTGATGGTCGCCCGCGGCCCGGAGGACGGCGCCACCGCCGGCACGCCCTGGGCGGCGTTGGGCAACTGCGGCGCCTGCATGTCCGGCATCGCCCAGCTGCGCTCCGGTTGCAGGCCGCCCTGGGCGCGGCGCATGAAGTCGTAGCGGTTGAGGGTGATGCTGCGCCCCGCCGCGCTGTCGCGGATGATGTACGGGCGCAGGAACACCATCAGGTTGGTCTTGTTGATCGAGCGGCGTTCGTTGCGAAACAGCGCGCCGATCCCCGGCAGGCTGCCCAGCCACGGCACCGCTTCGTTGCTCTGGCTGTAGCCGTCCTGGAGCAGGCCGCCGAGCACCATGATCTGGCCGTCGTCGAGCAGGATGCTGGTGTCGATGGCGCGCTTGCTGGTGACGATCCCCGCCGAGGTGGCCGCCGCCGAAGCACGTTCGTCGATGCTGCTGACCTCCTGGTAGATGTCGAGCTTGACCGTGCCGCCCTCGGAGATCTGCGGCCGCACGTTGAGCTTCAGGCCCACCTCTTCGCGGGTCACGGTCTGGAACGGGTTGTTGCTGGTGCCCCCGCCGCCGGTGACGTAGCTGCCGCTGACGAAGGGGATGGTCTGGCCGACGAAGATGCTCGCTGCCTCGTTGTCCAGGGTCAGCAGGTTCGGCGTGGACAGCACGTTGGTGCCGCCCTTGCTCTTCAGCGCCCGGGCCAGCACCTTGAGGTCGAGGACCTTGCCGATGCCGGGAATGTCGACGGTGCCGTTGACGTAGCCCACGTTCAGCCCCTGGGGCAGCACGTCGAGGCTGGTCTTGCCGTTGAGCTTGAGCCCGGAACCGCCGAGGTTGGCGCCGCCGATCACGCCCTTGCCGCCGAGGTTGCCGCTCTGCCACTGCACGCCGAATTCGCTGGCGTCGTCCTCGCCGACCTCGACGATCAGGCTTTCGATCACCACTTGGGCGCGTCGCTGGTCGAGCAGGTCGATGACTTCGCGCAGGTTGCGGTACAGCGGCTCCGGCGCGGAGATCAGCAAGGTGTTGGTGGTGGCGTCGGCCTGGATGGTCACGCCGCCGGCGCTGAAGGCGACGTTCTGTTCGCTGGCCTGACCGCCGGCGGTGCCGCTGCCGGCGCTGCTGCCCTGGGCATAGCTGCCCCCGTTGCCGGAACCGCTGCCGGTGGTGGTGCTGCCGGTGGTGGTCTGCGTGCCGTTCTGGTTGGCCTGCCCGCCGCCATTGGCCGTGCTGCCCATGGCGCTGAGCACCGAACGGGCGCCGTCGCCGGTGCGGCTGTCGCTCTCGCCGGTGAGCAGGCCGCGCAGGGCCTGGGCGAGCTTGCCGGCCTGGGCGTTGCGCAGGTACACCACGTGCAGGTTGCTCGGGTTGCTCTGAGCGTTGTCGAGCTTGTAGATCAGGTTGCGCGCCAGCTCCGTGCGCTCGGGGCTGCCGGCGCGGATGATGATGGTGTTGGAGCGCGGGTCGCCGATCACCGCGATCTTCTGCGTGGGGTCGTTGCCCGGCGCGTCCAGCAGGTCGGCGACCATCGGCGCGATGTCGGCGGCGATGCCGTTCTGGATCTGCACCACGTCGGTGTCGATGGCGCTCGGGGTGTCGATGCCGGCGATCAGCTGCGCCACGCGGTTGAGGTTCTCGGCGTAGTCGGTGACCACCACCGTGTTGTTGCCCGGATAGGCATTGATCGGGTTGTTCGGCGACACGATCGGGCGCAGCACCGGAATCAGGTTCACCGCGTTCTCGTACTGCAGGCGGAAGGTGCGGGTGAGCATGCCGTTGCCGGCCGGTTTGTCGGCGCTGTAGATCGGCCCGCCGAGCAGTTTGGCGTCGGCCTCCGGCACCACCTGGGCGACGCCGCCGACGTCCACCACGCTGAAGCCCTGCATGCGCAGCGCCGCCAGCAGCATCTCATAGGCCTGGCGGGCCGGCACCTGGCCTTCGGAGACCAGCGTGAGGTTGCCCTTGACCCGCGGATCGACCAGGAATTGCTGACCGGTGGAACGGGACAGCGCCCGCACCACGGCCTGGATGTCGGCCTCGACGAAGTTCAGGGTCACCGGTTGGTCGCCCAATGGATTGGCCGCCGCGACGGGCCCCTGCACCGCCCCGCCGCTGCGGGCGCGTGCGGTGATGTTGTGCAGTTGCTTGGGCGCAGGCCTGACCTGGGCCTGCATCCGCTCACGGTCCAGCACCGCGTCGCCGCTGCGCTGGGTGTTGGCCAAGGGCCGGCCGAGTTCGCTGTCCACCAGCAACGGCGGCTGATTCTGCGGGGCGGTGTTGCTGCACGCGCCCAACGCCACCAACAGCATCGGCAGCGCCTTGCGCGCCGGGTTGAAACCTGACCCCTTCATGAAGCTTCCTTAGCGCCCAGCGCCTGATCCATGCGTACGGTGCCTGACAGAGTGCCGGCGGTGTCATCGGTCGCGGCTGCCTCTGCGCGTTGCAGACGGGCCTCGACCACGTGCAGCGAAAACTGTTGCGGGCGGCTCAGCAGCCAGTCGAGCACGGCGTCCGCCGGGGCCGCGTCGAAGGTCAGTTGCCAGCCGCCGGACGGCACCGCCTGCAAGCGGAAATGACCCGCCAGCCCGGCGGCCTGCAACCCGTGCTGCAGCGAAGATTCGAGGTCTTGTCCGGCGGCCGGCGCGCTGACGTCGCGCAACAGCACCTCCAGGGCTTCGGCCTGGGCCCGCAGCTTCGGCGTTTCGGCCTGCCAGTCGGCGATCTTCTTCAACGGCGGCTGGATCAGCGCGACCCACACCAGCAGGGACGTCACCGCGACGGCCATGCCGATCACCATGCGTTTCTCCCGCTGGGCCAGCGGCTGCCAGCGGGCCTGCACCTGCCGGGCGACGCGCTGCCAGGCGGCGCGGCCATTGGCCAATGTCACCTTATTCATCTTCCGCTCCGCTGTTGTCGCCGTCGTCGTCGCCTGCCGTAGAGAGGGCCTCGCCGGCCGGACGCAACGTCCAGCCGTCCGCGTCATGGCTGACGCTGATCCCGGCCTGGGCCAGCGTGTCTTGCCACCCCTTGTCGCTGCCGGCCCGGGCGTCGTCCAGCAGGCTCAATTGCAGGGCGCCGTCGACGAACGTGAGGCGCTGCACGCTGCCGGCCATGAACGGCATGCCGTTGCCCGCTTGCAGCACCAGCCGGCTGAAGGCCTGCCCCGGATCGTCCGCCGCCCCCTGCTGACGCGCCGCCAGTTGCTGACGGGCCTGTTGCAGCGGATTGAGGATCACCGGCAATTCGGGAAAGGCCTGTTTCACCCGTTGCATCATCTGCGCCTTGAGCTGTTGGCCCTGCGCGGCTTCGCGGGCGGCGTACAGGTTCAGGCCAGTCACCCACACCGTCAGCGCGAGTGCGCCAAAGCCCAGCGCCCGTCCCCAGCCGCGCCGGTCCACCGGCTGCTGGAGGCCGGCATGCAGCCCCCAGGCCGGCAGCGGTCCGCTCCAGCGCTGGTCGGACGGCAACGACTGTGCGCCTTGCGGGGCGTCGTCGCCGATCCAGTGCAGCGCCACGCCGGGTTCCGCCTGCTCCCCGTCGTCGAGCAGCGGCTGGATCCGCGCCGTGTGCAGGCTGTCGCGCAGCAACAGATGCCCCTCGAACACGCCACCGACCCCGCCGGCCATGACCGGTAAACCGTAGGCCGCTGGGTACAGGCCCTTGAGGTGCAGCCCGGTCTGGCGCAGCAACCGCCCGAGCTGTTGCAGTTCCTGCCGCGCCAACCACGCCACCGCCACCTGCCCGGCGTCATCCCGCGGACCGTGGGCCACGTGCATGGCGGCGACGTCGCCGAGCATCAGGGTCTGGGCCGCGCACTGGACGGCGGCGGCCATCTTGGCGGTCGGCAACGGCGGCAAATCGAGGCTGGCCAGGAGGCTGTCCGCCGGGTGCAGGAAGCACACCAGCGGAGTCTTGGCCGGCAGTTGCCCCAGACGCTGCACCTGTTGGCGGACCACCTGCCCCTGACGGTCGAGCCACACGCAGGCAAGCTCGCTGTCCAGGCTCAGCTGCGCCAGCGGCGGCAGGCCCACGCGCACCGGCGTCATACCCCCACCCTCGACCAGATCACCTGCGGCAGACGGTCTTGGCTTCGGTGCAGCAGCGCTTCGACGCTGACCCGACGCTGCTCGCGGCGGGCCTGGCCGCGCAGGCGGAACCAGTCACTGGTGATGCCGACCTTGACGCTGGTCATCTCCAGTTGCGGCAGGCGCAGGCGGTTGACGAAGTCGCCGCGGTTGATGAACCAGCGGCCGGCGTCGCGCTCATTGATCAGCGCCTGCGCCCGCTCCAGCGACAGCCCCGGCACATACGCCGCCAGCACCGGCGCGGTGGCGGTGTTGCCGTTGACCCAGGTGTTGGCCGGGATCACCGTGAGGTAAGGCGCCAGCTTGCGCAGGACGGCGTCGTCGACGCCCTCGACGCTGCGCAGGTCTTCAAGCGTGCGCAGCATCGGCAGGGTCGGTGGCTGCGGCTTGCGTGCGGCGCCGGGCGAAGTGCCGCGGCCGCTGTCGAAGCCATTCTTCGCCAAGGCCTTGTCCGCCAGGGCCGGGTTCAACAGCCGTGGGTAGGAATCGATGACCCGCAAAGTGATGCGCCGGGCCAGTGCGTCGCTGACGCCGATCAGTGCGCACAGGCGCTGGAACGCCTCGACCTGGCCGTCATCGATCCGTTCGTTGGCCACCAGCGTGCGCAGGTTGAACTTGCCCTGCTCGTCCTCCAGCCGCCCTTCGAAACCGTGGGCGTTGAGCACCTGTGCCCAGGGCTGATCGAGCCGGGTCAGCGGGTCGCGCTGACGGGCGTCCCAGAGCAATTGGCGGCTCAGTTCCAGGCCGCCGTTCAGCAGCCAGCGTCCCTGCACCCGCAGTTGCTCGGCTTCCAGCGCACGGGTCGAGACGCTCTGGCGGGTGAGCATGCCGGCGGCGATCACCGCCACCACCGCCGCGATCAGCAGCGCGCTGATGATCGCCATGCCCCGCTGGTTCGATGGGCTTTCCATGGCCGGCCCTACAGTTGCCAGGAGCCGATGTCGGCGTTCACGCCCTCGCCGTCCGGCTGGCCGTCGGCGCCGAGGGAGAAGATGTCGATCTCGCCGTTGGCGCCGGGGTTGAGGTACTGGTACGGGCGGCCCCACGGGTCGTTGGGCAAACGCTCCAGGTACGAGCGCCAGTTGCTGTTCTTGGCGTCGGCGGGACGCTCCACCAGCACCTTCAGGCCCTGGTTCATGGTCGGGTAGCTGCCATGGTCGAGCCGGTACAGCTTGAGGGCCTGCATCAGCCCGCCGATATCCTGCTTGGCCGCCGTGGCCCGGGCCTGATCCGGCCGGTCCAACACCTTGGGCACCACCATCGCCGCCAGAATCCCGAGGATCACCACCACGACCATGATCTCGATCAGGGTGAAGCCCTGCTGCCGGCGAGGCATCCGTGGCGGTTGTTGAGGCTGTTTGCGCTGCGCGATATCCATCTCGTCATTCCCTGGCTAGATTCGATTCGACGCGCAGTGTTGCAAGAAGATATGTCAGAGATGTTGTGAATCCTCGGGAGTTTCAGTCTTCAAGCGGTCAAGCGCGGGGGTTAGCGTCAAGGGCTGCCCGACCGCCCGAGAACCCGATGCGCGCCCCGTCCAAAGAAGCCGGATTCACCCTGATCGAAGTGCTGGTGGCCCTGGCGATCATCGCCGTGGCCATGTCCGCCGCCGTGCGCGTGGCGGGGCTGATGACGCAGAGCAGCGGCCTGCTGCGCGACCGCTCGATTGCGATGATTGCGGCGCAGGGGCGCATGGCCGAGCTGCAGTTGGAGAGTCGGTTGCCGATGGGGATGAAAGCCGTGGAGTGCGACCAGGGGCGCCTGCCGTTGCGCTGCGAGCAAATGATCGGCAGCGCCGAGAACGGACGACTGCTGAAGGTCGGCGTGCAGGTGTTCGACCGCAGCCAAGATGCGCCGCCGCTGGCGCGGGTCGAGACGCTGTTGAGCCGTCCGCAGCCCTGATCCTGCCTTGTGAAGACGAGTCGCCCTCACCACAGGGTTGTTTTTCAGGGACGGGTCAGCCGAGGCAGGTCCGGGCCTTGCGGCAGTTTGTCCACGGCCAGCCGCTGCGGCTCGCCGCCCTGCTCGATCACCACCGCATCGCCTTCCACCGCCAGCAGTTTCACCCCGGCACTGATGCGCTCGCCTTGCAGGAAGCTCTGCGGCGGTCCGTCGTTGAGGCTGAGGATCGCCACCGCACCGCGGCTGCCGGCCATCACGCCGCTGACCTTGATCTGCACCGGCGCCGTGCGGTCGGCAAACCATTGCAGCGCCGGGCTGTCGCTGCGGGCGGCGAGCAGTTGCGGGGCGGCGGCCGGGGTGTGTGATTCGGCGGGTGTCAGCAGCAGCGACGACCATGTCGCCACGCCCACCAGCGCCGCCAGCAGCGCCAGGGCCTGTGCCATCTGCGGCGGGGAAACGCGTGCGGTAAAGTTCATGGGTTCAATCTCCTTTCAATCCCGACCGTCAGACTACCCGGCAATTCTCACGGTTTTATTTCACACGCCTTACATGTTGGCCGGGCACGATGGCTTTTCAGAACAGGTCGACGCGAAGGAGTGCGCAGGGCATGAACCGGTTCACGCAACAGGGCTTCACCCTGATCGAGTTGATGGTGGTGCTGGTGATCATCGGCATCGCCAGCGCGGCGATCAGCCTGAGCATCCGCCCCGACCCGCTGCAACTGCTGCGCAAGGACGCCGAGCGCGTGGCGCAGTTGCTCCAGGTGGCCCAAGCCGAGGCCCGCGCCGACGGCCGGCCGATCGCCTGGCTGAGCGACGCCAAGGGCTTCCGCTTCAGCCGGCGCAGCGACAGCGGCCAGGGGTTCGACCATTTCGAGCGGGATGCGCAACTGCGCCCGCGCCCTTGGCAGAGCCCGAAGCTCGATGTGCGGGTGGAACCGAAGCAGAAAGTGGTGCTCAACGCCGAATGGATCAACCCGCCGCTGCAATTGACCCTGTCCGACGGGCTCAACCGCCTGAGCGTGATGCGCGATGCCGCCGGCCGGATCAGCGTGCAATGAAGCGCCAACAGGGTTTCACCCTGATCGAAGTGATGGTGGCGATCCTGCTGATGGCGGTGGTCAGTCTGATTGCCTGGAAGGGGCTGGACAGTGTCACGCGCGCAGACAGCCATTTGCAGGCCAGTGGTGAGCAGAACGACAGCCTGCTGCGGGCGTTGAACCAGTTGCAGCGCGACGTTGAGCTGCGTGCCGGAATCGAGCTCAGCGAACCGAAACGTGCCGGCGAAGACGACGAACCCGACACCGCCCCGCCCGCCCTCACCGTGCGCGGCAGCGACAGCCAAGGCTTTCGGCTGGACATCATCCGCACCGCCGCCGACCGGCCCGGCGCCCTGCAACGGGTGCGCTGGTGGCTCAAGGGCGACACCCTGTACCGCGCCGCCGCCCCGGCCCGCAGCCGCTATCCGCTGCCGGCGCCGACCTCTGGGGTGGCGGTGCTCACGGATGTCAGCGAAGCGCAGGTGCGGGTCTGGGATCCGGACAAGGGCTGGCGCCCACTGAGCGGCAACCGCAAGGAAGATCCGCCGGGCCTGGAACTGCGCCTGACCCGCCAGACCCCGCAAGGCCCCGAACGCTACCGCCAGGTCATCGGCCCGCTGCTGTGATCGCCCTGACTCTGCGGTGCCTGAGCCACCGCCATCGCCAGCAGGCTGGCTCCCACAGGGGATCCCGGCTGTCCGCAGGATCCCTGCACACCACAAAAACTTGTGGGAGCTGGCTTGCCAGCGATGAGGCCATCACAGCCGGCATCTCCGGTGCCTGACCCACCGCCATCGCTGGCAAGCCAGCTCCCACAGGTAGCCCGAGTGTTTGCAGGATCCAGGTACACCACAAAAACCTGTGGGAGCTGCGGTGCGACGACTCGACTTGCCAGCGATGAGGCCGGCACTGCTGGCATCTAAACCGCCAGCCCTGCCGTCAGCTGAAAACGACGACCCCGCCCGGCAGTTCGGTGCATTTGACGCCATAGGCGTCGCGGATCAGCAAGGCGACGCCGGCCAGTTGGTCAAGGCTGAAGCGGGCCTGCACCCGGCGCTGGCCCAGTTCGCGGTTGAGCAGCACCAGCATGCCGGGGCGGTAGCGGTTGAT
This sequence comes from Pseudomonas sp. B3(2017), assembly GCF_002113595.1. Lineage (NCBI taxonomy): Bacteria > Pseudomonadati > Pseudomonadota > Gammaproteobacteria > Pseudomonadales > Pseudomonadaceae > Pseudomonas > Pseudomonas sp. B3(2017). Next base: position 22,458 of record NZ_NEIU01000017.1, read on the forward strand.
CTCGTCGATCATCTGGCTCAGGGTCGCGCCGTTGAACACCAGCACCTGGTGCCGCCAGTTCATCACCGCGGCGGTGTCGACGCTCTGCACGCTGCCCACCTGCTGCGCGTCCCAGGTCAGTTGCTGGCCCGGCTCCAGGCGCACGCTGCGGCCTTGCAGGTCCACCTCCAGCGCACCGTCGAGACACGTCACGCACACCTGCCGGTCGAGGTTGCGCAGGTTGAACCGTGCCTGACTGGTCCGCAGCCAGCCGCTGCCGGCCTGCACCGCCAACGGCCGGCGCGCGGTCTGCACCTCGACTTCGCCGCTGAGCAGTTCGAAGCCTTGCGCGCCGCCTTCCACGGCGCGCTGGTTGATGCGGGTCTGAGTGTTGAGCTCCAGGCTCAGGCCGTCGGCCGGTTCGAAGCGGCGCTGCTCGCCGACCTCGGTGATGTAGTCGGCCCCAAGGCCCGAGAAACCGCCGGGCACCGTGCCGCGCACCAGCAGGAACGCCGCCGACGCCGCAATGGCGCCGCCCAGGAACGCCCGTCGGCCGAAGCGCCGGGGAGCCCGCAGGCCCTCGGCCGCCGGTTGCAGCAGGTGCCACAGGGCCTTGCAGTCCTCGAAGGCGCGGGCGTGTTCGGGGCTTTGCGCGCACCACTGGCGCAGGGCCCGGGCATCGGCGACCGTGGCCCGGCCCGAGGTCAGCAGGATCAGCCAGTCGCGGGCTTCGCTCTGCAGACGTTCACAGGCCTTGGGCGCGGCAGGTGTCAGACGGAGGATGTTCAAACGCACAGTTACTCGACGGGTTGATCGGGACGCCCGGATCGGCGCTCTACTTTCAAGACGGTTTTCCGGCCCCGCGACCGAACCGCTGAAACACTTTTCTTTCCAGTTTCGCCGCGCAGTGCCCCAGCGCAGCCTTGATTTCCTTCTCGACCATGCGCGTGGAGATGCCGAAGCGCTGGGAAATCTCCAGGTGCGGCGCCTCTTCCAGACGGGCGGCGATGAAGATCCGCCGGCGCCGCGCCGGCAGCTCATACAGGGCGCTGAGCAGCGACTGGATCTCCTTCTGCCCACCCACCACCCGCGCCGGGTCGAGGGCTTCGTCGCTGATCTGCAGCAGTTCCTCGACCTCGCTGCCGGTGAGCAGCCGGGCGTCGGCCTGGCGGCGGTCGGCGGCGATGTTCAGCGCCATGCGGTAGAGGTAGGCGTTGGGCCGCAGGAGATCCGGCGGAGGCTCCATGCGATCCACCCGCAGGTAGGTCTCGTGCAGCACGTCGTTGGCCAGGTCCTCGGAGCCGAGACGACGGCGCAGGCGCACCCGAAAGTCGTCGTAGGACGTCAGGAACAGCTGGAGCATCGAACCTTGTCCGGCGTCTTTCATCCCCCGGAAACTCCTTCCCATCTGGTGCAGTCCATGCGTTTCCCTGTGTTTTTCTTGTCCATGGTTTCCGGCAACAGCAGCAGTGTCACCGGCTGACGCAAAGCCCCGGGCGTCGGGCGCTCGATGCTCAAGCGTTGAAAACTGTCCACCAGCGCCGCGTCCCGCCGGCCATCGCCGGTGGAGGTCAGCAGCCGATGGTGCTGCACCACCCCGTCGCGGCCGATCCACAACTGCAGCACCGCGCGGTAACTGCCCGGACGGGTGAGCGGCGAACGGCACAGCGTGCGTTCGATGGCCGCCTGCACCGCCGTCGCATAGCTGCGGTTGACCGCGCTGGGCGCCGCCGTTGCGTGCTGGGCCGGCCCTTGCGTCTCTTCGACCTGCGCCACCTGCAAGGTGAACGCATCAGCGCGGGCGTACTTGGCCATCAGGCCGCTGCCGCCGAGCATGCGGCGCAAGGCGTCGGCCGCGGTGAACTCACCGTCCACCGCCGACGAACGCCGGCCCCGGCTCAACTGGCTGTCGACCAGCACCGCCATGCCCGTGGCCCGACTGAACCGGTCCAGGGCCGACGCCAGATCCTGGGCCGGGATGTGCAGCGTCATGCGCAACGGTTCGGCCTTCGCCCCCAGCGCCAAGAGGCCCAGCAACAGGCCCAGACAGGCCTGGCGCAAAGGCGCTGAACGCACAAAACCGCCCTTGGCATGGCCTCGCTGCACGGCTGACGCACCCCTGAAAACCGTCATCCTGAGGGCTGTTTATGAATCTGGTGTGACGGACGGTGCAAAAAAACCATCACGGGATCGCCGACGGCCTTGCAGTAGACTCAAGCACCAGAGCGGCCCGTCGGGCCGGCCAGGAGGCCTGCATGAAATCACTGAGCAACATCGTTCTGGGCGGCGCGGTGCTGATCGCCTGCGCCATGGCGCACGCCGAACAGCCGACGGGGTGCATCGACGTAACGGTCGGCGGCTACAAGGCGCCGAACTACGATTGCCTGAGCCAGCAGATGGGCAACAACCCCGAAGGCGCCAAGGCGGCGCAAAAGAACCGCGAGGCGATGAACGTGCCCGTCGACAAGCGACCGCCGAACCAGGTGGGCCTGGCGACGCCGGCCGCCACCGCCACGCGGATGGGCAACGCCTTCGGCCACTCGGTCAAGCCGCAGCGGCCGCCGGCCGGTCAATGAGCCCAGAGCCCGAGGCGAGGGCGCTGGCTCGCGCGTGCGTGCGCAGCAGCCCTGCGCGCGCTCGGATCACTCGCTGGGCTCCTGGCGGAAACTCACCGCCAGCCGGTTCCAACTGCTGATGGTGCTGATGGCCATGGTCAGATCCACCAGCTCGCCTTCCGCGAACTGCTCCCGCGCTTCCTGGAAGACAGCATCCGTGACCTTGCCTTCGGACAGCAGCGTCACCGCTTCGGTCCAGGCCAGCGCCGCCCGCTCGCGCAGGCTGAAAAAGCCGCTGTCGCGCCACACCGCTACCGCGTACAGGCGCCGCTCGCTCTCCCCGGCCCGTCGGGCCTCCACCGAGTGCAGGTCGGTGCAGAACGCACAGCCGTTGAGCTGCGAGGCGCGGATCTTGATCAGGTGCAGCAGCGGCGGCTCGATGCTCAGGCTGCCGGTCAGCGCCTCCAGGGCGATCATCGCTTTCATCGCCTTGGGCGAGGCGCTGTAGTAATCCAGGCGCGGGGACATGGGCGGGTCTCGGGCAGCAGAAGAGTGATTTCACGGTAAGCGCTGGTGCGCCAGGGTTACAGCCCCAATTCCACGGAAAACTGGCAGACCACTGAACCCGGGCACACACTGACTCTGTGGGAGCTGGCTTGCCAGCGATGGCGGTATACCTGCTGACACTGATGCTGGATCCGAAGGCCCCATCGCTGGCAAGCCAGCTCCCACAGGGTTCTGCACCAATTTCGGGGATTTGCGATACGCAACTTCTGCCCCGCGTGCATTCGGAAGTAATCTGGCGGGCGCACAATCCGCCTCATTCGCCCCAGGAGCCCCGTCGGTATGGAACTTCATGTCGTGATCAACGGCCGCAAGGATCTGGCCGGCCAGTTGTACCAGCAACTGCGCGGCGCCATCGAGTCCGGGCGGCTGGCCGCCGGCACCCAGTTGCCCCCCAGCCGCCTGCTGGCCGAGCAGTTGGGGATTTCGCGCAAGACCATCTCCGACACCTATGCGCAGCTGACCTACGAAAACTTCCTCACCGGCGTGATCGGCAAAGGCACCTACGTCAACGCCCGTCCCGCCGCCGTGCAGCGCAAGCAAAGCGCTGCGGAACTGGCCGGCGCCGAGGTCGTCGAGCGATGGCGCAATCTGCCGGTGTTCCTGCGCCACCCGACGCTGGAAGGCTCGCTGCGCTACGACTTCATCGGCGGCGCCACCGGCAAGGGCCAGTTTCCCCAGGACGACTGGCGCCGTTGCGTCGCCCACGCCATGCGGCAGATGGCGACCTCCAAGGGCTTCTACAGCCTGCCCGAAGGCTTGCCGGCGCTGCGCAACGCGATTGCCCGGCACATTGCGTTTTCCCGTGGGGTGAATTGCCAGGACGAAGACGTGGTGGTGTGCAACGGCGCCCAGCAGGCGCTCGACCTCATCGCCCGGGTGCTGCTGCAGCCCGGCAGCGTCGTGGCGATGGAAGACCCCGGCTATCCACCCGCCCGTCTGCTGTTCGGCACCCACGGCGCCACGGTGGTCGGGGTGCCGGTGGATGCCGAGGGCATTCAGGTCGAGCACATTCCCGACGGCACCCGGCTGATCTACGTGACGCCGTCGCACCAGTTCCCGCTGGGCATGCCCATGAGCCAGGCCCGCCGCGAGGCGCTGCTGGAACGCGCCCACGCGCTGGGCGCCATCGTCATCGAGGACGACTACGACAGCGAATTCCGCTACGAAGGCCGGCCCACGGATTCGCTGCACAACCTCGACCGGCGCGGCCTCGTCGCCTATGTCGGCACCTTCTCCAAGACCCTGCTGCCGGAGCTGCGGATCGGCTATGCGATCCTGCCGCCGGCGATTCTTGAGGCGGTGATCCGCGCCAAGCAGCTCACCGACCTGCACGCCTCCACCCTGCCGCAATGGGCCCTGGCCAAGTTCATCGCCGAGGGCTGCCTGCTCAAGCACATCCGCCGCTGCCACACCGTCTACGCCCAGCGCCGGGAACGGATCCTGACGCGCATGGCCACCGACCTGTCGCCGTGGCTGGAGGCGGTGCCGCCCAGCGCCGGGTTCCACATGGCGGTGTTCTGCAAGGTGCCGCTGGACCTGCCGCTGATCATCGAGCTGGCGAAAAAGGTCGAGGTCGGGCTGTACGCGATCAACGGCTTCTACTATCAGCAAGCGCCCCGCGACGGCCTGTACTTCGGCTTCGGCGCCATCGAGACCCTGGACATCGACATCGCCCTGGACCGCCTGCGCGATCTCTTGCAGCAAGTGGCCTGAGGGATTGGTCTAACCGATTAACCGCCGATTGGTTATTGGTGATCCCGGGAGGCAGGCCTATCCTGCACAGGCCTTATCCCTCAATGGGCGGATGCGTCCGAACCGGTACAGGAGAGCGAGCCATGTCCAACCCCGTGATCAATACCGTCCAGGTGCAGGCCGCCGCCGGCCGCTCGGAAGAGCTGGGCAGGCAGTTGCAGAAGATCGTCGAGACCCTGCGTGAAACGCCCGGCTGCGACTCCTACATGGTCGACCGCTGCCCCGAGGACAGCCAGCGCTGGACGGTCAGTGCCCACTGGCAATCGGAAGCGGCCATGCAGGCGCACTTCAACCGCCCCGAGGCACAGGGCTTCATCGACCTGATCGACAGCCGGCTGGCCAACAGCGTGGACTTCAATTCCTTTCCCATCGTCTAGTCCTGCAGGGTCGCCACGGGTCTGTCTCTCTGCGGGATCGATTCGGCGAAACGCCCTCGCCACAGGGGCACGTGCCCGACAGGTTTCAGGGGCGGCGATTGGTCTCCCGATCTTCCCGAACATTGGCCGTTTGATCGAACCGCCGCGCGAACTACTGTGATCACCGACACCCACATTCCACAGGTGATGCCCATGAAAGCCCTGCACGTGTTTACCGCCCTCGCCCTGCTCGCCGCCGGCCCGGCCTTTGCCCATGGCACGGACGAACCTTCCGAGAAGGTCACCGTCCTGCAGGATCAGATGCTCAAGAACGCCCCCGGCAAGAAAGCCCTGATGATCGAAGTCGACTACAAACCCGGTCAGTCGTCCATCGCCCACCGGCACGAGGGCACCGCGATGGCCTACGTGCTGGAAGGCGAGATCGTGTCCCAGGTCAAGGGCGAACAACCGGTCACCTACAAGAAGGGCCAGTACTGGTACGAACCGGCCGGCTCCGAACACCTGGTGTCGAAAAACGCCAGCAAGTCCAAGCCGGCGAAGTTGCTGGTGTTCATGGTATTGGCCCCGGACGAGAAAGTGCTGATCCCCCTGGAAAACTGATCGCTGTTGCGCCAGCCATAAATAAAAAGGCTCAAATCGTCGATTTGAGCCTTTTTATTTCCCGGGGCAATTAATCATGGGCGTTTAAAGCGAACAAGACTATTGGTCACCCGGTAACTTCGCCGATTGGTCGTTTCAACTTTCCGGTGCGGGTTTAGTCTGGTTCAACTGCCGTTCAGCGCGGCAACTTTAAACTCTTCGAACCGAAGTTGTTTCACGGGAGAACCACCATGAAACTTGCGTTTGCCGCAACGTTGTCGATCTCGGTACTGGCCCTCTCCGCCTGCTCGGTGCCCACCGCGCCGCCCTCGGCATCCTCGCTCGACACGCTGTTCACCCACCCCGTGGGCCGCAGCGGCGCCACCCGGGTGCCCAGCGGCGCCGACGTGTCCCTCGGCATCGTCTACAGCCCGGGCACCCAGACCAACCGCCAATACCTGCGCGACTACCAGGCCAACGCCGGCACCGGCTTCGGCCAGAGCCTGCTGGTGCAGCCGATCCACGACGCCTACGTCGCCACTTCGAAACCGGACATGGCCGTGGACTGGATGACCGCTTCGCTCAAACGCCGCTTCGGCTCGGTGACCGTCTACCCGGACATGCAGAGCCTGCGGGCGGCCAAGCCCGACGTGACGGCGATCATCGAGACCCGCAGCCAACTGATCACCTCGCGCAGCTCCGACATCCGTACCGACGCCAGCGCGGACTTCTACGATGCGCAGTTCAACTACATCGGCACGGCCAAAGGCACCGATGCCAAGGCCTTGAGTCCGTTGTGGGCCGACTACAAGCGCACCGACGATATCGTGGCGGATATCCATGAACAGCAGGACGTTCAAGTGCGGGCGTTGCAGAAGTTCGACCGGTCGCTCAGCAACTTGTTGGGCGGTGCGGCGGACAGTGTGTCGATGCTGGATACCCGGCAGGCTCAAAAGTTGTATTGATTTCGGTGGCCTGCTGGCGATGTGGCCCGATCAGGCGACACAAACCGCAGGCATGAAAAAGCCCCGCCTCTTGCGAGAGCGGGGCTTTCTCATTCAGCTACGGCTCAGGCCGGTTCCAGCTCGGCGTTGCGGGCCGAGGCGGCCGGTGCGACCGTCTGGCCGCTCAGCGCCACGTCCAGCAGTTCGCGGTTGGCCACCGCGTACATGGCGTAGTCGGTGCCGCTGGCGGCACGGATTTCCACCAGCATGGCGCGCCAGCGCTCGATCATCGCGTCGTGCTGTTCCATCCACAGCGCCAGGCGGGTTTCCACCTCCTGGGAGCCGTCGCCCTGTTGCAGGACGGAGATGGTGATCGCACGCTGCTGCCAGTCGACGTCGTCGCGGAACGCTTCGCGGGCCAGGGCCTGCCAGTTGTTCTCGACCGGCAAGGCGCTGATCTGCTGCATGTACCAGGTGATGTCCAGCGCGCTGCCCACGGCGAAGTAGGCCTTGGCCACGTCCGCCGGGTTCTGGCCGGTCACGTCGGAAGCCTCGATGATCGGCAGCAGGGTGTACAGGTGCGAGGTTCCCGCCACCATGCGCGCCAGCAGCTCCGGCACACCGGCCTCGACGTAGGCCTGGTAACGGGCCTGCCAGGTCTCGCGGATCTCGCCGCTGAGCAGTTCGTCGAGCTTGAGGCCCAACTCCTTCAGGTGCGGACCGAAATGCGCGACGTCACGGGCAGCGTTCTGCTCGTTGCGGCGGGCACGCAGGAACCAGCGGGTGGCACGGCGGCCCAGACGCATCAGCTCGTCCATCAGCTCCAGCTGCACTTCGGCAGGCACCTGGTAGTCCAGCGCTTCGATCTGACGGAACCAGTGCGGGAGGTGGAAGATGTCACGCACGATCACGTAGGCGCCGGCCACGTTCGCCGGGCTCATGCCGGTGGACTCCTTGAGCCGCTGAACGAAGGTGATGCCCATGTGGTTGACCAGGTCGTTGGCGATCTGGGTGCTGACGATCTCGCGCTTCAGGCGGTGACGGCGCATGGCTTCGGAGAACTTGCTGACCAGGGTCGGCGGGAACGCCGTTTCCATGTCGCGGGTCAGGTAGTCGTCATCCGGAACCAGCGAGTTGAGCAGCTGCTCCTTGAGGTCGATCTTGCTGTAGGAGATCAGCACCGACAGTTCCGGACGGGTCAGGCCATGGCCTTCGGCCACGCGCTCGGCCAGTTGCTCTTCGGTCGGCAGGAACTCGATGGCGCGGTCCAGCTTGCCGCGGCCTTCCAGGTCGCCCATCAGGCGCTTGTACTCGGCGATCCGCGCGTAGGCACGGCGGGCCGCCAGGGACAGGGCCTGGGTCTGCTTGTAGTTGTTGCCCAGCACCAGGCCGCCGACTTCGTCGGTCATGCTCGCCAGCAACTGGTTGCGTTGCTTGTCGGTCATGTCGCCGGCCTGAACCACTTCGTTCAGCAGGATCTTGATATTCACTTCGTGGTCGGAGCAGTCCACACCACCGGCGTTGTCGATGAAGTCGGTGTTGGAGCCGCCGCCGTTGAGGCCGAACTCGACACGGCCCAGTTGGGTCATGCCCAGGTTGCCGCCCTCGCCCACCACTTTGCAGCGCAGTTCGTTGCCGTTCACGCGCAGCGCATCGTTGGCCTTGTCGCCGACGTCGGCGTGGCTTTCGGTGCTGGCCTTGACGTAGGTGCCGATGCCGCCGTTCCACAGCAGATCCACCGGCGCCTTGAGCAAGGCGTTCAGCAGTTCGGTCGGGGTCAGCTTGTCGGCCTGGATGTCGAAGCGCTCTTTCATCTGCGGCGAGATGGCGATGCTCTTCGCGCTGCGCGAGAAGATGCCGCCGCCTTCGGACATGATGCTGGTGTCGTAGTCGGACCAGGCCGAACGCGGCAGGTCGAACATGCGCTGACGCTCGACGAAGCTGGTGGCAGGGTTCGGGTTCGGATCGATGAAGATGTGCATGTGGTTGAACGCGGCAACCAGCTGCAGCTTGTCGGACATCAACAGGCCGTTGCCGAACACGTCGCCGGCCATGTCGCCGATGCCGACCACGGTGACGCTGTCTTCCTGGACATTGATGCCGCGCTCGCGGAAGTGGCGCTGCACGCCGACCCACGCGCCCTTGGCGGTGATGCCCATCTTCTTGTGGTCGTAACCGGCCGAACCGCCGGAGGCGAACGCGTCGCCCAGCCAGAAGCCGTAGTCGATGGCGATGCCGTTGGCGATGTCGGAGAAGGTCGCGGTGCCTTTGTCCGCCGCCACCACCAGGTACGGGTCATCGTCGTCATGGCGCACGACGTTGGCCGGCGGCACCAGTTTGCCGTCCTTCAGGTTGTCGGTGATGTCCAACAGGCCCGAGATGAAGATGCGGTAGCAGGCGATGCCCTCGGCCGCGATCTCGTCACGGCTGCCGCCCAGCGGCAGGCGACGCGGCAGGAAGCCGCCCTTGGCGCCCACCGGCACGATGACCGAGTTCTTCACTTGCTGGGCTTTCACAAGGCCCAGGACTTCGGTGCGGAAGTCTTCTTCACGGTCGGACCAGCGCAGGCCGCCACGCGCGACGTTGCCGAAGCGCAGGTGCACGCCTTCGACGCGCGGCGAGTAGACGAAGATTTCGAACTTCGGCACCGGCTTGGGCAGTTCAGGGATCAAGTGCGGGTTGAACTTGAAGCTGAAGTACGACTTGTTCTGGCCGTTGGCGTCGGTCTGGTAGAAGTTGGTGCGCAGGGTCGCTTTGATCAGGTCCAGGTAACGACGCAGGATGCGGTCTTCGTTGAGGACTTGAACGTCGTCCAGCGCGGTCAGGATCGCTTGCTCCAGACGCAGTTGCTTGTCGTCCAGATCATCGCTGCCCAGTTTGCGCGCCAGGTAGAAGCGGGTCTTGAACAACCGGGTCAGTTCGCGGGCGATGTCGGTGTGGTTGTTCAGGGTGCTGGCGATGTAGCCCAGGTCGAAGCCCAGACGGATCTGCTTCAGGTAGCGGGCGTAGGCACGCAGCAGCGCGACGTCGCGCCACGGCAGGCCGGCGGTCAGCACCAGGCGGTTGAACGCATCGTTTTCGGCGTCGCCGCGCACGATGTGGACGAACGCGTCCTGCAGGGTGTCATTGAGCTGCTGGATGTCCAGGTCCATGCCTTCGGCCGCGGTGAACGCGAAGTCGTGGATCCAGAACTCGCGGCCGTTGTTGTGGCGCAGGCGGTATGGGAACTCGCCCAGCACGCGCAGACCGAGGTTTTCCAGGATCGGCAGGACGTCGGACAGCGCCAGCGGGGTATCGGCGTGATACAGCTTGCAGTGCAGCTCGCGCGGGCCCGAGGCCAGCGGCTGGTAGAAGCTCATGGCCAGCGGCTTCTTCTCGCTCAGGTTGAGCAGGTGCTGCATGTCGACCACGGCCGAATGCGCCGCGAAACGCTCGCGGTAGCCGGCCGGGAAGCCTTTCGGGAAGTCCGCCAGCACGTTGGTGCCGTTGGCTTCGCCGAAGGTCTCGACCGTCAGCGCGGCGTAGTCGTCCTGCCAGCTGCGGCAGGCCTGGATGACTTCGTTCTCCAGTTGCAGCGGGTCGATGTCGATGCGGTTTTTCGGGTCGACGCGCAGGATCAGCTGCACACGGGCCAGCACGGACTCGGAGAAGAACGTCCAGAACTCGCAGTCGGTGGCCTTCAGGCGCTCCATCAGCACGTGCTGGATCTTCTGGCGCACTTCGGTGGAATAGATGTCACGCGGCACGTAAGCCAGGCAGTAGCAGAAGCGGCCGTACGGATCCTTGCGCAGGAACACGCGGATCTTGTTGCGCTCCTGGATCTGCACGATCGACATCACGGTGCTGAACAGCTCGTCGACCGGGGTCTGGAACAGGTCGTCGCGCGGCAGCACTTCCAGCACCTGCGCCAGTTCCTTGCCCAGGTGGGCCTTGGACTGGAAGCCGGAGCGGCGCTCGATCTCCTCGACCTTGCGGCGTATGTACGGGATGGTGCGCACGCTTTCGCCGTACACCGAGGAGGTGTACAGGCCCATGAAGCGGCATTCCTTGATGACGTTGCCGTCGGCGTCGATCTCGCGGATCGACACGTAATCCGGGTAGGCCGGACGGTGCACGCGGCTTGGGTGCGCGGCCTTGGCGAAGGTCAGCAGCTTGGGTTCGCGCAGGTAGTTGACGGCGTAGTCTTCGATGCGCAGGTCGTCATAGGTCATGCCGGTGCGCAGCAGCTTGGTCAGGCCCAGGAACGAGGCCGGGTCGTACTCGATGTGGCCGCCGTCGGCCTGGTCGGTGACCACGAACTCTTCGTAGCCGAGGAAGGTGAAGTGGTTGCCCACCAGCCATTCCAGGAAACTCTTGATCTCGGTCTTCTCGTCGCCGTCGACGGCAAATGCGCTGGTGTCGAGCTTGGTGAGGATCTCCTGCACCTTGGCCTTCATCGGCTCGAAATCGGCGACCGCGACGCGGACCTCGCCCAGGACCTGTTCCAGTTCCTTGGTCAGCACATTCAGCTCGGCCGCGTTGGCGCAGCGGTCGATTTCCAGGTACATCAGCGACTCGTGCTGCACGCCTTCGCCGGTGGTGCCCTTGGGAAGGATCTCCAGCAGCTCGCCCTTGTCGCCGCGACGCACGCTCAGCACGGTGGTCTGCAGGGTGTGGATGCTGTAGCCGCGGCGGTTCAGCTCGGTGCGCACCGAGTCCACCAGGAACGGCAGGTCGTGGTGCAGCACTTCGACCGCGGTGTGGGTCGACTGCCAGCCGTGACGTTCGTAATCGGGGTTGTAGACGCGAACCTGCGGTTGCGCGTGGTCGAAGCGCTCAAGCAGGCGCCATGCGGAAAGCGTACAGCCAGCGAGGTCGGAGAGGCGACGCTGGGTCAGCTCGTCCAGGGAAATGATGCCGAAGAATTGTTCAGAGAACAGCGCCACTTGTGGCAGTGCCTGTTCACTGATGTGCTGCGCCAGTGCCGCTTGCAGTTGGTGCTGGAAGTCGGCTTTGCTGGCTGCGGTGAAGAACGCCATCTGTGGTACTCCGCTTGGGCTTGTTATTGATGGAAAGCGTCACATGCTGCATGGCCCCCTATCGGGCCGTTCCGTCTCCCTGTTCCTGATTCTCGGGCAGAGGAAACAGGGTGACAGGTGGGTGAAGCTGGACGAGACACTCAGGTCACATTCACCTTCCATTGGATGGGCATCTGCAAAAACGACTGCCGGGCGCCGGGCGCGGGCCGTCGGCAATGCCTTTACGGGTGCCCATCCGTTGCGCAGCTTAATGGCTGCGACAATGTGCCTGCTTGCAGCGCTGCGACATATTCGGTCATCGGCACGTAAACGGCGGCCTGCGCACCGGACAACACTAGCAGGGGATGCGCGGCCCGGCCTGTCCGGCGTCATTTTTTGCCGCACGCCCGTGCCAAAAATGACTGCGCCGGCGCGATTCGTTCCCTCTGGGTGCTTCGTCCGGTTTCGGCCTGATTTCCCATGCCCTTCCCTGCCCGGCCGGCACCTGAAAAACCGATAAGAAACAACTTGTTAGTTGCAGATTATTCGGTCGCACAAATCTCAAAGAATTGCCCTACGTCATTAACAGAACACTTTCCTACAAGCCGGTTTGTTGGAAACAAAGGGCAATGTTATCAATGGAAAACCGGCAACCCATTTGTAAACAAACACGAAGCACGTTTTCGCGACGCACTTCGCTTGCCCGAAGGATCGGGCGTTCACCGCACAAGGAACAGGCACATGCCACAACTGGAAATACCCGGAATCATCACTTACGCCGACGGGACGTGGGAACTCATCAACTTGAACCCGGACAAGATCCGTGGCGACATCCGCAAGAACTACCCGCTGGGCAATCCGATGCACGGGTTCACCCTGGCCATCCAGAACGACTATCTGGCGCGCAAGCACAACCTTGAGCCCCACCTGCAAAACGAACTGAACGCCGTCGACGGCAACCATCCGCCCTTGCGCCACCACACACCGGACGAGTGGCTGGCGCGGACCGTCAACATCGTCAACGAACTGCTCTTTCGCAAGAACACCGAATACCAACAGCAGTTGAAGGCCACGCAGACGGCCAAGCAGCTCGGCAAGCTGCAGGCCACCTACAACGCGATGATCCTCAACGACCAGATCACCAGCCTGCAGAACCGCCAGTCGTCCCTGTACGCGGAAATCGCCCGCCGCCAGGCCGAAGCCCTGGCGCAGCAACAGGCGGCAGAGGCCGCACGCCGCGCGGAGGAAGCCCAGCGCCAGGCAGAGGAACACGCGAGGCAGGTCGCGGCGGAGCAGGCCCGGATCGCAGCCGAAGAACAGGCCAGGCAGATCGACGACTACAAGCGCGCCGTGGCCTTCGTCGCCGAAGCGAACACCTACATCCTGGAAAAATACGGCGAGAAGCTGCATCAGGTGGTGCTGGACCTGCAGAAGGACATCTCCGGCAAGAAGATCCGCAGCTATGGCGAGGCCATGCAGACGTTCGAAAAGGTGCGCAACAACCCCCATGCCAGGCTCAGCCCGCAGGACACCCGCGCCGTTGTCGATGCCCTGAATGCGCTGGACAAAGCGACCTACGTGGACAACGTCAACCGGTTGGCCAAAGGGCTTGGCGTGACCGGCAAAATCGTGCAGGCACATTCGGTGATCGAGAAGACGGTCATTGGTTTTCGGGATGGGGATTGGAAGCCGTTGTTGCTGGAGTTTGAGAGCATCGCTCTCGGCATGGGGGCAGGGATGCTGGTGGCCATCGGCGCCGCGAAGTTACTCTCGGCTGCTGTTGCAAGCAGCGTTCTCGGCATCGTTGCGGTCGGCTTGCTGATTGCCTTGATAGCGTCAGTTCTTGATGCGAAAAACGTAGAAACAATCAACACCCTCATCCTCGAACAGTTCAACGCTGCGCCACAAGTATAACGACGCAAACCTGTTGGCCGGATGAGTCATAACGTCAATTCATTCCGGCCACACAACTTATAAATTGAGGCCTGCACGGAGATCACGCATGAAAACAATAGAGTTGAGAATACCCCTACCGGTGTTGATCATCGGTACATTTTGCGCCCCGATTTTCATCATCGGTTTCACGCTGCCTGCTTTTCCGCAGACCGATAATGACATTGCTCTCAATGAGTTCCTGGACGACCGGCTCTTCGGACTGGTTGGATTCTGGTCATCTCTCTTTCCCTTCAGTTCGAAGGCAGCTGCAAACTATGTGGCGACAACCGGCCCACTCATCTTCCTATATTCGATATACATGGCCATCACCGTAAAGGCCGACCCAAACGACAGCAAACCCTTGACATCTGCACAATACCTCGCCCTAGCAGCGGGAATGATACTTTTATTCATATTTCTTACATGGATATTTTATTTCAGACCAGATGATCTTGGAACACACAAAGGGAAATACGGAAACCTATTCGGCTCTTACACCTTCCTCTATTCATTCCATCAATCGCTCATCTCATTTCTGTATTTTTTCTTTCTTCCATTTTGCATACTCAAATCCATCTTCCGCACCCCTTTATTTAACCTGAGAAAATCATTAAAAAACTTATAAACCTGACAAAACCATCAACCTGCTTTACTTGACACTCAATGAGAACCCCATGCAAAAAAAAGAAAAGCCGACAATATCATTGGCTTTCCTTTTGGCAATCACGATGCCGATGCTGCTTGTCAACTTGACAGTCCCGCTCATAGGCGAGCCGCTACATACTGCCCTCGAGCATTTCCTCGATGCCTACCTGGTCGACGACATCGGCTTCTGGTCTTCAAAGCTGCCACTGAGCTCAAAAATCACCACGAATTACATCGCACTGACGGGGCCAATAGCCGGCGCGATCCTTTTGTTCAGAAACTGCAAAAGGATTGACACAATAAAGAAAGACCTGCAGCGCAATTCAGCCATAAAAATAATGGCCACGGCCTTTGCATTCCTACTCCTCTGCCTATTTTTCGCACACCAGGCTTATTTCAATTCCGTCGACCTGGCGATCCGAAACGAGAAGCTCAGGATCGCAGGACAAAACTTTCTGTTCTACACGCTATTTTCATCATCGATACTGCTATACATAGCATTCACTCCGGTGTGCATATTCCTGCTCATGGTCTGTTTCTATTATCGAATCATTGAACCGCTGGCAAAAAAGGTGATGTAAGGGGTATTACTCATGCCTTGGCGATGATCTCTTCGGCACCCCTTTTTTGTTTGTTCCTTCTATGTACTCATCCCACGATTCAAGATCGAACGTTGGCTGAGCAAGAGGCAAAAAAATTGAAGATGTAGCAGCAGATTCCTCTTCGGACTGGCAGAATCACACTTTTTCTCCGCCCCATCGCGTCCGGCCCCTCAGGAATCCTCCCCATGCAAATGACCACCGCCCTGCTCATCGTCAATCCGTGCGACGACGAAGAAGACAACATGGCCATGCTCTGCTGCCACAGCGACAAGGGCGAAATGTTCCTGATGAGCCGCTACCCGGACGAGGATGAACTGGAGATCACCCTGGATGGCGACCCTTCGACCCTGGAAGGTGTGAAGGTCACCCTGACCAAAACCCTGCTGAAGATCGAAATCGCGGCGGCGGATGCCGATGCGCTGAACGGTGACGACGTGCTGGAGATCACCTTCAACCCGGACATGGTGGATCTCGACGAGGTCGAAGAGACCCTGAAGAACATTCTGGACGGCACCGGCACTTACATCCGCCAGGCCTGAAGTCGCCAGGGCGGGCCCATCGTCGGATCGCCACCCGGAGCAAGCCTGCCCCCCGGATCTGTATCGCGCACATCCCCTATGGGAGCCAGCCTGCTGGCGATGGCATCCGTGCAGGCGCCATCGCCAGCAGGCTGGCTCCCGCAGGACTTTGTGCACGGCCGAAGTCCGCTTGATCCGCGTTGCCCGCACTGGAGCGGTGACAGCCATCCCCCCAATGCGATCGTTACCCGGTCATTTCCCGCACTTTGCGCAAAATGCCGTTAGTCGCCACCCCCCGCGATGGATTAAAGTAACGCCCCCAGCCCCGGCGTTATCCGAACGTCTGCGGCCACCCTTTCCAGGAACAGTCACCGATGGAACATCGTGAAGCGCTGCTGGCGCTGCGCACCTTTCTTTCAACGCAGATCCTCGGCCAGGAAAAACTCATCGAGCGCCTGCTCATCGCCCTGCTCGCCGACGGCCACATGCTGGTCGAGGGCGCGCCGGGCCTGGCCAAGACCAAGGCGATCAAAGAGCTGGCCGAAGGCATCGATGCCCAGTTCCATCGCATCCAGTTCACCCCCGACCTGCTGCCGGCGGACGTCACCGGCACCGAGATCTACCGCCCGGAGACCGGCAGCTTCGTGTTCCAGCAAGGCCCGATCTTCCACAACCTGGTGCTGGCGGACGAAATCAACCGTGCCCCGGCCAAGGTGCAGTCGGCATTGCTCGAAGCCATGGCCGAACGCCAGGTCAGCGTCGGGCGCAGCACCTATGAACTGTCGCCGCTGTTCCTGGTGATGGCCACGCAGAACCCGATCGAGCAGGAAGGCACCTACCCGCTGCCCGAAGCCCAGCTCGACCGCTTCCTGCTGCACGTCAAGATCGGTTTCCCGGACGCGGCCGTCGAACGGCGCATCCTCCAGCAGGCCCGCGGCGAAGCCCTCAACGGCGAGACCAAGCCTGAGCGGCGGGTCAGCCAGCAGGCGATCTTCGCGGCGCGCAAGGAAATCCTCGGGCTGTACATGGCCGACGCCGTGGAGGAATACCTGGTGCAACTGGTCATGGCCACGCGCAACCCGGCCAAGTTCGACCCGGAAATGGCCGAGTGGATCGCCTACGGCGCCAGCCCCCGCGGTTCCATCGCCCTCGACCGCTGCGCCCGGGCCCACGCCTGGCTCGCCGGCCGCGATTTCGTCAGCCCGGAAGACATCCAGGCCGTGCTGTTCGACGTGCTGCGCCACCGCATCATCCTGTCGTTCGAGGCGGAAGCCGCCGGCATCGACCAAGACCGGGTGGTGCAGCGCATCCTTGACGTCGTTGCCGTCGCTTGACCGCCATGAACGCCCCCCTGCCGTCCGAACCGGGCATCCGCGTCAGCCTCGCCGAGCTGATCGAGATGCGTCACCGCGTCCGTGAGGTGCAGCTGTTTTCCACGCCGAGCCAGCGCAGCCCGCTGATCGGCCTGCACCATTCGAAGTTCCGCGGCCGCGGCGTGGACTTCGACCAGGTGCGGGTCTACCAGGCCGGCGACGACGTGCGCACCATCGACTGGCGCGTGACCGCCCGCACCCAGGAGCCGCACACCAAGCTGTTCCACGAGGAGCGCGAGCGGCCGATCTTCATCATGGTCGAGCAGAGCCGACGGCTGTTCTTCGGCTCCGGGCTGATGTTCAAGTCGGTGCTCGCCGCGCAGGCGGCGGCTCTGATCGGCTGGGCGGCGCTGGGCCACAACGACCGGGTCGGCGGACTGGTGTTCGGCGACAACGAGCATTACGAGATCAAGCCGCGGCGCAGCAAGCAGAGCCTGCTGCAACTGCTCAACCGGCTGGTGCGCGCCAACCAGGCGCTGCACAGCGAGCGCGAACCGGACCGCGATGCGTTCGGCGTGGCGTTGCGCCGCGCCCGCGAGGTGCTGCGGCCGGGCAGCCTGGTGATCGTGATCTGCGACGAGCGGGTGCTGTCCGACAGCGCCGAACAGCAACTGAGCCTGCTGTCGCGCCACTGCGACCTGTTGCTGTTGCCGCTGTCCGACCCGCTGGATCACGCCCTGCCCGCCGCCGGGCTGCTGCGGTTCGCCGAGCGCGGTGCACAACTGGAGCTGGACACCCTCAACTTCGACCTGCGCCAGACCTACCGCGCCCAGGCCGAAGCGCGGATCGCCCGTTGGGAGCTGCTGGCGCAGAAGCTGCGCGTACTGCTGATGCCCCTGAGCACCCAGAGCGAGATGGTCGAGCAGATGCGTGAGTTCCTCAACCCGCAGCGTCCGGGCAGCGCACGATGAACGGCCTCGAACAACTGCAGCCGCTGATGTCCCCGCCACCGGTCGCCTTCTGGCCGCCGGCGCCGGGCTGGTGGCTGCTGCTTCTGCTGCTGCCCCTGGCGGGTTTCGCCCTGTGGCGCCTGCGCCGGCTCATTCCGGTGAAGAAGCGCCCGATCGTGCGGGCCGAACTGCCGCTGGATCCGGTGCGCCTGGCCGCCCTCGCCGAACTGGCGCAAATGGCCAAGCCCTATGACGGCGCGCCCGCCGGTGCCTGGCTGCAGCAGCTCAACGGCCTGCTCAAGCGCCTGTGCCGCAACCATTACCCGAACAGCCAAAGCCACACCCTCAACGGCCGCAAATGGCTGGCGTTCCTCGACAACCGCTGCCCGGCCGCCGGCCTGACGCGCTGGATGGTGCTGGTCGAAGGCGCCTACAAACCCGAATGCAAGCTCGACGACAAGGCCATCGCCGGCCTGACCCAAGCGGTCGACACCTGGATCCGCAAGCATGTTTGAGTTCGCCTGGCCGTGGGTCTTCGCACTGCTGCCGCTGCCCTGGCTGATGCGCCTGGTGCTGCCGGTGGCCGACAGCGGCGAGCCGGCGCTGAAGGTGAGCTTTCTCGCCGACCTCGAAGGCCTCGCCCGCCGCCGGGCCCGGGCCAACCTGCCGGCCTGGCGGCAGCAGGCGCCGTTCCTGTTGCTGTGGCTATTTTTGCTGATCGCCGCCGCCCGCCCGCAATGGCTGGGCGAACCGTTGCCGATCGCTGCCAGCGGCCGCGACCTGCTGGTGGCGGTGGACGTGTCCGGCTCGATGGACTTCCCCGACATGCAATGGCAGGACGAAGACGTCAGCCGCCTGTCGCTGGTGCAGCACTTGCTCGGTGACTTCCTGGAAAGCCGCGACGGCGACCGGGTCGGCCTGATCCTGTTCGGCAGCCAGGCGTACCTGCAGGCGCCTTTGACCTTCGACCGCCACACGGTGCGGGTCTGGCTCGACGAGGCGCGGATCGGCATTGCCGGCAAGAACACCGCCATCGGCGACGCCATCGGCCTGGCCCTCAAGCGCCTGCGCATGCGTCCGGCCCAGAGCCGCGTGCTGGTGCTGGTCACCGACGGCGCCAACAACGGCGGCGAAATCGACCCGTTGACCGCCGCCCGCCTGGCCGCCGGCGAAGGCGTGAGAATCTACCCGATCGGCATCGGCGCCGACCCCGAGTCGAGCGGCAGCACCGCCCTGCTCGGCGCGAACCCGACCCTGGACCTCGACGAGCCGGCGCTCAAAGCCATCGCCGAGGCCACGGGCGGCCGCTATTTCCGTGCCCGCGACGGCCAGGAGCTGCAAGCGGTCAAGGACACCCTCGACCGCCTCGAACCGGTGGCCCAGCAACCGACCCAGGCCCGCCCGGCCCAGGCGCTGTATCAATGGCCGCTGGCGCTGGCGCTGCTGCTGAGCCTGTTGCTGGTGGTCCGCGAACTGTGGCCGGACAACCCGCTGCAACGCCTCTTCAGCAAGGAATTGTATTTGCAGAGCCCATTGCCTGACTGGCGTGCCCGCCTCAAGCGCCTGCGTCTGCGGAGGCGTCGATGATCACGTTCTGGCCGCACTGGTTCCGCCCCTGGTGCCTGTTGCTCCTGCCGTTGCTGGGTTGGCTGCTCTGGCAGCTCTGGCACCGGCAGAAGCGCGCCGGGCGCTGGCAGGTGATCCTGCCGCCGGCCTTCCATGCCACCCTGCTGCGCGGGGGCGGCGGGCGCGACAGCAAGCTGCCGTGGATCGCCCTGGGCGTGGCCTGGCTGCTGGCCCTCGCCGCGCTGCTCGGGCCGAGCTGGGAGCGGGTCGAGCAGACCACCCAGAAACCCGCCGACCCGCTGGTGGTGCTGCTGGAGCTGACCCCGGAGATGCTGGCCACCGACTCGCCGCCGACCCGGCTCGAACAGGCGCGGCGCAAGCTGTTCGACCTGTTGCAGGCGCGCAGCGACGCGCAGACCGCCATCGTCGTGTACGCCGGCAGCGCCCACACGCTGGTGCCGCTCTCCGATGATCTGGCCACCAGCCGCAACCTGCTGGACGCGCTCAAGCCGTCGCTGATGCCGCAAAGCGGTCATCGCGCCGACCTGGCGGTGAACAAGGCCCTGACCCTGCTCAAACAGGGCGCCTTGGGCCAGGGGCGAATCCTGCTGATCGGTTCGTCGCTGTCGGAAGAGGAACGCCTGGGCATTCGCCGGGCGCTGGGCGGGCAGTCCCCGCAACTGCTGATGCTCGGGGTCGGCACCGCCGAAGGCGCGCCGATCGCCCAGGAGGACGGCAGTTTCCTCAAGGACGCCCAAGGCGCGATCCGCGTGCCGCAGCTGGACGGCGCGGGCCTCAATGCGTTTCTCAATTCGGTGGGCGGCGAGTACCGCGGCGCCCGCCTGGACGAGTCCGACCTGCGCGCCCTCGGCCTGCTCGACGGCCCCCGCAGCCTGCGCGACGACGGCCAGACCCTGCGCCTGGACACCTGGGCCGACCAGGGCTATTGGCTGCTGCTGCCGCTGTTGCTGCTCGCCGCCTGCGCCGGGCGCCGCGGCTGGCTGTTTTGCCTGCCGCTGCTGTGGTGCCTGCCGCTGCCCGGCTACGCGTTCGATTTCGAAGACCTGTGGCTGCGTCCCGACCAACAGGGCCTGCACCTGCTCAAGCAGAAGCGCCCGGCCGAAGCGGCCAAGCACTTCGAAGATCCGCAATGGCAAGGGGTGGCGCTGTACGAGGCCGGCGACTACAGCGGCGCCGCCCAGCGCTTCGCCGAAGGCAACGACGCCCGCGCCCACTACAATCGAGGCAATGCCCTGGCCAGGAGCGGCGAGCTGGAAGCGGCGCTGGACGCCTACGATCAAGCCCTGGAGCGCCAACCGGACCTGCGCCCGGCACTGACCAACAAGGCCTTGGTGGAGAACCTGCTGAAACAGAAAAACGCCCCGCCGCCCGCCGAACCGCAGAAGCCGTCGACGCCGCAGAACCTGCCGGGCGACGAACCGCCGCCACCGGCCGCGACGCCGCCTGTGGCCAACAGCGAATCCCCGAGCGACACCGCACCGCCGCCTGCGGCCAGCGAACCGCCGCCGACCGCCCCGCCGCTGCCGGGCACCGATGAGCTGAGCGAAAGCGAACCGCAGGGCGAACAGAACGCCACACCGCCGCTGCTGCGCCCCGCCGAAGACAACCTCGAAGGCGAGCAGCGCCAGGCACTGGAACAATGGCTGGGCAAGATCCCGGACGATCCGGGCGAACTGCTGCGACGCAAGTTCTGGTACGAACAGCAACAACATCAGGATCAGGAAAACATTCGATGAGCCGTTTCACCGCACTCTTGCTGCCCCTGCTGATCTGCACGGCCACCGCCCAGGCGGCCGGGCTGACGGCCAGCGTGGACCGCACGCGCCTGAACTCCGGCGAGACGGTGGAGCTCACCCTGGAATCCAACGATGTCACGCAGTTCGGCAAGCCGGACCTGGCGCCGCTGGAGCCGCAGTTCGAAGTGCGCGGCACCCGTCAGGTCAACCAGTTGAACACCCTCAACGGCGACAACCGCGCCACCACGCGCTGGATCGTCACCCTGCTGCCGAAAAACAACGGCAGCGTGGTGATTCCGCCGCTGCAGCTGGGCGACGCGCAGAGCCAGCCGATCACCGTGCAGGTGGTCGAGAGCGACGACCGCGAGAGCGCCGACAGCCTGGATCCGGTGTTCATCGAGGCCAGCCTCGACCAGAGCAGCGTCTACGTGCAGGCCCAGGCGGTGCTGACCGTGCGCATCTACCATTCGGTGTCGCTGTACGACGACAGCAGCCTGACGCCGCTGCAGATCGCCGACGCGCGCATCGAACAGCTGGGCGACACCCGCACCTACGAAAAAGACATCAACGGCGTGCGCCACGGCGTGATCGAAATGCGTTACGCGATCTACCCCCAGCACAGCGGCCTGCTGAGCATCGCCCCGCAGACGTTCAGCGCGACGCTGGTCGATACGCGACCGTCCGCGGACACCTCCACCCAAGGGCCGAAGCCGGGCAAGCTGATGCGCATCAGCTCCGCCGCGACGGCGCTGACGGTCAAGCCCAAACCCATCACCTACCCGGCCGACGCGCCGTGGCTGCCGGCCCGCAGCCTGACCCTGAGCGAGAGCTGGAACCCGGAGCCGGATCACCTGCAGGTCGGCGATTCCCTGACCCGCAGCCTGACCCTCAAGGCCGAAGGCCTGGCCAGTTCCCAGTTGCCCGCGCTGCCGGCCACCGAGGCCAACGGCTTGCGCCGCTATCCGGACCAACCGGTGCTCAACAATCAGAGCGGCGACCGGGGCCTGACCGGCAGCCGCGAGGAGCGCGAGGCGCTGGTGCCCAGCCGCAGCGGCGCCATCGAGCTGCCGACGGTGGAGGTGGTCTGGTGGAACACCTTCGAAGATCACCTGGAACACAGCAGCCTGCCGGCGCGCACCCTGCAAGTGGCGAGCAACCCGAGCCTGCAGGTGGACACCCCGGCCGGCACCCAGGCCTCGGGCGGCGCCGACAGCGAAGCGCTGTGGTGGTGGAAACTCAGCACGCTGATCCTGGCGTGCACCACCGCCCTCGGCTTCGGCCTGTGGTGGCGGGCCCGCTGGCAACCGGCGATCCTGCGCGCCGCCCAGACCGGCCCGAGCCCGCGCACGCTGCTTGACGACATCAAGCGCGCCAGCCAAGCCAACGACCCCCACGCCACCCGCCAGGCCCTCGACGCCTGGGCCCGCCAGCAACCGGAAACCCTGGCCGACATGGCCGCCCGCTTCGTGCCGCTGTCCGATGCCCTGGACGGCCTCAACGGCGCGCTCTACAGCGAAACCGGCCAGCACTGGCAAGGCGAAGACCTGTGGCGGGCGATCCGCACCATTCCGGCGGCTGAGCGGGCGAAGGATCCGGTGGGCGACAGCGGGTTGCCGCCGCTCTACCCCAAATGACCGCGCGACGTCGCCACCTGCGGCGTCATTGCCCGTCAGGTGCCCGGTCTTCGGAGTCCTGCTGCGGCAGAAATGTCCGGGCGGCCAGCCAGCAGCTGGCCATCGACGCCAGGAACGACACCGATAGCTCCAGCCAGTAATCCGAAATCTCGCCGCCGTTGATGTCGTTGTTCCGCACAACGAGCAATACGAACCAGAACATCCATCCGGCGGCGACTCCGGCGCCTGCCAGAGCGACCAGCAAACAGTTCAGCGCCGTCTTCCTGACCTTCATCAAAGCGATCGCCAGCGCAAAAAACAGAAAAGGCAGAAAGAACACCAACTGCGCGAGGAAAGGCGCCAGGAAGGGCATCAGCAGCAGTTCGCCCCCCCTGACTTCCCCCAGCAGTTTCGGCGTATCGATCAAGTGGGCAAACACTGTGGCCGTCTTGATGATTCCGGCGATCCCCCCGACCACCATCGGACACAGGAAAAAGGCCAGGAAGACCTTCCCGCGTGGGTATCGAGCCTTGATCATGGGGTGCAGCCCTGGGCTTTCGACAGGCCCAACAGCTTGCAGCCATAGTTCACCCTTGAGCGGTAATCCAGGATGACCACACCGCCGTCGACACCTTGCTTGTCGCCGATGAGCGGATTGAGCGACGTGTCCGTGGCGTATTTGCCGACGGTCGTGAACCATGAATGGTCACCCAGGAACTTCTCATGGATGGTCTGCAGCAGCGACTGTTCGTTTTTCAACTGTTTGATGTCCCAGGCAACCGGATCAGTGGCCGATTTGTTGTACAGGTCTTTGAAATTATCGAAGCCGCCCGTGATCAGCGCGTCCCCCGCCGCCTTGCGCCAGTCGTAGACCGGGGCCAGGAACCAGCCCAGGCCAAAGCTCAGGAAGGATCCGTTCCCGTCCGCCCCCAACCCAGTCAACGGCGCTCTGGATACCGCCTCAGCGCCCCCGAACCAGTTGGCCCCGATCCCCAGTTCCTGTTCATACAGGTTGCTGGCCCCGAAGAAGTTGGCCCGGTTGTCGATGGTGTTCAGGTACGTCACCAGGCGGTCTGAGGCCCCTTGCGTGTTGTAGAGGTAGTCGAAGGTCGTGTGCGATGTGCGCGCCACGTCGTTGTGCATGACATTCCAGGCGTCCTGCATGGCGATGTACTTCAGCGCCGCGTTGACTGCCGTGCGGCAGCCGTCGCTCTGGGGGGCCTTGTCGCACATGCTGCGCATCTCCGAATCGAGGAACTCGCTGAGCTTCTCCGCCTTCGCGATGGCAGCGTTCTTTTCCTCTTTGGTGGAGCACGTCTTGCCGTTCAGGCAGTCTTCAACCTCCGAGAAGGCCTGGTGGGACAGATAGTTGTAGAGCGTCCCATTGGCCGCCACCGAGGCCGCCGTGCTCGGGTCACCCCCTGACGCCGTGGCCCCCAGCACGCCTACGATCTGGGAAATGGCCAGCAGGTTGGCCTGTGCCTGAATGTATTCAGGCGTGCCCGGCACATAGTTGGCCGGCAACAGTTTGTCCCCGAGCAGGCCCACCAGGAACTCGTTGGCACCGCCGGCGATCGCCCCCGTGCGGAAATCCCCTCCCATGGCCTTGGACAGCAGCCCGCCCAGGCCAGCGTGCAGCAGAATTTTCTCGATGCTGCCTTCAGGCAGCTTCAAGTCTCCGATGGCGCCCGCCCCCATGGCCGCGCCGATGGCAGTCAGCGTTCCGGTAGCCGAGCTGACCAGGTTGTCCTTGAAGCTGCCGCCGTAGACGACCGTTTTGATCAGGGCGTCGGCCGTCACCTTGGTGGCTATGACCTTGAATCCCTCCGGGGTCAGGCTGATGTTGCCCACGTCGAACTTCAACCCCTGGGTGACCCCCGCCGTGGCTGCGGCGACAACATAGCTTTTGATGGCATCTTCGGAGGTCATGTCTTTCAGGATTTTCCCGAGGTTGCCCCGGTTATCGATCGTGCTGACCGTCGCTTTCGTCGCGGCGGTGATGGCCACGCCCTGCAGCATCGCGTTCATGCCCGCCATCATCGGCCCGATGATGGCAGCCATCGCAATGGCGATGATCAGTTGAGAGGCCGGCCCGAGCCCGGAGTTCGAGTATTTGAACGACTCGTGGATTTCCTTCACTTGCCGCCAGTCCACGTCTCCGCGCGCTTCGGCCTGCTTGAGCCACGCCATCTGCGGATCGGCCTTGACCATGGCATCGATGGATTCGCTGACCGTCTGCTGATTGATCTGCTTCACATCGATCTTGAGGCCTTCCACCGCCTTGATGGCGATTTCGCCCTTGGCGGACATCTGTGTCTGACGGAACGTCTCGTCCGTGTTGCCCTTGCCCTTGGACGATACCCAGAAAGCGCTGTCGTTGGTCTTGGTATGGCTCTCGTCGTGAAGGTCCTTGACCCCTTCGAACACGATCTTCCCGCCGCTGTCCAGGCTGATGCCGCCACCACTGTCGAGCTTCGCGACCTGGAATCTCTGGTCGCCGCCGCTGACCAGCGCCATGTTGCCTCCGGTCGTGATTTCACTGCCGACATGCGTCACCTGCGTGACTTCGTCATGACGCAGTTTCTTCCTGCCGAAACTGCCCTTGTCCTTTTTGTCGTACAGCGAGTAGTCCGTGTCTTGCGCGGCCAATACTTCGAGCTCGTCCCTGGCCACCAGATAGGCTTCGTCGCCGGCCTTGATCCGGCTGGAGATCAACGTCAGGTCATCGCCTGCCCGAATGGCGACATCGCCGCCGGCAGTGATCGTGCTGGCGATCTGTTTGACGTGGTCTTCCTGGGCGGTCACCTTCTTGGTCTTGTAATAGGAGTGGCTTTCATCGGCCCCGGAAGCGATGGTCACATCGCCGTCCGCAATGAGCGTGAAATTGCGTTTGGCGTTCATGTCACTGGCGACTGCGGCAAAGTCACGACCCGCACTCATCGAGATATCGCGTCCGGCACTCAGGCTTGAGCCGAACTGAGTGACGGAGCTGCTCTGCCGGGCACCGCCGTCGACGTTGATCTGTTGAGCCGAAGCGATGGCGATGTCCCGACTGGCCTCGATCCGGACATCCCGCCCGCTGGACATCGAACCTCCCACGCTGAGCATGTCCCGGCCCGAGAAGATCGTCAGGTCATTCGCCGCCTCGATGCGCGCTGCACTGTCGACGACGTCACGCTGGAACGACTTGCCCTTGCCGTCGAAGGCATCGGTGCTCACCGAACGCTCGTTGACGATGTCCCCCGTCAAGGTCACAAGGTTGACGTCTCGCCCGGCGATGATGCCGCCCGACTTGTTGACGATGTCATGCACGGCCAGCAGGCCCAGGCGGTTCCCCGCTTCGATCAGGCCGCTGTTGGTCAGGTCCAGCCCGGCGCTCGCGGCCAGATTGTTGCTGGCGCGCAACGTGCCTGCGTTGACCAGGTCTTTGCCTGCGATCAGATCGACATCGTGTCCCTGGATCAACGCCCCGTTCGGCGCCAGGCGGTTGTTGGCCTGGGCCAGGTACAGCACCGGCACCAAGACCTTTTCGCCGTTCACTTCGTGCTCTTCGAGCCAGACGATGTCGTGGGTCAGCGCCGCCACTTGCTGGGCGGTCAGCGTCACGCCGACGGACAGGTTGAGCTCGTTCTTGCTCGCCACCGCGTTGTTCATCAGGTACTTGAACATCGCTTCGTCGGAGGTCTGGCCGTCGATGAAGCGCTGGCCCGTGCGGGCGACCACGGCCTGCTGCACCAGGCGCTGCTCGAACAGGCCGTCGCCGAGGCGCTTGGCGCTGGTGTCGGGGTCGTAGCCGAGCTTGCCCAGCAGGTAGTCCGTGCTCATGAACGACTTGAGGTCAGTCAGCGCCGGGTTGGTCTCGATCAGGTATTTGTGCGGGTTGGAGCGCACGCTGGTGTCGGGCAGCCCCTGAACCCGCGGCACATCGAACGAGGCCTGAGTGCGGTCGGGCGCCAGCACGCCGACCGGACCGTCGCCGGCGACCGCGTTGACGTTGATCGGCGCCGTCTGGCCATTGAGGTTCAGCGACGGACGGGCGGCCAGGGTCAGGTCGCGCTTGGTCGTCGAGACCGGACCGCTCTTGTCGAACGTCAGCTCGGTGGCCGGCCGGGAAGGCATGCCGTCCGAGCGCTGGGTGGTGCCGGCGGCGACGGTGCCGATGGTCCAGTCCTTGCCGGGCGTCACCGCCGGCTCGCTGCCGCCTTTGCCGCTGTAACGGAACAGGCCGTTTTCCCCGGTCGGCAGGGTGAAGCCCGGCAGCGCCAACGGGTTGACCTGTTGCTGGGCCAGATCCGGCGGCAGTTGTGGATTCAAGAAGATGACCGTTGGCTTGACGGCGCTCTTCACACCGGTGTCCGTCCCCTCCTTGGCCGTGCCGTCGAAGTGGGTATAGGGATTGAGGTTACCGTTGCGGATCGTGGTTTTGGCGTTGATCTCAACCGCCTGACCCGCCTGGACAACGGAGGAAACGCTGCCGCCGCCGTCAGTGAAGACACGGGTGTCCTTTTTCAGGTCGCCCGCCAGAATCTGGCCGGGGACGGCGACCTCGGGGCCGGTGCCGAACTTCGCGTTGGTCTTGCCGAGCATCTGCTTGGCGATCGCGGTGTAGTCCCAATGCGTTCCGCCCTTGTCCGGCTCATGCCAGGTTTCGATGTAGTCGTACTGGTTTTTGGAGTTGCGGTCTGCATAGGCTTGCAGGTCGGTGCTGATCCAGCTCGTCTGCTTGCCGGGCAACCCGCCGAGCTTGAAGATCCGCGAGCGGGTGAAGGTGCCCGACTGCAGGCCGAAGTTGTCGAAGGTGTCGACGTCGAGCTTGATGTTCTTGCCGGCCGATATCAGCGAGGCCGTGTTGGTGAACGCTCCGACGTTGCCGGTCAGGTTGCCCGCCACATTGAGGGACGCCTGGGGGCCTGAGATCGTCGAGGTCGATTCGAAGCTTTCGTTGACATAGAACGTCGCGGAGCCGTCGAAGGTGATGTCACCCGAGATGAACTTCTCCTCGCCGACCACACCTTCGGTCTTGTTGTTGAAGCTGTTGGCCGACAGCGAAAAATCGCCATCGACATTGATCGACGCGGCCTGGTTGTTGACGGCATTGGCGCGCCCCCCGTCCTTTCCGCCGATCGTGAGATTGCCGATGCTGTAGACATCGCCGGTCTGGTTGGTGAAGTCATTGACCAGCAGGTTCATGTTGCCGCCGCTGAAGATCAGCCCACGGTCATTGAGCAGGCTGGCCGTCCTCACCGTCAGCGTCTGAGCCGCGCCCAGCGTGCCGCTGTTGGTCACGGCGCCGGCATCGATCGTCAAGTCACCGCCGGCCGTCAAGCGTCCGCCGGCGTTGTTGAGCAACCCGCCCACGGTGACTTTGCCCTGCCCGCCTGCGCCGATGCTGGCGGCGTTGGTCAAGCCGAGTTGTGCCGCCGCAAACGTCAGATTGCCCAGGCTGCTCAGGCGGCCATTGCCGCCGTACCCGCCGCTCAACTGGATATCCAGCTCGCCGTCGCTGGCGATCAACCCGTCGTTGGTCCAGCTCGCGCCGCGCCCGACCAGTTTGTCCGAGGCCAGCAGTTGCCCACTGGCGGTCTGGGTGAAGCGGTTGACGTTGACGGTCAGGCGGCCGGCCTGGATCACGCTGCTGTTGGTCCAGCTGTCGGCGTTGAGCGTCAGGCCGCCACGGGTGACCAGCGCGCCGCCGGCGTTCATGACGTTGGCGGTCGAGAGGCCGAATTCCCCCGTCCCCACGTGCGTCATGGTGCCGCCTGCGTTGAGCAGGCTCGGCGCGTTCAGGATGAAGTCCGTGTTGGCGGTCTCCACCAGGCCGTTGCGGTTGTCGAACAGGCTGCCGATCTGGAAATCGGTCTTGCCGCCGCTGCCCAGCGCCCGCAGCTTGCCGCCCTGGTTGTCCACGTTGGCGGCGCGGATTGCCAGCAAAGCGGCGCTTTCGATCAGGCCGCCGCGGTTGCTCAGGTTGCCGTCGAGCCCCAGACCGATGCCGTTGCCGCTGACCTGGCCCGCATTGTTGTTCAGCGAGCCGGCGACCATGTTCACCGCGCCTTTGGCGTAGATCCCGCCGCCGCTGTTGTCGATGGCGTTGCCGCCGGCGTTGAGCAGGATGTCGCCGGCGTTGGCGGCGATGCGTCCGCCGTCGCTGTAGATGCCGCCCAAGGCCCGCAGGTCGAGGCGTGCGCCTTCAAGCTTGCCGCCCTGGCCGTTGCGCAGCACGCCGGTCAGGCGGGTCTGCAGCAGGCCCTTGAGGCTGGACAGCACGCCGCCGCGGCTGTCGAGGCTGGCGGCGGTGAGGTTCAGGTCACCGGTCCGGGCGATGAGCTTGCCGCCCTGGTTGTCGATGGCCCCGGTGCCCGCGTCCACCGTCAATGCGGAGTAGCTCTGCACCGCGCCTTTGCCGTTGCCGAAGGCGCTGGCCTTGATGTTCACGCCGGCGTCGCGGCTGAAGATCAGCCCGTCGGTGTCGTTGTGCACGGTGCCGTCGGCGGTGACCGCCAACTCGCCGTTGGCCGAGACCGTGCCGCGCCCGCTGTTGTTCAGGTCTCCGCCGGTCAGCAGGCTCAAGGAGCCCTGGCTGATCACCTGGCCGCCCCGGTTGTCGATGCCGCTGGCGCGCAGCACCGTCAACGGGCCGGCGCTGCCGAGGGCGCCGTTGATGTTGGTCAGGGCGCCGAGCAGGTCGAGGGCAACGCTGCCGTCGCCGACCAGGCTGCCGCCGCTGTTGTCCAGCCACGTGCCGGTGAAGGTCATCGCCTGGCCGGCGGTGATGCGGCCGCCGGCGTTGTTCAGGCCAGTGGCGCGGATGTCGAGGGTGCCGCTGCTTTCGATCAGGCCGCCCGAGGCGTTGGTCAGCGTGCCGCCGGTGACGGTCAGCGTCTGCTTGGCGCCGCTGGTGATGATGCCGGCGGTGTTGTCGAGGCTGGCCGCCTTGATGGTCACCTCGCCCTTGCCGCCCAGACCGCCCTTGCTGTGGTTGACCAACGCGCCGCTGAGGTCGATGGTCAGATCGCCGAACTGGCTGGAGACCGTGCCTTCCTGGCTGTTGTCGAGGCTGCCGCCGTCGACGGTCACGCCGTTCCAGCCGGACACCAGGCCGCCCTGGTTCAGGGTTTCGGCTGCCGTCAGGTGCAGTCGGTCGTTGCTGATCAGGTTGCCGCCACGGTTGTCCAGGCGGTTGCCGGTCAGGCTGAAGCCGTTGACGCTGGAGATCTCGCCCTTGCGGTTGTCCAAGTCGCGCAGGTGCGCAATGGTCAGCACGCCCTTGGTGTTGATCAGGCCGTTCTGGTTATTGAGATCCGCCGCCGTCGTGCCCAGGTCGATGCCGATGCCGGTGCCGCCCAGCAACGTGCCGCCCCGGTTGTTCAGGCCGGTGCTGCTGAGGGTCAGTTGCTTGGCGGCCTTGACCGTGCCGTTGCCGTTGTCCAGCAGGCCGTCGACGGTCACGCTCAGGTCGCTGTCGCTGAGCAGCACCCCGCCGTCGCTGTTGTCCAGGCTCGCGGCACGAACCTGCAGCGCCGCTGCAGCGATCTTGCCCTTGACCGAGGTCAGGGCCTTGTCGAGCGTCAGGGTCAGCTTCTGGTTGCTCAGCACCTGGCCGCCGCTGTTGTCCAGGGATTCGGCGATCAGGTCGAAGGCCTGTGCGCTGGAGATCTCGCCGTTGCGGTTGTCGATCCCGACGAGGTGGGTCAACGACAGCACGCCGGGTGCGTTGATGAGCCCGTCTTCGTTGTTCAGCGCGCCGCCTTGCAGGTCCAGGCTCAAGCTGCCTTGGCTGAAGAGCTTGCCGCCCTGCTGATCCAGGCCGTGGACCTTGCCCGCCAACTCGGTGGCGGCGCCCAGGCTGCCGGCGGTGTTGGTCACCTGGCCCGCATCGAGCTCAAGCCGGCCGCCGGAGAAGAGGCTCCCGCGGCTGTTGTTCAGCGCGCCGGTGGTGAGGCTCAGGTTGCCTTTGCTGCTGATGACGCCCTTGTCCTGGTTGTCCAGCGACTGGCTGTTGAGGGTGAGCGCGGCGTCGGTCAGCAGTTGGCCGCCCTTGTTGCTCACGGCCCCGTGGGTGTCGACGCTCAGGGCCTTGGCGCTGGAGACCACGCCCTTGTCGTTGCTCAGGCTCTGGGCATTGACCGACAGCGCCCCTTCGCTGACGAGACGGCCCTGATCGTTGTTCAGGGCCGACGACAGGTTGATCGACAGGTCGCGCAACGTGCTCAGCCGGCCGCTGTTCTCCAGGGTCGCCCCGGTCAGCGTCAGCCCCGCATCGCCGGCCAGCACGCCGCCGTTGCGGTTGAACACCTCGCCCACGGTCAGCGCCAGGTTGCCGCCGGCCAGGATATAGCCGCTGTCGCTGTTGTCGAGCCAGGCGCCGGTGAGGCTCACGTCGGCCTTGCCCGACAGCTCGCCGGTGCGGTTGTCGAGGCGGCCGACGGTGAGTTTCAGCGCTTTTGCGGCGCCCACCAGGCCTTCGCGGCGGTTGTCCAGGCTGGCGGCATCGACGGTCAGGCCGGCGTCGGCGATGACCACCCCGGCCTGGTTGCCGAAGGTGTCGCTGACGGTGAGCCCCGCCTCCCCGCGGATGCGGATTTCGCCGTCGGTGTTGTCCAGGCTGGCGCTGCGGCTGTCGAGGCCGGCGGCGGCGATCAGCCCCTTGACGTTGCTCAGCGCCCGGTCGACGACCAGGGTGAGCTTCTCGTTGCTCAGCAGTTTGCCGCCGTCGTTGCTCAGGCTCTGCGCAGTCAGGCTCCAGGCCTTGGCGCCGGCGATCTCGCCGGCGCCGTTGTTCACCTCGCCGAGGTTCTTGAGCAGCAACTGGCCGGGCGTGCGGAGGTTGCCGCGCCGGTTGTCCAGCAGGCCCCGGTTCATGTCGAGCGTCAGGTCGCCGTTGCTGAACAGTTCGCCGCCGTCCTGCTCCAGCGACGTGAGCGATACCGTCATCTGCTGCTGGCTGCCGATCTTGCCGCCGCCGTTGTCCAGGTGCGCGGCCGTCAGCAGCAGCGTGCCGTCGGTGGCCAGGCTGCCGCCCCGGCGGTTCTTGAACTCGCCGGTGCTCAGGGTCGAGTCACCCTTGGCGCTGATCAGGCCGGCGTCGCTGTTGTCGAGGCTGCCGCTGGCGAAGGTCAGGCCTTTTTGCGAAACGATCAGGCCGCCCTGGTTCAGCGCGGCGCCGACGCTGGTCAGCGCGATCGCCTCAAGGCCCGACAGTTTGCCCAAGCGGTTGTCGAGGCGCCCGGCATCGAGGGTCGAGCGGCCGTCGCTGCTGATCAGGCCGTTCTGGTTGTCGATGACCTCGTCGAAGGCCAGCTTCAGGTCCTTCTGGGTGACGATCCGTCCGCCCACGTTGCTCAGGCCGATGCCGCTCAGTGTCACGGCGCCCTTGCCGAAGATCAGGCCGTTGGTGGCGTTGACGATCTGCGCGACCTTCAGGCCCAGGGTCGTGTCGGACAGCACCTTGCCGTTGTCGCTGTTGTCCAGGCGCGCACCGCTGATCAGCAGGCCCTGCCCGCCGGACAGCGAACCGCCCCGGTTGTCGATCTGATCGACGTTGACGGTCAGGGCCTTGAGCGAAGCGACCAGGCTGTCCTCGCGGTTGCCCAGTTGCTTGCCGGTCAGCGTCAGGTTGCCTTCGGCGACCAGTTCACCGCCCTGCTGGCTCAGGGCGTCGATGTTCGCCTCGATGTCGCCCTTGCCGGAGATGCGCCCGGCGCCGTTGTTGATCACCTCCTTGGCCTTGAGGCTCAGCGGCCCCGTCGCGGTGATCAGGCCCTTGTCGCTGTTGTCCAGCCGTGTCCCGTCGAAGGTCAGTGCCGACTTGCTTTCGAGGCGGCCCAGGCTGCGGTTGTCCAGGGTGCCGGTGCGCAGCGTCAGTGCCTTGTCCGCGCGGATCGTTCCGCCGCGGTTGTCGGCTTCGGCACTGTCGACGGTGAGGGTGTCGAGGCCGGAGACCTTGCCGGCGCGGTTGTCCAGGCGGGTGGCCTGCACATCCATCGCGCCGTTGGCCTGGATCAAGCCTTTGCGGTTGTCGAGCTGGCCGCCGATCCGGGTGGTCAGCGTGCCTTCACTGGTCAACTGGCCTTGCTGGCTGTTGTCGAGTTGCTGCGCGCGCACGATCACATTTTGCTTTGCGCCGATCTTGCCGGCGCTGTTGTTGATCGCACCCAATGCGCTGAGATCCAGCAAACGTCCGGCGGTCATGATGCCGGCGACGTTGTCGAGCGCGGTGACGACCAGGACGCTGTCGGTTTGGCTGGAGAACTCGCCGCCGGAGTTGCTGAACTGCCCGACGTTGCCGCTGAAGTTGCCGCCGCTGTTGATGACGCCCTTGCCGTTCAGCACCTGGCCGGCATTCAGGCTCAGGGACTGGCCGCCCAGCACCCGCGCGCCGTCGCGGTTGTCGAGCGTTCCGGCCGTGACCGCCGTGCGCTGCCCGCTGAGCGTGCCGCCCTGGTTGTTCAGGTTCTGCGCCACCGTGACGGTCAGGTTGCGGCTGGCGACCACGCTCTTGCTGTTGCTGAGGCTCTGCGCGCTCAGGCTCACATCGCCGTTGGCGTTGCGGCTGTTGTCGGCATTGACCCCGGCCTCGACGATGCCGGCGTTGCTCAGTTGACCGCCCGCCGTCAGGGCGACGCTGTCGCGGGCGGCGAGGGTCTGGCGGTTGGTCAGGTCGCCCTGGGTCTGCACGTTCAGCGCGGTGCCGGCGTAGACCGCGCCGCGCGCATCGAGGCCGGCGGCCTTGACGTTGACGGCGCCGGTGGCCGAAGTCTCGGCCAGGCTCAGCTGACCGTTGGCGTCGAGCTGGATGTCGCCGCCGCCGGCGATCAGTTTGCCGTCGAGCTTCACACCCACCCCGGCCTCGGTGCCCACCAGCTTGATCGCCCCGGCGTACATCCCGCCCAACGCCGAGCTGTCGATGGCCAGCTGCGGCTTGGCGCTGCCGTCGTCGGCGCGGGCCGTGGCGTTGAGGCTGTCGGCGTTGACGTCGTTGCGTCCGGCGACGATGGCCAGGTTCTGCGCCTGGAGCCGGGCGTTGATCTTCGCGCTGCGGGTGATGATCTCGAAGCGGTCGACGTTGCCCGCGTTCAGGCCCTCGCCTTCGATGGCGACGCTGCCCTGGTCGACCTGGAAGCGGTCGAGGCGCCCGTTGTCCAGCACCGGCTTGCCGGTGGTCAGCGTGACCCGCGGTGCGTTGATGAAGCCGCAGCCGCTGCAGGTGATGCCGTAGGGGTTGGCCACGATCACCCGCGCCGACTGCCCCGCCACCTCGGTGTAGCCGCGCAGTTGGCTCGGGCTGCCGCCGACCACTTCGTTGAGGATGGTCTGGGCCGAGCCGCTGTTCTTCAGGTTCGGGTTGCCGATGATGTGGCCGCCCAGTTGGGTGGCGGCGGTCTGGGTGGCCGCGTTGTTGAGGATCACCCCCTGGGCGCCGACGTTGTAGTCGTTGAACTGGTTGTGCGACAGCCCCGTGCCGTTGGGCGTGGCGATGTTGACGATCGGCACGCCGTTGCCGGCCCGGTCCAGCCCGGTGCCGGGGTTGGCCACCACGATCCCGTCCGCCTGCGCCCACAACGGCTGCCAGAACATGACGTTCGCCAGCAGGAACGCCAGCCCGCGCTTGGGCATGCCCAGGAAGCGCTCGCGCGGATTGACGGCAGCAGCGGGTTGGCCGGCCGGGAGGGTCGGGTGGCGAACATCCATGTCGATGATCTCGGATAATTGTTTTTAGAAGAATGCAGATGCAGCAGTGCGGCGCCTTGCGCCCGGTCAGCGCAGACGGCGCCAGGAAGACAGGTCAGAAGAAGTGCGCATCGAAGTGCGCAACGGCTCCATCAAGGACAACGGCAGGCATGGGCAGACAGGGCAAGCCTGCGCCCGGCCTCGCCGCAAAGAGGCGTGAGTGCATGTCCGATCCCTCGAAGCAAAAAGTGATATCAAAACAATATCGAAATACTAAAATGCCACTATTCTGGCGTCAATTAATAGATTGTCCTCCCGATGCTTGTAAATCCCCCGAAGCGAGGACGCACGCGAGTTCGACCACAATCGACGCATTTGCCAGTAGACTCTCCCCTCTTTGGCCTCCCGACTTTGCAGCGGCCATCACCTCAATCCTGATGCGGAGTCCGCCTTGCGTCTGTTTCACACCTCCGACTGGCACCTTGGGCAGAACCTGCACGGCCAGGAGCGCGATTTCGAGCACGCCTGCTTCCTCGAATGGCTGCTCAAGCAACTGCAGCTGGCGCAGCCGGATGCGCTGCTGATCGCCGGCGACATCTTCGACACGGTCAACCCGCCGGTCAAAGCCCAGGAGCGCCTCTACGACTTCATCGTCAGCGCCCACGAACAACAGCCCGCGCTGACCATCGTGATGATCGCCGGCAACCACGATTCCGGCTCGCGGATCGAACTGCCCGCGCCGCTGATGCGACGGTTGCGCACCCATGCGCTAGGCCGGGTGCTGTGGCTCGATGACGGGCAGCTCGACACCGAACGCCTGTTGCTGCCGGTGCCGGACGCCTCGGGCGAGGTCGCCGCGTGGTGCCTGGCGCTGCCGTTCCTGCGGCCCGCCGAGGTGACCGGCCCGCACTTGGGCGACGACTACCTGCACGGCATCGGCCAGGTGCATGAGCGCCTGATCGATGCGGCGAACGCCAAACGCGCGCCCGGCCAGGCGCTGATCGCCGTCAGCCATGCGCACATGGCCGGCGGCTCGGTGTCGGAGGACTCCGAGCGCAGCCTGATCATCGGCAACGCCGAGGCCCTGCCGGCCAGCCTGTTCGGGCACACCGTCAGCTACGTCGCCCTCGGCCACCTGCACAAGCCGCAGAAGGTCAACGGCGAGGAACGGATCCGCTACAGCGGCTCGCCGATCCCCCTGTCGTTCTCGGAGATCAACTATCAGCACCAGATCCTCGACGTCACCCTCGACGGCGAAACCCTGGTCAGCGTCGAACCCCGACTGATCCCCCGCTCCGTGCACCTGCAACGCGTCGGCCCGGCGCCGCTGGCCGACATCCTTTTGCAACTGGCGGACCTGCCGAACATCGACCTGCTTGCCGAGACCCAGCGCCAACCTTGGCTGGAAGTGCGCGTGCAGCTCGACGAGCCGCAGCCGGACCTGCGCCAGCAAGTGGAAAGCGCCCTGCAAGGCAAGGCCGTGCGGCTGGTGCGGATCGCTGCCGAATACGCCGGCAGCGGCGGACGGAACGGCACCGACGAGGGCGATGCCCTGATCGAGCTGGACCAGCTCACCCCGCAGGAACTGTTCAGCCGGGCCTGGTTCGACAGCTACGGCAACGAGGCCGACGAGCAGACCCTCAAGGACTTCGCCGAACTGCTCCAGGACGTACAGATGGAGGTCGGCCAGCCATGAAGATCCTCGCCATCCGCCTGAAGAACCTGGCCTCGCTGGCCGGCCCGTTCGAAATCGACTTCACCGCCGAACCGCTGGCCAGCGCCGGCCTGTTCGCCATCACCGGCCCGACCGGCGCCGGCAAGAGCACCCTGCTCGATGCCCTGTGCCTGGCGCTGTTCGGCGCGGTGCCGCGGCTCAGCAACACCGGCCGCGACGCCAAGGTACCGGACGCCGACGGCGAGATCGCCACCGGCGACCCGCGCACCCTGCTGCGCCGCGGCACCGGCGAAGGCTTCGCCGAAGTGGACTTCGTCGGCGTCGACGGCCGCCGCTACCGCGCCCGCTGGGAAGCCAACCGTGCCCGCGAGAAAGCCGCCGGCAAATTGCAGGTCAGCCGCCAGAGCCTGCGCGACATCGACCAGGATCAACTGCTGGCCAGCCAGAAAGGCGAATACAAGACCCAACTGGAAGCGGCCCTGGGGCTGAACTTCGAGCAGTTCACCCGCGCCGTGCTGCTGGCCCAGAGCGAGTTCAGCGCCTTCCTCAAGGCCGACGACAACGACCGCAGCGAACTGCTGGAAAAACTCACCGACACCGCGCTCTACACCCGCCTGGGCCGGCGCGCCTTCGACAAGGCCAAAGAGGCCCGCGAGGCGCACAGGCTGCTGCAGGAACAAGCCGTGGGGGTCACGCCGCTGGCACCGGAGGCTCGCGCCGAACTGGACGAGCGCTTCAACGCGGCGCAACAGCAACTGAAGGGGCAACAGGCGCAGCTCAAGCAGCTTGACCAGCAACAGGCCTGGCTGAAGGAACTGAGCCGCTTGCAGGAAGCGCAGCAGGCCGCCGCCGAGCAGTTGCACAGCGCGCAACAGCAGTGGGAAGGCCTGGCCGCCGAGCGCCTGAGGCTGACCCGGCTGGAACAGCTCGGGCCGCAGCGGCACCAGTTCGCCCGCAAGTCCGAACTGGAAGCGCTGCTGACGCCGTTGGCCGAGCAGATCGCCGCCCACACGCAGCAGCAGACCGAACTGGCCGAACGCCAATCGCAACTTGCGCAAGGTCTCGACGCGGCGAAGGCCGCCCTGGGCGAGGCGCAACAACGGCAAGGCGACAGCACGCCGCTGCTGCGTATCGCCTTCGAGGAGCAAAGCACCCTCGCCCGCCTGGCCAAGGAAACCGCCCTCAGCGCCGAAGCCAGGCAGCTCGCGGAACAAGCCTGCGCCCAGGGCCAGGCCGGCATTCAAGCCTTGGTGGAGAGACAGGCCGAGGTCGCCGAACGCTTGCGGGACATCGCAGGCGGGCTCGGGCAAAGCGCCCACCTGGCGCCGTTGAGCGATGCCTGGAACGCCTACCGCGACCGCCTGCAACAGCTGATGCTGATCGGCAACCGCCTGAACAAGGGCCAGGCCGAACTGGCCAGCCTTGAACAGGCCGCCACCCGCAGCGCCGAAGACCTCGCCCGGCAGAAACAGGAGCTGGACGTGCTGTTCAAGGAGGCCGGCGCCGAACCGGACGCGGTCGCCGAACAGATCGGCCTCCTCGGCAACCTGCTGCAGGACAACCGCAAGCAGCTGCGCGCCGTCGAAGACCTGACGCGTCTGTGGAGCCACCATCAGGAACTGGGCACCCGCAGCGCCGACCTGCAGCAACGCCTGGTCGAAGCCCAGCAGGAACGCGACCGCCTGACCCAGGACGGGGTGAAGGCCAAGGCCGAACTGGCCGTCGCCGAACAGACCCTCACGGTCACCCGCGAGCTGCTGGAACGCCAGCGCCTGGCCCGCAGCGCCAGCGTCGAGGAACTGCGCGCGCAGCTGCAGGACGGCCAGCCTTGCCCGGTCTGCGGCAGCGACGCGCATCCGTACCATCAGCCCGAGGCGCTGCTGCAAAGCCTCGGCCGGCATGACGAGAGCGAACAGGCCAACGCGCTGCAAGCGGTGGAGCGGCTCAAGGAATCGCTGATCGAACTGCGTACGGCCGTCGGTGCCGTCATCGCCCGGCAGAAAGAGCTGCTGCAGCAACAAGAGCAACTGACCGCGCAACAGCACGCCTTGGCGCCGACCCTTGACGCGCATCCGTTGGCTACGCAGTTGAAGGTTCAGGACGCCGACAAGCGTGACGCCTGGCTCGTGCGGCAGAACGATCAGCTGAACCTGAGCATCGCCCAGGACGAACAGCGCCAGAGCGACCTGCTCACCCTGCAACAGGACGCGGCGCGGCTGACCCAGCAGTTGCGCAAGACCGAATCCGCCCATCAGCAGGCGGCGCAGCACCTGAGCCATCAGCAGCGGGAACTGGACAGCGACCGGCAACGCCTCGACGAAGAACTCGACGCCTTCGCCAACCTGCTCCCGGCGGACACCCTGCAAGCGCTGCGCGTCGAGCCGGCGGCCGCCTTCATGCAGCTTGACCGCCAGATCGCCGAGCGCCTGGCGCAGGTCGATCAGCAGAAGGAGGCGTTGGAGGAACAGCAGGAACGCCAGCAGACGCTGGACAAAGAGCAGGAGCGTCAGCGGAGCCGCGCCGAGCAGGCGCAGGCCGCCGAGCGGCAATTCAATGACTTGGCCGAGCAGCAACTGGCCAGCCAACAGAAGCTGGCGCAGTTGCTCGGCGAACACACCAGCGCCGAGCAATGGCAGCAGCGGCTGGAGCACGCCGTGGAGCAGGCCCGCCGCGCCGAGGCCGACACCGCCCACGCCCTGCAAGATCTGCGCACGCAACAGGTGCAGACGGCGGCGGAACTCAAGGCGCAGCAAGAACGCTGGCAAGCGCTGGACACCGAGGATCGGGAGCTGGCCGGCAAGATCGCCGACTGGCGCGCGCGGCACCCCGAGCTCGACGACGAGGGCCTCGAAGACCTGCTGCGGATCGACGACGCGCAAGTCAGCGAACTGCGCCAGCGCCTGCAGCACAACGAGAAGGCCATCGAGCAGGCCAACGTCCTGCTGCAGGAGCGTGACCAACGCCTGCTCGAGCACCAGGCGCAGCGCAACGGCGGCCTGGAGGCCGACGCATTGGCGACTGCCCTCGCCGACCTGCAACAACAGCTCGCCGTCAGCGAGCAGCAGTGCGCCGAACTGCGTGCCGAGCAGGCCGAAGACCAGCGCCGGCAAAACGCCAATCAGGCGCTGGCGCAGCGGATCGCCGAGGCCTACGCCGAATACCAGCGCTGGGCCCGGCTCAATGCGTTGATCGGCTCGGCCACCGGCGACACCTTCCGCAAGATCGCCCAGGCCTACAACCTCGACCTGCTGGTGCATCACGCCAACGTGCAACTGCGTCAGTTGGTCAAGCGCTATCGGCTCAAGCGCGGCGGCAGCATGCTCGGCCTGCTGGTGATGGACACGGAGATGGGCGACGAACTGCGCTCGGTGCATTCGCTGTCCGGCGGCGAGACGTTCCTGGTGTCGCTGGCCCTGGCGCTGGGGCTGGCGTCGATGGCGTCGAGCACGCTGAAGATCGAATCGCTGTTCATCGACGAAGGCTTCGGCAGCCTGGATCCGGAATCCCTGCAACTGGCCATGGATGCCCTCGACGGCTTGCAGGCCCAGGGACGCAAGGTGGCGGTGATTTCCCACGTGCAGGAAATGCACGAACGGATTCCGGTGCAGATCCAGGTGCGACGCCAGGGCAACGGCTTGAGCACCGTGGAGGTGAAATGAACACGCTCTACTCGTTCCGCCGCTGCCCCTACGCCATGCGCGCGCGGATGGCGCTGCGCTATGCGGGGGTGCCGGTGGACATCGTCGAGGTCAGCCTCAAGGCCAAGCCGGCGAGGATGCTGGAGCTCTCGCCCAAAGGCACGGTGCCGGTGCTCGACGCCGGCGGCCGGGTGATCGACGAGAGCCTGGAGATCATGCGCTGGGCACTGGCGCAGAACGATCCGGACGACTGGCTGCTCAAGGACGATTCGTTCCACGCCCTGTGGATGGAGAAGCTGATCTACGGCAACGACCAAGTGTTCAAGGTGAACCTGAACCGGTACAAGTACGCCGAACGCTACCCGGAGCAGCCGATGGAGGCCTATCGCGCCGAGGGGACGCTGTTCCTGCAGAAGCTCGACGAGCTGCTCGGCAAGCGCGAGTACTTGCTGGCCGACCATCCGTGCCTGGCCGACATCGCGCTGCTGCCCTTCGTGCGCCAGTTCGCCCACGTCGACCGCGAGTGGTTCGCGCAGACGCCTTACGTGCGGTTGCAGCAATGGTTGCAGCGCTTTCTCGAATCCGACCTGTTCACCGGCATCATGAAAAAGTAATCCCGGGTTCAGGCCAGCACTTCACACATGCCGATGGCCGAGCAATCCACTTCGAACGGCCCGAGGAAATCACGCTCGGACTTGACCGGCGGATTGCCGGCCAGCAGCCCCAAAGCGTTGGCCCGTTCGATGTTGTGGGCGATGGTGTGGTTGGCCTCTATGGCCCGGGCCAGGCCGCCGACCGAACCTTGGCCGAAGCCCAAGAGCGAGGCGCCGTTGGTCATGAACGCAAGGCCGGCGATGATCCAGAGTCTGTAGCCTTTCATGCTCCGCCGACTCCCGCCAGTTCAGCCGCGTCCGCCGTTGCGCCGTGGGAACGGAGCTCGAACTGAATGCCGGGATGGGCGACCTGGACCGGTGCGTCGAAGCGGTGCTGCGACTGCGAGACGAGGCTGACGGACAACACCATGACCAGGTACAGACCGATGGCCAGGTAAGCGCCGCGTTTGGCGTAAGCGATGAGGGAACTGGCCATGATGTGGACTCCGTGAACCTGTTTCGAGGCCCACAGAATCGATCAAAAAAGCCGAAGGAACCACTCAGGGTTATCCATAGTGACCATCAGCTTCGTTGATCATTAAACCGGTCTATCTCAGCCTTCAATAATACTCATGAGGCGTTCGAACGCGGCTTCCGGCTCGCCGGCGACAGGCTCGGCAGCCGACAGGATGGGGGTGGAATAGAGAAACAGGAGTACCACGACCAGACGCATCGCCATGCTGTCGATCCTTATGCGGGGAAGGAGTCAAAAAATCAGCGTCAACTTTACGTTCATGGCTATGTGATATCAAGCGCGGACAGTGATATCCGGCAGATGCTGTCGCAAACGGTTATGCAGGAGCGACATCACTGTTGCGGCCAACGCTTGGAAAACTGCGGCGGCGTCAATGACTTCGCTCCTGCATAACGGGTGCAGTGCGGGAAGAGTTTCAGTGTTGGGCTTTGTGGTCCAGAGCGGCGTAGAAGTTGGCGCTCTGTTGCAAGTACTTCTGGGTGTAGCTCTGGGTGTGGGATTTCTTGTCGCTGACTTCGACGCTGGCGCTGGCTGGCAGGGCCACGGAAGCGGAGATGGCGGACGCGGCAATCACGGAAAAGAGATTGAAGTTCATGGCGGTAACCCTCGTGTTCGGTTGGCTTGCTTGCCCGTTCGGGCCGTGAAGCAAACTTAACGCTCGAGGGTCCGCCGCTTGAAATGCTTTATGGCATTAGCTGTTATCAGCGCGATTAATACAAAGGCGCAGGCCCCGCGAACCGGGGCCTGCGGCTCATTGACGCAGCAGGAACTTGAGGTCGCTCGGGGCATCCATCGGCAACGTCTGCACGACTTTGCCCAGCAGACCGGTCTTGTCGTCGCGCTCAAGCACGACGATGCCGTTGCTCTTCTGGTTGGCGATCAGCAGGAACTTGCCGGTGGGGTCGAGGCTGAACTCACGGGGGTGATCGCCCTCCACCGAACGCCGTTGCAGCTCGCTGAGCTTGCCGCTGGCAGGGTCGATGGCGAACACCAGCATCTGGTTGGCCGTGCCCCGGTTGCTGACGTACAGGAACTTGCCGTCGGCGGAGGCGTGCAAAGCGGCTGCGGCCTTGTCCGAGGTCGGCTGGCCGGCCGCCAGGTCCACCAGTTGGGTCTGGGTCAGCACCCCGTCCCGGTAGTCGAACACCGCCACTTGGGCGCTCATTTCCATGGTCAGCCAGGCGTGCTTGCCGTCGGCGCTGAACAGCAGGTGACGCGGGCCGCTGCCCGGCGGCAGTTCCACCGACGCGGTTTTCGCCGGGGTCAGCGGCAGCTCGGGGTTGGCCTTCGGGTCGTAGCGGTAGATGAAGACCTTGTCCGCGCCCAGGTCATTGGAGAACACGTAGCGGCCGTCCGGCGAGGAGACCGTGGAATGCACATGGTTCGATGCCTGACGCTCCGGGTTCACCCGGCTGGCCGGGTGGGCGCTCATCTGCACCACCGGCTTCAGGCGGCCGTCGCTGCCCACCGGCACCACCGCCAGCGTGCCGCCCGGATCCTCAGCCACCGAGTAGTTGCTGACGAACAGGTGG
Organism: Pseudomonas sp. B3(2017); assembly: GCF_002113595.1. Lineage (NCBI taxonomy): Bacteria > Pseudomonadati > Pseudomonadota > Gammaproteobacteria > Pseudomonadales > Pseudomonadaceae > Pseudomonas > Pseudomonas sp. B3(2017). The sequence continues at coordinate 64,750 of NZ_NEIU01000017.1, forward strand.
CTGGCGTCGCCGCTGAGGCTCGAATGGGTCGGCTCGTTGCCCAAGCTCTGCACCTGGCTGATCAGGCTCAGGGCCTGGGTCTTCGGGTTGATCGCGTAGCTGCTGACGCGACCCACCGGGTCTTTCTGGCCGGGGCCGTTTTCGTTGACCACGAACAGCTTGCGCTGATCCTTGGACAAGGTGAGCCACGACGGGTTGGCGCTCTTGACCACTTGCAGCGGGTTGGGCCCGATGCGGCCGGTGGCGCTGTCGAAACTCATCCGGTAGATGCCTTGGCTCGCGCCCGCCGTGTAGGAGCCCACCAGCAACTGGAAGGTTTCGGCCGAGGCACTGGAAAGGCCCATCGCGCCGACGCTGCCGGCCATCAGCAGCGGCCAGAACTTACGCATCTTCATGAGCGTCATCCTCATCGTCGCCACCGCCGAAGGCGTCGAGGCAGACCAGACGGTGTTCGCCGCTGGCGCCGACGATCAGCCAGCTCTGAAGGGATTCGTCGAAGGTCGCGGCCTTGACCTGGGCCGGGGTGAATTCCCAGTGTTTGGACAAGCGCCCGTCTATGCATTCGATGTGCAGGTTGTCGACTTCGTCGAGGGCGAATTCGAAGGCGTGCAGGCCGTCGATTTCGACCATCCCGCAATGTTCGAGGGCGTCGAGAAGGGAGTTGGGTACGGCAGTCATGGCAATCATGTCTTTCAGGGGGAAAGCGGCAATGATAGCTCAATGTGAGGCTGGATCCTCTGCGGGAACGCAGGTGGGTACAGAGGCCGACAGTGCCGGCCCCATCGCTTGCAGGCAATCTCCCACAGGTATCTCGGGTGTTTGCAGGATCTAGGTACACCACAAAAACCTGTGGGAGCTGGCTTGCCAGCGATGACGGTGGATCAGGCAACAGAGATGTCGGCTGTGATGGCCTCATCGCTTGCAGGCAAGCTCCCACAGGATTTAGCGGTGTTCGCAGAAATGGCAGATCACCGCAAGTCCTGTGGGAGCCAGCCTGCTGGCGATGAGGCCGGTACAACAGACATCTGTCAGAGGGCCTCGCGCGTTGGCTTACCGTCCACCAGGCGCTGGATGCGCAGCGGATTGGCGTTCTTCAGCGGTTCCGGCAGCAGGTGGTCGGGGTAGTTCTGAAAGCACACCGGGCGCAGGAAACGGTCGATCGCCAACGTGCCGACCGAGGTGCCACGGGCATCGGAGGTCGCCGGGTACGGCCCGCCGTGCACCATCGAATCGCACACCTCGACCCCGGTCGGATAGCCGTTGAGCAGGATCCGCCCGACCTTCTGCTCCAGCAGCGCCGTCAGTTCCGGGAACTGCGCAAAGTCTTGCGGCTCACCGATGAGCGTCGCGGTGAGTTGCCCGTGCAGGCCGTTGAGCGCCGCATGCAACTGCGCCTGGTCTTCTACTTCGACCACCACCGTGGCCGGCCCGAACACTTCCTCCTGAAGCACCTCGTCGCCCTGGATCAGCAACCGAGCATCGGCCTTGAACAACTGCGGCTGCGCCTGGTTGCCTTGCTGCGGATTCCCCGCCAGGTGCGTGATGCCCGCGTGGGCCAGCAGCTTCTGCAAGCCCTTGCCGTAACTGGCGAGGGTGCCGGCGTTGAGCATGGTCTGCGCCGGTTGATCGGCGATCAGCCCGGCCAGTTGTGCCACGAACCCACTGAACTGCGGCGAACGCAGGCCGATGACCAGGCCGGGGTTGGTGCAGAACTGACCGCAGCCCTGCACCACCGAGGCCGTCAGGTCACGGGCCACGGACTCCGTGCGGGCAGCCAGCGCCTGCGGCAGCACGATCACCGGGTTGATGCTCGACATCTCGGCGAACACCGGGATCGGCTGCGGGCGTGCGGCCGCCATGTCGCACAGCGCCCGTCCGCCCTTGAGCGAACCGGTGAAGCCCACGGCCTGGATCGCCGGATGCTTGACCAGCCATTCGCCGACGCCACCGCCGTAGATCATGTTGAACACGCCCGCCGGCATGCCGGTCTTCTCCGCCGCACGGATCAGCGCATCGGCCACCCACTCGGCGGTGGCCATGTGGCCGCTGTGGGCCTTGAACACCACCGGGCAGCCGGCGGCCAGCGCGGCGGCGGTGTCGCCGCCCGCCGTGGAAAAGGCCAACGGAAAGTTGCTGGCGCCGAACACTGCCACCGGCCCGAGGCCGATGCGGTACTGGCGCAGGTCCGGACGCGGCAGCGGCTGACGCGCCGGCAACGGCAGATCGATCCGCGCCCCATAGAAGTCGCCGCGACGCAGCACCTGGGCGAACAGGCGCATCTGGCCGCTGGTGCGGGCGCGCTCCCCTTGGATCCGCGCCGCCGGCAGTGCGGTTTCGCGGCAGACCACGGCCACGAACTCGTCGTCCAGCGCGTCGAGCTCATCGGCGATCGCATCGAGGAACTGCGCCCGGCGCTCTGCGCTGAGGCTGCGGTAGGCCGGGTACACGGCGGCGGCCGCTTGGGCGGCGGCGTCCACCTCCTGCGCCGTTGCCTGGAAAAAACCGTAAGGCAACGGTTCGCCGGAGCTGGCGTCCACGCTCTGCAACTGGACGTTGCCGGCGGCGCTGCGGCGCCCGCCGATGTAGTTGAGGCCGAGAATCTGAGTCATGGGATCTCCTTAAAGGGTACCGATGCTGCCGGGGGCGAAAACCGCGTCGGCCGGGGCGATGCCGTTGACCAGGGGCGCGCCGAATTCGGCCAGGCTGATCTCGAACACATCGCCCGGACGGGTGCGGACACCGTCGGCGAACGACAGCGTCGCGGTGCCGAAGAAATGAATGTGCACATCGCCCGGCCGCAGGAACTGGGCGTACTTGAAATGGTGGTATTCGAGGTTCGCCAGGCTGTGGCACATGTTCGCTTCGCCGCTCAAGAACTCGTTCTGCCACAGCGTTTCGCCGTCGCGCAGGATGCGGCTGGTGCCGGCCAGGTGCGGCGGCAGCTCACCGACCCGAAGCTCGGGGCCGTAACTGCAGCTGCGCAGTTTCGAATGGGCCAGGTACAGGTAGTTCTTGCGTTCCATCACGTGGTCGGAGAACTCGTTGCCCAGGGCAAAACCGAGGCGGTACGGTTTGCCGTCGTGGCCGATGACGTAGAGCCCGGTGAGCTCCGGTTCTTCGCCGGCGTCTTCGGCGAACGGCGGCAACGGGAACGGCTGCCCCGGCCGCACGACAATGCTGCCGTCGCCCTTGTAGAACCACTCCGGCTGCACCCCGGCCTGCCCCGCCGCCGGTTTGCCGCCCTCCACGCCCCATTTGAAGATGCGCAGGGTGTCGGTCAGCGTCGCTTCGTCGCCGGCCTGCTGGTGCATCTTGTCCCGGGCCGAGGCGCTGCCCAGGTGCGTGAGCCCGGTGCCGCTGACCAGCAGGTGCGCCGGATCCGGATGGTCGAGCGGCGGCAGGATACGCAGCTGCTCCCGCAGTTCGGCGTAATCGTGGCTGATGCCCAGGCCGAAGGCCTGCACCTGCTGCGCGACGCTGACGCCGGCCTCGATGGCCGCCAACGCCAGATCACGCACGGCGCGCACGTCCTGCACCTCCCGCAGCAGACCGCCCTCGACCACGCCGACGCGGCGTTCGCCGTTGCTCAATTCGAATTGCACCAGATGCATGTGTTCTCTCCTCTCAACAAAATGTCTGAACACCGGAAAACCTGTGTCCGGCAGGTAGCGTCAGGTGCGAGTCGCGCCCCGTGCGCTCGCTGCGAACTGGTCTGCCGGCAACACGTGTCTGCGCTCAAGCACCCGGTAGACCACACCGGTCAGCATCAGTCCGAACACCATCACCCCGGACAGGAAGTACAAGCCCGAGGCGAGGTTGCCGGTGTATTCCTTCAGCGCCCCGATCACGAACGGACCGATGTAGCCGCCCAGGTTACCCACCGAGTTGATCAGCGCGATGCCCGCCGCCGCGCTGGCGCCGGCGAAGAACCGCCCCGGCAAGGTCCAGAACACCGCCGTGCAGGAAAACAGCGCGAACGCCACCAGGCACAGCGCCGCCAACTGCATCGCCGGCAACGCCAGCCAGGCGCTGAAGAACAGGCCGAGCGCGCCCAGCACGTAGAGCACCGCCAGATGGCCGTAGCGGTCGTTCAGCCGGTCGGAGCTGCGCGGCACGATCAGCAGGCCGACGATGCCGAAGAGGTACGGCACCGCCGACACGAACCCGGTGACCAGGTCGCTGCCGCCGAACTGCTTGATCAGGGTCGGCAGCCACAGGCCCAGGCCGTAGATGCTCAAGGTCACCGGCAGGTAGAACAGCGCCAGCAGCAAGACGCGCGTGTCCTTGAGCGCATGCAGCGGGTTGCCGTGACGGGTCTGGCCGTATGCCTGCAGATCCTTTTTCAGCTCGCCGCTGAGCCAGTCCTTTTCGGACCGTTCCATCCAGTCCACCTGCTCCGGCCCGTCCGGCAGCCAGCGCAGCACCGGCCAGGTCAGCAGGATCGCCGGGGTGCCAATGACGATGAACAGCCATTGCCAGCCATGCAGGCCGAGGATGCCGTCCATGCCCAGCAGGCCGCCGGACACGGGGCCGGTGATCATCATGGCGATGGGCTGGGACAGGATGAACAGCCCGAGGATCTTGCCGCGGTGGCGCACGGGGAACCATTGGGTGATGTAGTACAGAACACCGGGAAAGAACCCCGCCTCCGCCGCGCCGAGCAGAAAGCGCATCACATAGAAGCTGTACGGGCCCTGGACGAACGCCATGCCGATGGTGATGGCGCCCCAGGTGATCATGATCCGCGCGAACCAGCGCCTTGCGCCGAAGCGTTCGAGCATCAGGTTGCTGGGGATCTCCAGCAGGAAATAACCGATGAAGAACAGACCGGCGCCGAGCCCGTAGGCCGCGTCGCCGATGCCGATGTCGGCGCCCATGTGCAGCTTGGCGAAGCCGACGGCGGAGCGGTCCACGTAGGCGATCAGGTACAGCAGGATCAGGAAGGGAATCAGTTTCAAGGTGATGCGCCGGACAAGCCGCTGTTCCTGGCTCATGGGGTCGGTCTCCGATTGTTGTTGTTATGGAACCTCGGGGGATGCCTCAGGCGAACCTCGCCAGGGCCGATCCTCTCGTTGAAATCGACTATATAGTAATACTTATTAGACGCCAACACTTCCACAGCAGCCATTTTTCGCTTAGCTTAAGCCAAATCTTGCAAACAATAGTCTTACAATAAGAGAACCGATCATGTCTGATAAGAAACCCGCCCTGCGCTCGGCCCAATGGTTCGGCACCGCCGACAAGAACGGCTTCATGTACCGCAGCTGGATGAAGAATCAGGGCATCGCCGACCATCAGTTCCACGGCAAGCCGATCATCGGCATCTGCAACACCTGGTCGGAGCTGACACCGTGCAACGCGCACTTTCGCCAGATCGCCGAGCACGTGAAACGCGGCGTGATCGAGGCCGGCGGGTTTCCGGTGGAATTCCCGGTGTTCTCCAACGGCGAGTCGAACCTGCGCCCGACCGCCATGCTCACCCGCAACCTGGCGAGCATGGACGTGGAGGAAGCCATCCGCGGCAACCCCATCGACGGCGTGGTGCTGCTGACCGGCTGCGACAAGACCACCCCGGCGCTGCTGATGGGCGCGGCCAGTTGCGACGTGCCGGCCATCGTCGTCACCGGCGGGCCGATGCTCAACGGCAAGCACAAGGGCAAGGACATCGGTTCCGGCACCGTGGTCTGGCAACTCAGCGAACAGGTCAAGGCCGGCACCATCACGCTCGATGACTTCTTGGCGGCCGAGGGCGGCATGTCCCGCTCCGCCGGCACCTGCAACACCATGGGCACCGCGTCCACCATGGCCTGCATGGCCGAAGCGCTGGGCACCTCCCTGCCCCACAACGCGGCGATCCCGGCGGTGGACGCGCGGCGCTACGTACTGGCGCACATGTCCGGCATGCGCGCGGTGGAGATGGTGCGCGAAGACCTGCGGCTGTCGAAGATCCTGACCAAGCAGGCGTTCGAGAACGCGATCCGGGTCAACGCGGCGATCGGTGGTTCGACCAACGCGGTGATCCACCTCAAAGCCATCGCCGGACGCATCGGCGTCGACCTGGATCTGGACGACTGGACGCGCATCGGCCGGGGCATGCCGACCCTCGTCGACCTGCAGCCGTCCGGGCGTTTCCTGATGGAAGAGTTCTACTACGCCGGGGGCTTGCCGGCAGTGCTGCGGCGCCTGGGTGAGGCCAACCTGATTCCGAACCCGGACGCATTGACCGTCAACGGCAAAACCATCCGCGAGAACACCCAGGACGCGCCGATCTACGGCGAAGACGAAGTGATCCGCACCCTCGACAACCCGATCCGCGCCGACGGCGGTATCTGTGTCTTGCGCGGCAACCTGGCGCCGCTCGGCGCGGTGCTCAAGCCATCGGCCGCGACGCCGGAACTGATGCAGCATCGCGGCCGCGCCGTGGTGTTCGAGAACTTCGACCACTACAAGGCACGGATCAACGACCCGGAACTGGACGTCGATGCCCACTCGGTTCTGGTGATGAAAAACTGCGGGCCGAAGGGTTATCCGGGCATGGCCGAGGTCGGCAACATGGGGCTGCCGGCCAAGCTGCTGGCCCAAGGCGTGACCGACATGGTGCGCATCTCCGATGCGCGGATGAGCGGCACGGCGTACGGCACCGTGGTGTTGCACGTCGCCCCGGAAGCGGCGGCCGGCGGGCCGTTGGCGGCAGTGAAAGAAGGTGACTGGATCGAGCTGGACTGCGCCGGCGGGCGCTTGCACCTGGACATCCCGGACGCCGAACTGGCGGCGCGCCTGGCCGATCTGCAACCGCCGCAGCCATTGCTGGTGGGGGGTTACCGTCAGCTGTACATCGACCATGTGCTGCAGGCAGACCAGGGCTGCGACTTCGACTTCCTGGTCGGCTGCCGGGGTGCCGAAGTCCCGCGCCACTCCCACTGACAACGCCTTCCCCTGTGGGAGCTGGCTTGCCAGCGATTACGGTCTTTCAGCTGACATTCATGTTGACTGACACGCCGCCATCGCTGGCAAGCCAGCTCCCACATTTGCTTTGTGCACCTGCCTCAAGACCATGCCACGCCTGCTATGATGCCGGGCACCGTTCACCCCACAGGATCGCCCCGCTCCCCATGGATTACCGCAAACCCTCCGACCGCAAAAGCATGCACTCGCGCATCGTCCAGGAACTGGGCCTGCAGATCGTTTCCGGACGCTTTGCGCCCGACGACAAACTGCCCGCCGAAGCCTTGCTCTGCGAGGAGTACGCGGTGAGCCGGCCGGTGCTGCGCGAGGCCACGCGGGTGCTGGTGGCCAAGGGGCTGGTGTATTCGAAGCCGCGGGTCGGCACCGTGGTCAAGCCACGCCGCGAATGGCACATGCTCGACCCTGACGTGCTGCACTGGCTGATGCAGAGCAGCCCGCAGAACGAGTTCTTCAACGTGCTGACCAGCGTGCGCAGCATCATCGAGCCGGCCGCCGCCGCCCTCGCCGCCCAGCACGCCACCGAGGCCGACATCGCCGCCATCGGCGAAGCCTACCGGCGCATGGAGGCGGCGCCGACGCCGGAAGCCTTGCTGCAGCCGGATCTGGATTTCCACAGCCGCATCGCCGACGCCACCCACAACGACCTGCTCGCCAACCTGTGCAACATGCTCTCGGTGGCGATCGCCGAAGCGCTCAAGCACTCCAACCAGCGGCCGAACCTGCACGAACTGGCGCTGCCGCGGCACAAGGCGATCCTGACCGCCATCGAGAACCGCGATGCCCTCGGCGCACGGCATGCGACGCTGGTGCAGCTGGATGATGCGCGCAGTGCCTTGAGTGTGGTGCTCGGCACCGACCTCGCCTGAAATACCAAAAAGCCTGTGGGAGCTGCGGTGCGACGATTCGAATTGCCAGCGATAGCGGACCAATAGCCAACATCAACGTTGAATGTTAAGCCCTCATCGCTGGCAAGCCAGCTCCCACAGGGTTTTGTGTGAATCGTTAAATGCAGAAAAGCCGCAACCCGAAGGTTGCGGCTTTGTCGTTCCAGCCCCCAAGGATCAGTGGGCGAACAGCGAATTGCCCTTCTGCCCCGCCAGCTTCTCAGGCTTGATCAGGAACTTCGCCAGCGCCGGCAGCAGCCACAGCGCGCCGAACATGTTCCACAACAGCATGAAGGTCAGCATCAGGCCCATGTCGGCCTGGAACTTGATCGCCGAGAAGATCCAGGTGCACACGCCGATGGCCAGGCACAGGCCGGTGAACAGCACGGCCTTGCCGGTGGACTTCAGGGTCTGGTAGTAGGCTTCCTGCAACGGCAGGCCGGCACGCAAGAAACTCTCCAGGCGGCTGTAGATGTAGATGCCGTAGTCCACGCCGATCCCCACGCCCAGCGCCACCACCGGCAGGGTCGCGACCTTGACGCCGATGCCCATGAACGCCATCAGCGCGTTGCCCAGCACCGAGGTCAGCACCAGCGGCAGGACGATGCACAGGGTCGCCGCCCACGAGCGGAAGGTGATCATGCACATGACCGCCACGCAGATGTACACCAGCACCAGGATGGTCAGCTCAGCCTGCTTGATGACTTCGTTGGTGGCCGCCTCGATCCCGGCGTTGCCGGCGGCGAGGATGAACTCCAGGCCGTCCTTGTTGTTGTCCGCGGCGAATGCCTGCACCGCCTTCACGGCACGGTCCAGGGTCTCGGCCTTGTGGTCGTTGAGGAACACCAGCACCGGCGCCAGCGAACAGTTGTTGTTGTACAGGCCGTCGGCCCGGGCGATGGAGTTGTTCAGCACGTCCGGGTTGCGCGACAGGGTCTCCCATTTCAGGTTGCCCTCGTTCATGCCCTTGATCATCTGCTTGGACACGGTCACCAGCGAGATCGCCGACTGCACGCCCTCGGTGTTCTGCATCTTCCACATCAGCTCGTCGATGGGCGCCATCGCCTCGTAGCGCGAGCAGCCTTCGGACTTGGTCTTGACCATCACCACCAGCACGTCGGAACTGGTGGAGTAGTTGCTGATGATGAAGTTGTTGTCCTTGTTGTAGCGCGAGTCCGGCCGCAGTTCCGGCGCGCCCTGGTCGAGGTCGCCGATCTTGAGGTTCTTGCTGTACCAGAGGCCGCCGCCGAAGGCGACCAGCGCGATCAGGATCGACACCGGCGCCACTTTGGAGCTGGCGAAGTTCGACAGCAGGCGCCAGAACGGATGCTCGCGGTTCGCGTCTTTCTTGCTCTTGGCCACGGCGCGCTTGCTGATGCCGACATAGGAAATCGCCACCGGCAGCAGGATCAGGTTGGTGAACACGATCACCGCCACGCCGATGGACGCGCCGATGGCCAGTTCGCGGATCACGCCGATGTCGATGATCAGCAGGGTGATGAAGCCGACGGCGTCCGCCAGGATCGCGATCATCCCCGGCAGGAACAGTTGCCGGAAGGTGCGCCGCGCGGCCGTCAGGGCGTTGTCCGCCTCGCTGGACTGCAAGGCGATGCCGTTGATCTTCTGCACGCCGTGGGAGATGCCGATGGCGAAGATCAGGAACGGCACCAGCATCGAATACGGATCGAGCCCGAAGCCGAAGAAATGCATCAGCCCCAGTTGCCAGATCACCGCCACCAGCGTGGTGCTCAGCACCGCCACGGTGCTGCGCATGCAGTGGGTGAACCAGTAGAGCAGGATCAGGGTGATGACGAAGGCGACGCCGAAGAACATCACCACCATCACCAGGCCGTCGATCAGGTCGCCGACCTTCTTGGCGAAGCCCACGATGTGGATCTTGACGTTGGGGTTCTGCGCCTCGAACTTGTTGCGGATCTTGTCCTCCAGCTCATGGGAGAACTTGCGGTAGTCCAGCGCCAGCAGCTTGCCCTGGTCCTGCGGATCCGGGTAGGACTCCAGCAGCGGGATGTCGACGATGCTCGACTTGAAGTCGTTGGCCACCAGCCGCCCGACCTGGCCGGACTTGAGCACGTTGTTGCGCAGCAGGTCGAGGCTGTCCTGGGAGCCGTTGTAGCTCTGCGGGATCACTTCGCCGCCGGCGAAGCCTTCCTCGGTCACCTCGGTCCAGCGCACGCTCGGGCTCCACAGCGACTTAAGGCCGGAGCGGTCGACGCCGGAGATGTAGAACACCTCGTCGTTGATCTGGCGCAGGGTCTCCATGTACTCCTTGGAGAAGATGTCGCCATCGGTGGCCTCCACCGAGATCCGCACCGTGTTGCCCAGGTTCGCCAGGTCGTTGCGGTGCTCCATCATCTTCTCGATGAACGGATGCTTGAGCGGGATCATTTTCTCGAAGCTGGTGGACGGCCGGATCAGCGTGGCCTGCCAGAATAGGAAGATGCTGACCAGCAGGCAGATCACGATCACTGCCGGGCGGTTGTTGAAGATCAGGCGTTCGAGGAACGTCGCCTTGTCCTGATGATGAGTGCTCAAGGAAGTCATAGCCCCGCCTTCTTATTATTGATCCGGCTCATTTGCCCAGCTCGGCGCCGTTGGGCGCCGTGATGCGTACCCCGCCCTGCCCGGTCAGGATCAGGTCGCCGTTGCCGGCGGCGGTGACCGACGACAGCGAAATGCGGTCGGGCCGGTTGAACACGCTGAAAGTCTCGCCGTTGTCGCTGCTGCTGATCACCGAGCCGCCGTTGCCGACGATCACGATGGAACCGTCGTCGAGCAGCGTGGCGCCGGACAGGCCGAACTCCAGGGAACCGCGCGCCGCCTTCAGCTCGACCTGTTCCCAGGTGCCGCCGAAGTCGGTGGAGCGGTAGAGGTTGCCGCGCAGGCCGTAGGCCAGCAGGGTCTGCGGCTGCGCGGTGCCGATCACGCCGAACAGCGAGCCTTCATACGGGCCTTCGAGCTTTTCCCAGGTCTGGCCCCAGTCGGCGGAGCGGAACATGCTGCCCTGCTCGCCGACGATGAACAGCCCGGCGTCCTTCACGGCGGCGATGGCGTTGAGGTGGTATTGGTCTTCGTTGTCGAGGCGGTCGCTGACGTCTTCCCAGTGCTGGCCGCCGTCGGTGGTCTCCAGCAGCGCCCCATAGGCGCCGACGGCGATGCCGTGGCTGGCGTCCTTGAACCAGACGTCGAGCAGCGGCGCTTCGCGCTTGAGGTCTTCGAACTGCTTGGTCCAGGTCAGGCCGCCGTCTTCGCTGGCGAGGATCTGCGCGTCATGGCCGACGGCCCAGCCGTGCCGGTCGTCGACGAAGTACACGGCGGTGAGCAGTTGCCGGGTCGGCACCTTGGCCTGGATCCAGGTCTTGCCCTGGTCGTCGGAATAGAGAATGTGGCCGCGATCCCCGACCACCACCAGCCGGGCGCCGGCATGGACGACATCGAGCATCAGGCTTTTGGCGGCCTTGGCCGAAGCGGTGGAATAGACCCCGTCCGCGGGCGCTTCGTCGGCCAGTGCACAGGCCGGTACGGCTGCCAGGCCCAGCAGGGCGCAGGCGGTGGCCAGCAGTGCGGTTTTGCGTAACGCCGGCGGGCGGCAACGAACCATAGACCTTCCCCTATTTATTATTGTTGGGCCATCGGGCCTTCAAGGGCGCCGCAAGGGTGCTCCGGGACCGACCGGTCAGCTGCGCTGCGTGCAGCATAGTCCTGAAACCCGCAGTCCAGAGCCCCTTCGGATGCTGGCTCATCCTATCGGGCTTTGGAAACGTCTGACAATCGGCGCCACGTTATCTTTTGTTAACCGCCAAACCGGTCTGTTGCAGACGAATGCTTGCTCACGAAGGCGCCAGGTCAGGCCACAAAGACGCAGGCCGGAGCGGCCCCATCGCCAGCAGGCTGGCTCCCACAGGGATCTGGGGTGAATGCAGAGTCGGTGGCCACAGCAGAACAATGTGGGAGCCAGCCTGCTGGCGATGACGGCCGAATGAACGGCCATTCGCCGGATGGATGACGCAAAACTTGCGAAGGGGACTTGCGCGATAGGTATTATGGTATACCATCAGACGCACAGACACTCTTATCCCCTACGGAGCAGCCCATGAGTTTCGAAATCCGCAAGATCGTCAGCTACATCGAAGAGACTTTCATCGAAGGCGGCAAGGCCACCGACACCCCGGTGACCATGGTCGGCCTGGCGGTCGTGATCAAGAACCCGTGGCTGGGCCGCGGCTTCGTCGAAGACCTGAAACCGGAGATCCGCGCCAACTGCTCCGACCTCGGCGCGCTGATGGTCGAACGCCTGGTGGCCGCCATCGGCGGCGCCGAGAAGATCGAAGCCTACGGCAAGGCCGCCGTGGTCGGCGCCGACGGCGAGATCGAACACGCCTCCGCGGTGATCCACACCCTGCGCTTCGGCAATCACTACCGCGAAGCGGTCAAGGCCAAGAGCTACCTGAGCTTCACCAACAAGCGCGGCGGTCCCGGCACCTCGATCCAGATCCCGATGATGCACAAGGACGACGAAGGCCTGCGCTCGCACTACATCACCCTGGAAATGCAGATCGAAGACGCGCCGCGCGCCGACGAGATCGTCGTGGTGCTCGGTTGCGCCGACGGCGGCCGCCTGCACCCGCGCATCGGCAACCGCTACATCGACCTGGAAGAGCTGGCCGCCGAAAAGGCCCAGTGACCACAATAAGAAAGCATTGCAGGAGCGCTCCATGATTCGGCTCACCGCTGAACTCACCCCCGCCGGCACCAGTTATCTGGCGACCGGCCTCGGCCAACCCGTCGTGCTGATCCACGGCGTGGGCCTGAACAAAGAAATGTGGGGCGGCCAGATCGTCGGCCTCGCCTCTCAGTACCGGGTGATCGCCTACGACATGCTCGGGCATGGCGCCAGTCCGCGACCGGCCGCCGACACCGGCCTGCTCGGCTACGCCGATCAGTTGCTGGAGCTGCTGGAGCACCTGCAACTGCCCCAGGTCACCGTGATCGGGTTTTCCATGGGCGGCCTGGTGGCACGGGCCTTCGCCCTGCACTACCCGCAGCGCCTGCAAGGGCTGGTGGTGCTCAACAGTGTGTTCAACCGCACCGAGGAGCAGCGCGCCGGCGTCATCGCCCGCACCAGCCAGGCCGCCGAGCACGGGCCGGACGCCAACGCCGAAGCAGCGCTGTCGCGCTGGTTCAGCCGCGAATACCAGGCGGCCAACCCGGCGCAGATCGCCGCGATCCGCCAGACCCTGGCCGGCAACGACCCGCAGGGCTACCTGACCACCTATTCGCTGTTCGCCACGCAAGACATGTACCGCGCCGACGACCTGGGCAGCATCCAGGTGCCGACGCTGATCGCCACGGGCGAGCTGGATCCCGGCTCGACCCCGGAGATGGCCGAGCAACTGGCCCGGCGCATCCCCGGCGCGAAGGTCGCCGTGCTGCCCGAGCAAAGGCATATGATGCCCGTAGAGTCGCCGCGCCTGGTCAACCAGATGCTGCTGGAATTTCTCGAATCCGCAAACGCCCGACAAAACCATATAAAGGGGATCGTTGCATGACACTCGCACGCTTCCAGATGTGCATCGGCGGAGAATGGGTCGACGCCCTCTCCGGCAAGACTTTCGAAAGCCTCAACCCGGCGCTGGCCGAGCCCTGGGCCGAGCTGCCCGATGCCGACGAGGCCGATGTCGAACGCGCCGTGCAGGCGGCCCAGACCGCCTTCGACAGCCCGGCCTGGCGCGGCCTGACCGCCACCGCGCGCGGCAAGCTGCTGCGCCGCCTCGGTGACCTGATCGCCGAAAACAAGGAGCAGCTGGCCCAGCTGGAAAGCCGCGACAACGGCAAGCTGATCCGCGAGACCCGCGGCCAGGTCGGCTACCTGCCGGAATTCTTCCACTACACCGCCGGCCTGGCCGACAAGCTCGAAGGCGGCACCCTGCCGCTCGACAAGCCCGACCTGTTCGCCTACACCGTGCACGAAGCCATGGGCGTGGTCGCCGCGATCATTCCGTGGAACAGCCCGCTGTACCTGACCGCGATCAAACTCGCGCCAGCCCTGGCGGCGGGCAACACCATCGTGATCAAGCCGTCCGAGCACGCTTCGGCGACGATCCTGGAACTGGCGCGCCTGGCCCTCGAAGCCGGCATCCCGCCGGGCGTGGTCAACGTCGTCACCGGCTACGGCCCGAGCACTGGCGCCGCCCTCACCCGCCATCCGCTGGTGCGCAAGATCGCCTTCACCGGCGGCGCGACGACCGCCCGGCACGTGGTACGCAGCAGCGCCGAGAACTTCGCCAAGCTGTCGCTGGAGCTGGGCGGCAAATCGCCGAACATCATTTTCGCCGACGCCGACCTCGACAGCGCCATCAACGGCGCCATCGCCGGGATCTACGCGGCGTCTGGGCAGAGCTGCGTGTCCGGCTCGCGCCTGCTGGTGCAGGACGAGATCTACGATGAGTTCGTCGGCCGCTTGGTCGAGCGCGCCCAGCGCATCCGCATCGGCAACCCCCAGGACGACAGCAGCGAAATGGGCCCGATGGCCACCGCCCAGCAACTGGCCGTGGTCGAAGGCTTGGTGGCCGACGCCCTCGCCGAAGGGGCGCGCCTGCGCATCGGCGGCAAGCGCCCGGCGGGCGTGGGCGACGGCTGGTTCTATGAGCCGACGCTGTTCGAGTGCGACCGCAACTCGATGAAGATCATGCAGGAAGAAGTGTTCGGACCGGTGGCCTCGGTGATCCGCTTCAAGGACGAGGCCGAAGCGCTGGCGATCGCCAACGACTCGCAGTTCGGCCTCGCCGCCGGCATCTGGACCCGCGACCTGGGCCGCGCCCATCGCCTGGCCCGTGACGTGCGCTCGGGGATCATCTGGGTCAACACCTACCGCGCGGTGTCGGCGATGGCGCCCATCGGCGGCTTCAAGAACAGTGGCTACGGACGCGAAAGCGGCATCGATTCGGTGCTGGCCTACACCGAACTGAAAACGGTGTGGATCAACCTTTCCCAGGCCCCGATGCCTGATCCCTTCGTGATGCGCTAGGAGTCCTGCGACATGATCGAACCCGGCATTTACAAAGACGTGATGGGCTCCTTCCCGTCCGGAGTCACGGTGGTCACCACCCTCGACGCGGACGGGGGCATCGTCGGCATCACCGCCAGCGCCTTCAGCGCGCTGTCGATCGACCCGGCGCTGGTGCTGTTCTGCCCCAACTACGCCTCCGACACCTACCCGGTGCTGCGTGACAGCCAGCGCTTCGCGATCCACTTGCTGTCCGCCGACCAGACCGCCGAAGCCTATGCCTTCGCCGGCAAGGGCAAGGACAAGGCCAAAGGCATCGCCTGGCACCTGAGCGAACTGGGCAACCCGATCCTGGACAGGGCCACGGCGATCATCGAGTGCGAGCTGTGGCGCGAATACGACGGCGGCGACCACGCGATCATCGTCGGCGCGGTGAAGAACCTGATCCTGCCGGCGCAGCCGGTGACGCCGATGATTTATCACAAGGGCAAGCTCGGCGCGTTGCCGAGCCTGACTTGAGAAAACAATGCAAAACACTGTGGGAGCTGGCTTGCCAGCGATGGCGGTGGGTCAGCCAGCATAGATGTCGATGTGATGCCGTCATCGCTGGCAAGCCAGCTCCCACAGGGCCTGAGGTGAGGTTGAGAATATGAATAACGAAAAATACGAAAAGGGCCTGAAGATTCGCACCCAAGTGCTGGGCGAGGCTTACGTCAACCGTTCGATCCAGAACGCCGACGACTTCACCCGCCCGCTGCAGGAAATGGTCACCGAATATTGCTGGGGCCATGTCTGGGGCCGCGACGGCCTGTCGCTCAAGGAGCGCAGCATGATCAACCTGGCGATGATCTCGGCGCTCAACCGCCCGCACGAACTCAAGCTGCATGTGCGCGGCGCCTTGCGTAACGGCTTGAGTCGTGAGCAAATACGCGAAATTCTGCTTCAGGTCGGCATCTACTGCGGCGTTCCCGCTGCCGTAGACAGTTTCCGGCTCGCCCGTGAAGCCTTCGCCGACGCCGACGCCGAGGCCTCCAGTCAACACTCGGCTGTCTGACCGCCCCGCAAGGACAGCCACATTTAGAGCGGACTCCATGAAACGCCTGCCACTCGACGACAGCTTCAAGGTCAATCGCAACCCCGTCACCCTGCGCGAGATCGTGCTGGACAAGCTGCGAAGCGCCATCATGAACTTCCAGCTCCTGCCGGGCGACCGCCTGGTCGAACGCGACCTGTGCGACCGCCTGGGCGTGAGCCGCACGTCGGTGCGTGAGGCCCTGCGTCACCTTGAATCCGAAGGCCTGGTGGAATTCGCCGACGCCAAGGGCCCGCGCGTGGCGATCATCACGCTGGCCGACGCGGTCGACATCTATGAGCTGCGGTGCGTGCTCGAAGGCCTGATCGTCCAGCTGTTCACCCTGCGCGCCAAGGCCAAGGACATCAAGGCCCTGGAGAAAGCGCTGGAGGAGAACCGCAAGGCCCTCAAGGACGGCGAGCTGCAGCAGGTGATCGACTCGGTGCAGGGTTTCTACGACGTGCTGCTGGAAGGCTCCGGCAACCACATCGCCGCCACTCAGCTGCGCCAGTTGCAGGCGCGCATCAGCTACCTGCGGGCGACGTCGGTGTCCCAGGAGAACCGCCGCGGCGCCAGCAACCAGGAAATGGAAAAGATCGTCGAGGCGATCAAGAGCGGCGATCCGCTGGCCGCCCACCAGGCGTCGGTCGACCACGTGCGCGCCGCGGCCGCCGTCGCCCTCGACTACCTCAAGCGCAAGCAGGAAGAGCCCGGCGCCACCCCGGCGATCACCCTGCCCATCGCGCTGAAAGAACCGCGCATAGGCCGCTGACATGTTCAGCCCGAGCTTTTGCCCGAAATGCGGCGGCGCCGACCTCGGTCAGCAGGTGCCGCCGGGCGATACGCACGAGCGCCTGATGTGCCGCGGCTGCGGCTACATCCACTATGTGAACCCGAAGATCATCGCCGGCTGCATCATCGAGCAGGACGGCAAATACCTTTTGTGCCAGCGGGCGATCCCGCCGCGTCCGGGCACCTGGACGCTGCCGGCAGGTTTCATGGAAAGCGGCGAGACCACCGAGCAGGCGGCGGTGCGCGAAGTCTGGGAAGAAAGCGGCGTGCGCGCCGAGATCGTCTCGCCCTACTCGATCTTCAGCGTGCCGAAGATCAGCGAGGTGTACATCATCTTCCGCGCCATCGCCCTGGAGATCACCGGCCAATACGGCCCGGAAACCCTCGACTGCCAATTCTTCGCCCCCGAAGACATCCCCTGGGACAAGATCTACTACCCGGCGATCCGCCAGATCCTCGAACGCTACATCGAAGAACGCCAGGCCGGCGTCTACGGCATCTACGTGGGCAACGACGACAGCGGCAAGATTCATTTCATCCGCTGATCAGAAGCCACCTTCAACAGATGCAGAGCCCGGCCCGGATCCCCGATAGCCGGTGCTCAGTCCGGCATCGACCGAATGATGTCAGCCAAATCATCTTTGGTGATCTCATTGGTCTTGAGCGCAGCGGAGATGTCTTTTTTGGAAAGCGGGAAGCGCTTGAAAATGTCCTTCAATGTGTCCGCATCGATATTCTGCAACCAAAGAGGGTCGATGAAGGAGCCACCATACTCAGGCTTCATGGGAACCTCTTCGTGAGCGATTGAACCTTTGTGGTTCAGATAGACAACATAGCGATCGTGCCCTTCAGGAAAGCTTTTATCGTGGTATAGCGTCGTCCCGATGGGGAGGACATAGTAATTGTCATCGCCACTTTGCCCTTCGATCAGCAGTGGCTCTGTGGTTTTAACCCTCTCCAAATCACGTTCCTTCGAGCCGTTCCCGAAAATCAGAAACGCCAGAAAGATCGCATTTACAAATAGAACGCCCAGCAGCCAATAGCCAATTCGCCTATTTGCAAACATTCCTCTTGTCATGGTGTGCCTCAATAATCCCTTCGAGCATGGCTTGTGAATCCGCAGGCAAGAAAATCCCGTGCTGAGCTCTGGATTGCGTACGCGCGGCTCGTCCTTCGATGAATGACAAGCCGCGCATTTCGCTGTATTTCGCGCAGCCTTGCAAGCAAGCCCTTACGGCGCCATCCCTTCCACAATAATGACTTCCGCCCTCGCCCATTCCTCCCGGTAGCTTTTCGCTTCCTGATACGCCACCGAGCGATAGCACGCCACCGCCTGTTCGTAGCTGTCGAACTCAATCACCACGCTGCGCTGCGGCGTCGCCCTGCCCTCCATCGCTTCGCTGCGCCCGCCCCGGGCCAGGAAACGTCCGCCGTACTCGGCGAACGCCTTCGGCGCGCGTTGGGTGTATTGGCTGTAGCGGTCCGGGTCGGTGACGTCCACATGAGCAATCCAGTAAGCCTTCATAGTGACCTCTCGGTTGAATTTGTATTATGGTATACCACAAATTTCCAACAGACACCGGGAGTCCAGCATGCCCTTCAACACTATCGAAGAAATCCTCGAAGATTACCGCCTCGGCAAAATGGTGCTGCTGGTCGATGACGAGGACCGGGAGAACGAAGGCGACCTGCTGCTGGCCGCCGACCGCTGCACGCCCGAAGCGATCAGCTTCATGGCCCGGGAGGCTCGCGGGCTGATCTGCCTGACCTTGACCGACGAACATTGCCAGCGGCTGGGCCTGGAGCAAATGGTGCCGAGCAACGGCAGCGTGTTCAGCACCGCGTTCACCGTCTCCATCGAAGCGGCGGTGGGCGTCACCACCGGGATCTCCGCCGCCGACCGCGCCCGCACCGTGGCCGCCGCGGTGGCGCCCGATGCCTGCGCCGAGGATCTGGTGCAGCCCGGCCACATCTTCCCCCTGCGCGCCCGCGAAGGCGGCGTGCTGACCCGTGCCGGGCACACCGAGGCCGGTTGCGACCTGGCGCGCCTGGCCGGCTTCACGCCCGCCTCGGTGATCGTCGAGGTGATGAACGACGACGGCACCATGGCCCGCCGACCGGACCTTGAAGCCTTCGCACGAAAGCACGGGATCAAGATCGGCACCATCGCCGACCTGATCCACTACCGCCTGAGCACCGAGCACACCATCGAGCGCATCGGCGAACGTGAGCTGCCGACGGTGCACGGCACCTTCCGCCTGATCACCTTCGAGGACCGCATCGAGGGCGGCGTGCACATGGCCATGGTGATGGGCGAACTGCGCCGCGAGCAGCCGACGCTGGTGCGCGTGCATGTGATCGACCCACTGCGCGACCTGGTCGGCGCCGAGTACAACGGGCCGCGCAACTGGACGCTGTGGGCGGCGCTGCAACGGGTCGCGGCCGAGGGCCATGGCGTGGTCGTGGTGCTGGCCAACCATGAGTCCTCCCAGGCGCTGCTGGAGCGGGTGCCGCAACTGACCCAGCCACCGCGCCAGTTCAGCCGTTCGCAGTCGCGGATCTATTCTGAAGTGGGCACCGGGGCGCAGATTCTGCAGAACCTGGGCGTCGGCAAACTGCGCCACCTCGGGCCGCCGCTGAAATATGCCGGTTTGACCGGCTACGACCTGGAAGTGGTCGAGAGCATTCCCTTCACCGAGTGACGCCGTTTGCCGGATAACCGGTACGGCAAAATGCTTGCACAAAGTTTGGAATACCATAATATGATATTCCATAGACCGGACGAGCTGACGAAGCCGTCCCTCTACTGCTCCCGACAGGCGGGCAACAACGCAAGCCCGCTGAAAAACACAACAATGAGGGCGTGAAAATGGTGTTGAACAAAGCTGCAACCGCAATCCTTCTTGCGGGACTGCTGAGCGTGACCGGCCCCGCTGCAATGGCCGCCGAAAGCGTGAACTTCGTCAGCTGGGGCGGCAGCACCCAGGATGCGCAGAAGCAGGCCTGGGCCGACCCGTTCAGCAAGGCCAGCGGCATCACCGTCGTGCAGGACGGCCCCACCGACTACGGCAAGCTCAAGGCCATGGTCGAAAGCGGCAACGTGCAGTGGGACGTGGTCGATGTCGAAGCCGACTTCGCCCTGCGCGCCGCCGCCGAAGGCCTGCTCGAACCCCTCGACTTCAAGCAGATCCAGCGCGACAAGATCGACCCGCGCTTCGTCAGCGACCACGGCGTCGGCTCGTTCTTCTTCTCCTTCGTGCTCGGCTACAACGAAGGCAAGGTCGGCGCCAACAAGCCCCAGGACTGGAGCGCCCTGTTCGACACCAAGACCTACCCCGGCAAGCGCGCCCTGTACAAATGGCCGAGCCCCGGCGTGCTGGAGCTGGCCCTGCTGGCCGACGGCGTGCCTGCGGACAAGCTCTACCCGCTGGACCTGGACCGTGCCTTCAAGAAACTCGACACCATCAAGAAAGACATCGTCTGGTGGGGCGGCGGCGCCCAGTCGCAGCAATTGCTCGCGTCCGGCGAGGCTAGCCTCGGCCAGTTCTGGAACGGCCGCACCTACGCCCTGCAGCAGGACGGCGCGCCGGTGGGCGTGAGCTGGAAGCAGAACCTGGTGATGGCCGACATCCTGGTCGTGCCGAAGGGCTCTAAGAACAAGGACGCGGCGATGAAGTTCCTGGCCAGCGCCAGCAGCGCCAAAGGCCAGGCCGACTTCTCCAACCTGACCGCCTACGCCCCGGTCAACGTCGACAGCGTGGCGCGTCTGGACTCGACGCTGGCCCCCAACCTGCCGACTGCCTACGCTAAGGATCAGATCACCCTTGATTTCGCATACTGGGCCAAGAACGGTCCGGCCATCGCGACACGGTGGAACGAATGGCTGGTCAAATGAAAATGGCGGCCACCGCGTCCCGTCCCTCCACTGCCGCCGGGAGCGCTGCCAGCGCTGCCGGCCCGGCCCCGGTCAAGGCGAGTGCCATGGCGCAAGCCCCGTCCCTCAAACAACGCTGGCGCGGCGCCGGCAACCTGGCCCCGGCGCTGCTGTTCCTCGGCCTGTTCTTTCTCGCGCCGCTGATCGGCCTGCTGCTGCGCGGCGTGCTGGAGCCTGAGCCGGGCCTGGGCAACTACCAGCAGCTGTTCGCCAACTCGGCCTACGCGCGGGTGCTGCTCAACACCTTTTCGGTGGCCGGGCTGGTGACCCTGTTCAGCCTGCTGCTGGGCTTCCCGCTGGCCTGGGCGATCACCTTGGTGCCGCGCGGCTGGGGCCGCTGGATGCTCAACATCGTGCTGCTGTCGATGTGGACCAGCCTGCTGGCGCGCACCTACTCCTGGCTGGTGCTGTTGCAGGCCTCGGGGGTGATCAACAAGGCCCTGATGGCGATGGGCATCATCGACCAGCCGCTGGAGATGGTGCACAACCTCACCGGCGTGGTGATCGGCATGAGCTACATCATGATCCCGTTCATCGTGCTGCCGCTGCAGGCGACCATGCAGGCCATCGACCCGATGATCCTGCAGGCCGGCTCGATCTGCGGCGCCAGCCCCTGGACCAACTTCTTCCGGGTGTTCCTGCCGCTGTGCCGGCCGGGGCTGGCGTCCGGCGGGCTGATGGTGTTCGTGATGTCGCTCGGTTACTACGTCACCCCGGCGCTGCTGGGCGGGGCGCAGAACATGATGCTGCCGGAGTTCATCATTCAGCAGGTGCAGTCGTTCCTCAACTGGGGCCTGGCCAGCGCCGGCGCCGCGTTGCTGATCGTCATCACCCTGGTGCTGTTCTACTTCTACCTGAAGCTTCAGCCGGAATCCCCGGTTGGCGCCAGCAACGCGAGGTAAGCCGACATGCTCCTGACACCCAATGCCATGAGCCGCCGGATGCGCCTGGGCCTGTACGCGACGACCGGGCTGATCGGCCTGTTCCTGCTGCTGCCCATCGTGTTCATCGTGCTGCTGTCGTTCGGCTCGTCCCAGTGGCTGGTGTTCCCGCCGCCGGGCTGGACACTGAAGTGGTACGTGCAGTTCTTCTCCAATGCCGACTGGATGAGCGCGGCCATGGCCAGCCTCAAGGTCGCGGTGCTGACCACCGTCTGCGCCGTGGCCCTGGGCCTGCCGACCGCCTTCGCCCTGGTGCGCGGGCGCTTTCCCGGCCGGGAAATGCTCTACGGCCTGTTCACCCTGCCGATGATCGTGCCGCTGGTGATCATCGCCGTGGCGGTGTACGCGCTGTTCCTCAAGCTCGGCTACACCGGGACGATGTTCGCCTTCGTCGTCAGCCACGTGATCGTCGCCCTGCCGTTCACCATCATCTCGATCATCAACTCGCTGAAGCTGTTCGACCAGTCGATCGAAGACGCGGCGGTGATCTGCGGCGCCTCACGCCTGCAGGCGGTGTTCAAGGTGACGTTCCCGGCGATCCGTCCGGGCATGGTCGCCGGCGCCCTCTTCGCCTTCCTCGTCTCGTGGGACGAAGTGGTGCTGAGCGTGATGATGGCCAGCCCGACCCTGCAGACCCTTCCCGTGAAAATGTGGACCACCCTGCGTCAGGACCTGACACCCGTGATCGCCGTCGCCTCGACGCTGCTGATCGGCCTGTCGGTGCTGGTCATGGTGATCGCCGCCGCCCTGCGCCGGCGCAACGAAATCCGCGCCTGAGCGCCCAGGAGTACGACATGAGTGCCGTGATCAAAGACGCATCCCAGCAGAGCGACAAACCCCTGGTCAGCCTGCGCCACCTTAACAAGCACTACGGCGATTTCGCCGCCGTGGACAACATCTCGCTGGACATCAAGGACGGCGAATTCCTCACCTTCCTGGGCTCCAGCGGCTCGGGCAAGAGCACCACGCTGTCGATGCTCGCCGGCTTCGAGACGCCGAGCAGCGGCGAGATCCTGGTCAACGGCCAGTCGCTGGTGAACGTGCCGCCGCACAAGCGCGACATCGGCATGGTGTTCCAGCGCTACTCGCTGTTCCCGCACCTTTCGGTGCGCGACAACATCGCCTTCCCCCTGGCGATCCGCAAGCTCGCCGCCGCCGAGCGGGACAAGCGCGTCGATGCGATGCTCAAGCTGGTGCAACTGGAACAGTTCGCCCACCGTCGCCCTTCGCAGTTGTCCGGCGGCCAGCAGCAACGGGTCGCCATCGCCCGGGCGCTGGTCTACGAGCCGCGCATCCTGCTGATGGACGAGCCTCTCGGCGCGTTGGACAAGAAGCTGCGTGAAGACCTGCAAGACGAATTGCGCCAGCTGCACCGGCGCCTGGGCATCACCATCGTCTACGTGACCCACGACCAGGAAGAAGCCATGCGCCTGTCCCAGCGCATCGCGATCTTCAGCCACGGCAAGATCGTCGGCCTGGGCAGCGGCTACGACCTGTACCAGAACCCGCCGAACGCCTTCGTGGCGTCGTTCCTCGGCAACTCGAACTTCCTGCGGCTCAAGGCCCAGGGCAACGGGGCGGCGGATTTCGAAGGGCAAGCGCTGTCGATCCGCCTCACCGCCGGCCTGCACAGCGGGCAGGACGTGCTGCTGATGGTGCGCCCGGAAAAGGCCCTGGCATTGAGCGTGCAGCAAGCGGTCAACGAACCGCTGGCCGCCGGCTGGAACGAGGTGTCGGCCAAGGTGGTGGAGGTGCTGTTCCTCGGCGAAAGCCAGACGTGCAGCGTGGTCACGCCGGGCGGCACCGCAATGACGGTCAAGGCCCTGTCCGCTGCCGGCATGCCGCTCAAGGCCGGCGATCCGGTGCAGGTGCGCTGGGCCACGGCGGACGCCTGCGTGTACACCGAATGGGCGGAAAGCGACTTGAACAAGGCGGCCGGCGCTCACTGAGCCCGGCATCGCCACAAGAGATCCCTGCACACCACAGAACCTGTGGGAGCTGCGGTGCGACGACTCAACTTGCCAGCGATGAGGCCGGCACTGCCGACATCCATGTTGCCTGGCCCACCGCCATCGCGGGCAAGCCCGCTCCCACAGGGATCGCGGCGTCTAGGAAGTGTCACCTTCGGGCCGGCATCGCGTCGGGCGGTGCCGGCCCTTTTTTACGACCGAAGGATCGGCGCAAACCCTGCGATCTCGTCCGGCCACGCCGTCAGCACTTCGAAGCCGTCCTCGGTCACCGCCACCATGTGCTCCCACTGCGCCGAGAGCGACTGGTCCTTGGTCACCACGGTCCAGCCGTCGGCCAGGCTTTTCACATGGCGCTTACCGGCGTTGAGCATCGGTTCGACGGTGAAGATCATCCCCGCCTTCAGCTTCAGGCCCTGGTTCGGATGCCCGTAGTGCAGCACCTGCGGCTCATCGTGATAGACCTTGCCGATGCCGTGCCCGCAGTACTCGCGCACCACGCTGAAGCCTTCCCGCTCCGCCAGGCTCTGGATCGCGAAGCCAATGTCGCCCAGGGTCGCGCCCGGGCGCACGGCGCGGATGCCGGCGCACATGGCGTCGTAGGTGGTCTTGATCAGGTGCCGGGCCTCGGGCGTCGGCTCGCCGACCACGTACATGCGGCTGGTGTCGCCGAACCAGCCGTCCTTGATCACCGCGATGTCGAGGTTGACGATGTCGCCGTCCTTCAGCTTGCGGCCCGACGGAATGCCGTGGCACACGACCTCGTTGACCGACGCGCACACCGTCTTCGGGAAACCGTGATAACCGACGTTGGCGGGAATCGCCTTCTGCACGTTGACGATATAGTCGTTGCACAGACGGTCGAGGTCGTCGGTGGAGACCCCGGCCTTGACGTGGGGCACCAGCATGGCCAGCACTTCGGCGGCCAAACGGCCCGCCTCCCGCGATTGGGCGATGTCGGCGGCGGTGTTGATCTTGATCGGGTTTCTCATGCTTCGGTCCTCTGCGCAGACGAGGCCGCAGACGAGGCATCCGCCAACGTGCACAGACGCTGCAGATCGAGACCGCCCGCCTGCTCGGCGCGGATCAGCAAGCGGCAGATGGCGCTGTGATCCAGGTTGGGGTGCAGCTCGGCAAGCATGCCGATGCGCATCCAGTGCTCGGCCTGTGCGTTGATCGAACGGCTGAGTGCGCTGCTGGAGATGCGCAGGTTCTCGTGCATGTCCTCGGAGATTTTTACGATGCCCACGGCAATACCTGATATGAAATGCATATGGAACGTATATTAGCGGCGTTCGAACGAAAACCGCAATCGGACCTTGCCGCACCCACGCCCCAAACCATTGGCCCAACCAGCGAAAGGTTGCGGCGCAGACCATCCGGGCCTATGTTGCATGCGAGCTTGTTCCCCGCGAATGGATCGCGATCAATCACCACAAACGAGGTGAAGAGATGTCAAAGGATTCACGCCCTGCAGTGCTTGGGCTGATAGGCAACACACCGCTGGTTCGTGTCACCCGCTTCGACACCGGGCCGTGCACGCTGTTTCTCAAACTCGAATCGCAGAACCCCGGCGGATCGATCAAGGACCGCATCGGCCTGGCCATGATCGACGCCGCCGAACGCGACGGCCGCCTCCAGCCCGGCGGCACCATCGTTGAGGCCACCGCCGGCAACACCGGCCTGGGCCTGGCCCTGGTGGGCCGCGCCAAAGGCTACCGGGTGGTGCTGGTGGTGCCGGACAAGATGTCCACCGAAAAGGTCCTGCACCTCAAGGCCATGGGCGCCGAAGTGCACATCACCCGCTCCGACGTCGGCAAGGGCCACCCCGAGTACTACCAGGACGTCGCCGCACGCCTGGCCAAGGACATTCCCGGCGCCTTCTTCGCCGACCAGTTCAACAACCCCGCCAACCCGCTGGCCCACGAATGCAGCACCGCCCCGGAAATCTGGGCGCAGACCGAACATGACCTGGACGCCATCGTCGTCGGCGTCGGCTCCGCCGGCACGCTCACCGGCCTGACCCGGTTCTTCCAGCGCGTGCAGCCGGACCTTGAAATGGTGCTGGCCGACCCGGTCGGCTCGGTGATGGCCGAATACAGCCGCAGCGGCCACCTCGGCACCGCCGGTTCCTGGGCGGTGGAAGGCATCGGCGAGGACTTCATCCCGTCGATCTCCGACCTCTCCAGCGTGCGCCACGCCTATTCCATCAGCGACGAAGAAAGCTTTGACCACGCCCGCCAACTGCTGCGGGTCGAAGGCATTCTCGGCGGTTCCTCCACCGGTACCCTGTTCGCCGCCGCGCTGCGCTACTGCCGCGAGCAGACCGAACCGAAACGGGTGGTCAGCTTCGTCTGCGACACCGGCACCCGCTACCTGTCCAAGGTCTACAACGATCAGTGGATGAACGACCAGGGCCTGCTGGCGCGCAAGCGCTACGGCGACCTGCGCGACCTGGTGGCCCGACGCTTCGAGGACGGCCGGGTGATCAGCGTCGGCCCGGAAGACACCCTGCTCACGGCCTTCCAGCGCATGCGCCTGGCCGATGTGTCGCAGCTGCCCGTCCTGGTCGAAGGCCGCCAGCTGGTCGGTGTGATCGACGAATCCGACATCCTGCTCGGCGTCCATGAGGACGCTGCGCATTTTCGCAAGACCGTCGCCAGCGCGATGACCGACAAGCTGCAGACCCTGGCGCCGAACGCCGACCTGGCCGAGCTGGAGAAGGTCCTCAACCGCGGCCTGGTGGCGATCATCGCCGACGCCTCGGGCTTCCATGGCCTGATCACCCGCGTCGACATGCTCAACCAACTACGGAGATCCCTGGCATGAGCCAGCACGATGAAAACGCCCCGCCACGGGGCTTCGCCACCCGCGTGATCCACGCCGGGCAAACGCCGGACCCGACCACCGGGGCGCTGATGCCGCCGATCTACGCCAACTCCACCTACCTGCAGGACAGCCCCGGTGTGCACAAGGGCTTCGACTACGGCCGCTCGCACAATCCGACCCGGTTCGCCCTGGAGCGCTGCGTGGCGGATCTGGAGGGCGGCACCCGGGCGTTCGCCTTCGCCTCGGGCCTGGCGACCATTTCCACGGTGCTCGAACTGCTTGAGGCCGGCTCGCACGTCGTGTCGGGCAACGACCTGTACGGCGGCACGTTCCGCCTGTTCGACAAGGTGCGCCAGCACAGCGCCGGACACCGTTTCACCTATGTCGACCTGAGCGACCTGTCGGCCTTCGAAGCGTCGCTGCAGGACGACACCCGCATGGTCATCGTCGAGACCCCGACCAACCCGTTGCTGGGTCTGGTCGACCTCGCGGCCATCGCCCGCACCTGCCGGGCGCGGGGCATCCTGTGCGTGGCCGACAACACGTTCGCCAGCCCGTACATCCAGCGTCCGCTGGAGCTGGGCTTCGACATCGTGCTGCACTCGACCACCAAGTACCTCAACGGTCACTCCGACGTGATCGGCGGCATCGCCGTGGTCGGGCAGAACGCGGAACTCGCCGAGCGCCTGGGCTTCCTGCAGAACGCGGTCGGCGCGATCGCCGGGCCGTTCGACGCGTTCCTCACCCTGCGCGGCGTGAAGACCCTGGCGCTGCGCATGGAGCGCCATTGCAGCAACGCCCTGGAACTGGCGCAGTGGCTGGAGCGCCAGCCGCAGGTCAAGCGCGTCTATTACCCGGGCCTGCCGTCGCACCCGCAGCATGAACTGGCGAAACGGCAGATGCGCGGTTTCGGCGGGATGATCTCCCTGGACGTGAACAGCGACCTGGCCGGCGCCCGACGCTTCCTGGAGAACGTGAAGATCTTCGCCCTGGCCGAAAGCCTCGGCGGCGTGGAAAGCCTGATCGAGCACCCGGCGATCATGACCCACGCCACCATCCCGGCAGAGACCCGCGCGCGGCTGGGCATCGGCGATACGCTGGTGCGCCTGTCCGTGGGCGTGGAAGATGTCGAGGACCTGCGCGCCGACCTGGCGCAGGCGTTGGCGAAGATATAGGCCCCGAAACGTCAAAGCCCGCACAAGGCGGGCTTTGGTGTTCGAGTAGGCGGCCAGTGCTGGTCTCTGGCTTACGAGGTTTATCAGGACTCCCACAGTACAGGCAATGTGCTCTGCTGCTTCACACGGCATAAGGGCTGGATCCCAGCGCGGGGATCTTTCTAACCGTGTACCCTTCGGAACGCGCCCAACGCTTCCTCGCTATCCGCTTGCGCATCAGTCTGCGTGTTCGCCTACACCTATGAGCCTAGCAAAGGCTTTGAAATCCGAAACGCCCTTTTTAGACCGATTTCCTTCTAGCGCCCGCCCGCAAGGACGTTAACCGACTATCGCCCCGGGCCGAGCGGCCTCCGTCGCCGACGATTGGCCGACTATACTTTTCAGTTCGCTAACGAAGTTTCATGCAGTACGTCGACACCCGTGCACCTGGCGGTGCGCCCGTGCCAATCGCCAATCTGGTTAACCCCGGGCCAACGAGCCCTGCCGCCGGTGCAGCCGACGGACGCCGCTCGGACGCGTTGTGGCTGATGGGTCGTGGAGAAGATCATGAAACACAAGCTTTTGACAGGCGTCGTTCTTGCGGTGGCCGCAACGGTGGTGGTGCCTGTGGCCTGGGCGGCGCAGCCGCAGGCGTTGGCGTCCGATGGCTCGGATCATGTCGGTGCGGGTGCCGTTGCCTCTGACGGTTCTGACCACGTCGGCGCGGGCGCTGTGGCTTTCGACGGCTCCGACCATGTCGGCGCGGGCGCCGTGGCCTCTGACGGTTCCGACCACGTCGGCGCGGGCGCTGTGGCTTCCGACGGCTCCGATCATGTAGGCGCGGGCGCTGTGGCCTCCGACGGTTCCGACCACGTCGGCGCAGGCGCTGTGGCTTCCGACGGCTCCGATCATGTAGGCGCGGGCGCTGTGGCTTCCGACGGCTCCGATCATGTAGGCGCGGGCGCTGTGGCCTCCGACGGTTCCGATCATGTCGGCGCAGGCGCTGTGGCTTCCGATGGCTCTGACCACGTCGGCGCAGGCGCCGTGGCTTCCGATGGCTCTGACCACGTCGGCGCGGGCGCCGTGGCTTCCGACGGTTCCGATCATGTCGGCGCGGGCGCTGTGGCTTCCGATGGCTCTGACCACGTCGGCGCGGGCGCTGTGGCCTCCGACGGTTCCGATCATGTCGGCGCAGGCGCTGTGGCTTCCGACGGTTCCGACCATGTCGGTGCAGGCGCCCTGGCCGCCGATGGCGCGGACAAGGTCGGCGCCAACCGGCTGGCCTACTCCCGCGTCGGCGTCGGCTCCGACCGGGTCGCCTCGGCGCTCATGACCGGCAGCTATTCCGACCAGTTCAACAGCCCTCAATAACCGGCCCAGCCAGGTAAAACGGGCGGTCCCATCCGACCGCCCGTTTCGTCCCCGCTAGCACATTTGTGCTAATGACCGCTGCGTCGCCCGGCGCTATAGTCCCCGCAACCCCCGACGCTTCCCCACACGGCCCTTGCACCGTGCACGGCACCGTCGCGCCCGGAAAAAGAACAACACCAAGGAAGACACACCATGAAACTGCACTCACGCCTCTGCAAACTCGCTGTCATCGGTGCGCTGCTGGCCGGCGCCGCCGGTTGCCAGACCGCCAAACCCACCGAAGACAGCATGAAGGAACGGGCCCAGACCGTGATCGGCCAGCCCGTCACCAAGATCGCCAACGTGCGCAGCGACAGCACCCTCACCTATTACACGGCCTACACCGCCGGCGGCGAGTACAACTGCGAGCTGCCCAGCGGCGCGATCGTCGCCGTGGCCAGCATGGGGATCATGTCGCCGCCGCTGACCTGCCTGCCCAAAGGCGCCTCGCCGATCCCGTACCGGTAACCGGATCCGCCCTCACGCCAGGCTGTCGCTGCCGGCGCCCACCGGCTCGTCCCGCCGCTCGCGCAGCGCACGCAAGGTCGCGCGCAGCTCGGCCGGACGCACCGGTTTTGACAGGATGGCGATCCGACGGTCATGCAGCGCCGCCTGGATTTTCTCGATGTCATGCCCGGTGATGATCATCGCCGGCACCGCCTGACCGCGCTGCCGGCGAATGTCGTCGATGCACTCGATGCCGGTGCCGTGGGCTCCCAGGTCGTAGTCGGCGACGATGATGTCGCAGTCCGTCACCAGCCCCTGCCCCGTCGTCTCGGCCTGCACCACGCACCCCCAACGCTCGAGCAGCGCCGACGTGGCCAGCAGCACGTTGCGGTCATCCTCTACCAGACACACTTTCAGCCCAGTCAGCATGCCCGCCTGACGCGCCTCATCGCGCACCGCCGGCAACGCAGGCGCCGTCGCCAACGGCAATCCGAACAGGGTCACCGCCGTGCCATGCCCGAGCCGCGAGCGCAGCGTCACCCCGACACCGATCAGTTGCCCCAACCGTTTGACGATCGACAGCCCCAGCCCCACGCCCTCCACATCCTTGTCCCGTAACTGGCGAACCCGGTAGAACTCCTCGAAGACCTTCGGCAGATGTTCCTCGGCGATGCCGTTGCCGCAGTCGTACACGACGATGGCCAGCCCGCCGGCACGCTTGCGCACGCCGATCAGCACCGGCCGGTGCGCACCGTACTTGAAGCAGTTGGACAGGACGTTCTGCACCATGGTCGCCAGCAGCGCCGGGTCGGTGCGAACCCAGTGCCGGGACGGACGCAGGCGCAGTTCCACGCCGGCCCAGCGTGCGGCTTCGGCGTTCTGGCGGATCAGGTCGGCCAGCCATTCGCCCAGTTCGAACGTCTGGAGCTTGGGCTGGATCCGCCCGTTGTCGAGGGTGTAGAGGTCGAGGATCGAACGGAACAGCTGCGAGACGTTGAGCAGCGAACGGTCGATGTTGTCCACCAGCCGGCGCTCTTCGTCACCCAGGCGGGACTCGCGCAGGCACGCGGTGAACAGGCCGATGGAGTGGATCGGCTGGCGCAGGTCGTGGCTGGCCTGGGCCAGGAACCGCGACTTCTCCAGATTGGCCGCGACCGCCTCTTCCGACGCCTTGCGCGTGCGTTCCAGCAGCAGGTGCGCATAGAACGGAATCACCGTGCTGGTGATCATCAGCATCAGCACCATGAACGGCTGCGCCTGCCACACCGGCGTCAGGCTGTACACCACGACCAGCGCCGCCAACGCCAGCGCCGTGGCGATCGCCAGGTAACGCGAACCGTAGCGCATGCCGTTGCCCAGGTTGACCCAGACCATCACCGCATACAGCGGCAACGCGGTGGCGCCGCCCATCACCAGCCCGAACGAGGTGCCGGTGTAGTCGTTGACCATGCCGAAGATCCGCCGCGCCGGATAATGCCCGGGCCAACGCACAATGGCCTGGCGCAGCACCGCCGACGCCAGCAGGAACACGCTGATGTAGGCGATGATCGGCAGGTAGGTGTCCACCCGCTGCCCCGGCAGAAAGCCCAGCACGCTGATGTAGGCCAGGGCCACGCTCGCCAGAATGATGCGCAGGTTGGCCTGGTCGAGCTCGGTGTTCTTTTCGAACTTCATGGGAACGTCCTTGTGCGGCAGTCGTCAGATCCAGCACGAACCAACAGGCAACGCCTTTGCCCGGTGCTAAGGTGCAAGCCAACGGAACGCCAGACCCAGGGAGGGTGCAGCCATGGCTTGCCGAATCATCATAGCCGACGATCACCCGCTGTTTCGCGAAGCGCTGCTGCGCACCGTCCAGCGCCTGTTGCCCGAGGCCGCCGTCGACGAGGCCGGCGATTTCGAGGCCGTGCAGCGCTTGCTCCGGTCAGGCGACGAGCCGGACACACTGATCCTCGACCTGCGCTTTCCCGGCCTGACCAGCCTCGACCAATTGGCGCAACTGCGCCTGCAATGGCCGCGCACCACATTGATCGTGGTGTCGATGGTGGACGACGAAACGCTGATCGGCGAAGTGATGGCCGCCGGGATCGACGGGTTCATCGGCAAGAACATCGCCCCGGACGAGATCGGCCAGGCGATCCTGGCCATCCGCGAGGGTGAAGTGCTGGTCAGGTTTGCGCCTTCGGGCCTGTTGCCGCTGGAATCCGGCACGGCGTTGACCGCCCGTCAGCAGGAAGTGCTGCGGCTGATCGCCCAAGGCAAGACGAACAAGGAAATCGCCCGGGAACTCGATATATCTCCGTTTACCGTGCGCATTCATGTGTCTTCGTTGCTGCGCACGCTGAACGTCCCCTCCCGTGCCGCTGCGGCGGTGAAATACTCGGGGACGCTGTAGGAAAAGCGGCGAAATGAGCCGTCACGGGCGGCGCAAAAAAGATAACAGGCTGTTTTCCAAGAAAATTATTTCGTTCGGGGCTTCCCAGACGGAAAAAATGTTGTTAAATTTCGCGCACTTTCCGGGAAGCCAGACAGGCCAACCGAATACAGGGGCGTCGCCAAGCGGTAAGGCAGCAGGTTTTGATCCTGCCATGCGTTGGTTCGAATCCAGCCGCCCCTGCCATTTTCTTCCTCGTTTCACCCTCCCTTACTTAGCCAACTCCCTTATGGATCCACCTGAGCCATCAGTTCAGGAATCGACTCCGGCCGTTTGGCATATCGCTGCGCCAGCACTGCACACACCATCAACTGAATCTGATGAAACAGCATCAGCGGCAGGATCAGCACGCCGATCGTGCTGCCGGCGAACAGCACCTGGGCCATCGGCACACCGGTTGCCAGGCTCTTCTTCGAACCGCAGAACAGAATGGTGATGCGGTCTTCCTGGCTGAAGCCGAACGCCTTGCCCAGCACCGTGGACGCCAGCAGCACCAGCGCCAGCAGGATGCAGCACACCACCACCAGCCCGAACAGATCCAACACCGGGATCTGATGCCAGATGCCTTCGTTCACCGCCTCGCTGAAGGCGCCGTAAACCACCAGCAGGATCGAACCCTGATCGACGAACTTGAGCCAATGCTTGTTGCGCCCGACCCAGGCGCCGATCCAGCGCCGGGCGATCTGTCCGGCGATGAACGGCAACAGCAGCTGCACGCTGATCTTCACGATGGCATCAAGGGTCGAACCGCCGTCACCATGGACGTTCAACAGTAGCGTCACCAAAAGCGGCGTCAGGAAGATCCCGAACAGGCTGGAGGCCGCCGCGCTGCAGATCGCCGCCGGAATGTTGCCCCGGGCCAGCGAAGTGAACGCAATCGCCGATTGCACCGTGGCCGGCAGCGCGCACAGATAGAGCATGCCCATGTACAGGTTGTCGCCGATCAGCGGCGACAGCAGCGGCTTGAGCGCTAGGCCCAGCAGCGGGAACAGCACGAACGTCAGGCCGAACACCAGCAAATGCAGGCGCCAGTGGCCGGCGCCGGCGATGATCGACTCCCGCGAAAGCTTGGCGCCATGCAGAAAGAACAGCAGCGCGATGGCGATGTTGGTCAGCCAGCCGAAGCCGACCGCGACCTGGCCGCTGGCGGGCAGGAAACTGGCCAGCAGCACCACGCCGATCAGGGTCAGGGTGAAGTTGTCGGGTAACAAGCGTGGGCGGGTCATAAGCGGTCTTCCGGGGGTTGCCAGTACGTGAAGGCGACTCTAACGTGATCGGCAATGACCGACTAACGCCGAAGAGCCCACAGATGCCGCCTAAAGGACACGACAAAAGCGTCAGACGCAGCATTCCCGGACTGCCCAGCCTGCCGCGACCGCTCTACGGCCGCACCGAATCGCTGCCCAACCGCGCCCTCACCCGCCGCCACAGCCACCCGTGGGTGCAGTTGTCTTACGCGATCCAGGGCGTGCTGGAAGTGCAGACCGCCGCCGGGCGCTTCGTCGCCCCGCCGGAGCGGGCGGTGTGGATCCCGGCCGGCGTGCCGCATCGGGTGTTCAGTTCGCCGCACACGGAAATGCGCAGCCTGTACATCGATTGCAGCGTCGCAGGCCGGGCGGCGCAACG
This sequence comes from Pseudomonas sp. B3(2017), assembly GCF_002113595.1. Lineage (NCBI taxonomy): Bacteria > Pseudomonadati > Pseudomonadota > Gammaproteobacteria > Pseudomonadales > Pseudomonadaceae > Pseudomonas > Pseudomonas sp. B3(2017). The sequence goes on from NZ_NEIU01000017.1 coordinate 98,227, forward strand.
GTGTCATGTGCTGGCCGTGAACGACTTGCTGCGCGAGCTGATCCGCACCTTCAGCGGCGTGCCGGTGGAGTACGACCTGGACGGCCCCCACGGTCGGCTCGCTCAGGTGATCCTCGACCAGTTGGCCGAAGCCCCGCAAATCGACCTGATGCTGCCACTGCCCCAGGACAGCCGCTTGCAGCAGATCTACCGCAGCCTTGAGCAGCATCCCGATCAGTCGACCACGCTGCAGCACTGGAGCGACCGGTTCGGCGTCACCGAAAAGACCCTCAGCCGCCTGTTCCTGCGCGACACCGGCCTGACCTTCCGGGCCTGGCGCCAGCGCCTGCGCCTGCTCGGCGCCCTGACGCCGCTGGAACGGGGCGAACGGGTCACCGATGTGGCGCTGGCCTGCGGCTATGATTCAACTTCGGCCTTCATCGCCGCGTTCCGGCAACAGTTCGGAGAGACGCCCGGTGAATTTTTTCGATGATAAATGCCGATATTTATCGAATTTGAATACCCCATCCGCATCACTTCAGGGTAGAGTCTCGCTCATCAAGGATTCTTGACACCGTGCCACGATAACCATGACGAACAACCCATCTGAGAACCTGTCGGCGGTAACAGCATGATCGAAGTCACTGAAGTTTCCATTGCCCAATTGCGCGCAGCCCTGGAATCGGGCCAGACCACCGCGGTCGAGCTGGTGCAGGCTTATCTCGCGCGGATCGACGCCTACGACGGCCCGCAGACCGCCACCGCCCTCAACGCCGTGGTGGTGCGCAACCCTGAAGCCCTGAAGGAAGCAGAGGCCTCCGACGCCCGCCGCGCCGCCGGCAAGACCCTCGGCCCGCTGGACGGCATCCCCTACACCGCCAAGGACAGCTACCTGGTCAAGGGCCTGACCGCTGCGTCCGGCAGCCCGGCCTTCGCCGACCTGGTCGCCCACCGCGATGCGTTCACCATCGAACGCCTGCGCGCCGCCGGGGCGATCTGCCTGGGCAAGACCAACATGCCGCCGATGGCCAACGGTGGGATGCAGCGCGGCGTCTACGGCCGCGCCGAAAGCCCGTACAACGCCGCTTATCTGACCGCTCCCTTCGCCTCCGGCTCGTCGAACGGCGCCGGCACTGCCACCGCCGCCAGCTACTCGGCGTTCGGCCTGGCCGAGGAAACCTGGTCGAGCGGCCGCGGCCCGGCCTCCAACAACGGCCTGTGCGCCTACACGCCGTCGCGCGGGGTGATTTCGGTGCGCGGCAACTGGCCGCTGACGCCGACCATGGACGTGGTCGTGCCCTACGCCCGCACCATGGCCGACCTGCTTGAAGTGCTCGACGTGGTCGTGGCCGAAGACACCGACACCCGTGGCGACCTGTGGCGTCTGCAGCCGTGGGTGCCGATCCCGAGCGTGGCGTCGGTGCGTCCGGCCTCCTACGCCGAACTGGCCGTCGGCACTGCGGCCCTGGCCGGCAAGCGTCTGGGCGTGCCGCGCATGTACATCAACGCCGACGCCGAGGCCGGCACCAGCGAAGCGCCCGGCATCGGTGGCCCGACCGGCCAACGCATCAACACCCGCCCTTCGGTGATCGACTTGTGGAACCAGGCGCGCAAGGCGCTGGAAGCCGCCGGCGCCGAAGTGATCGAGGTGGACTTCCCGCTGGTGTCCAATTGCGAAGGCGACCGCCCGGGCGCGCCGACCGTGTTCAACCGCGGGATCGTGTCCAAGGAGTTCATGCACGACGAGCTGTGGGATCTGTCGGCCTGGGCGTTCGATGATTTCCTGCGGGCCAACGGCGATCCGAAACTCAACCGCCTGGCGGACGTCGACGGGCCGAAGATCTTCCCGCACGATCCGGGCACCCTGCCCAACCGCGAAGGCGACCTGGCCGCCGGCATGGACGAATACGTGCGCATGGCCGAGCGCGGCATCAAGCCGTGGGACCAGATCCCGACCCTGCCCGACGGCCTGCGCGGCCTGGAGCAGACCCGCAAGCTCGACCTCGAAGACTGGATGGACCGCCTCGGCCTCGACGCCGTGCTGTTCCCGACCAACGCCGACGTCGGCCCGGCGGACGCGGACGTCAACCCGGCGTCGGCGGACATCGCCTGGAGCAACGGCATCTGGGTCGCCAACGGCAACCTCGCCATCCGTCACCTCGGCGTGCCGACCGTGACCGTGCCGATGGGTGTCATGGCGGACATCGGCATGCCGGTGGGCCTGACCTTCGCCGGCCGCGCCTACGACGACTCGACGCTGCTGCGCCTGGCGGCGGCGTTTGAGGCAACCGGCTCGAAGCGTCTGGTGCCGCCGCGTACGCCAGCCCTGGCGATCGGCAAGTGAGAAAAAAGGCGGGATCATTCGATCCCGCCTTTTTTATCGCTCCGCCAACGCCTCCAGCAGATCCGCCGAAGGCACAAAGAACAGGCTGCCGGTGACCGCCGTGCTGAAGTCCAGCAACCGATCGTAGTTGCCGGGCGGCTTGCCGACGAACATGTTTTCCAGCATCAGTTCCAGCGGCTCCGGCGAACGCGCGTAGCCGATGAAGTAAGTACCGAACTCCCCCGCGCCGGGCCGACCGAACGGCATGTTGTCGCGCAGGATCTTCACCTCTTCGCCATCCTGGGTGATTGTCGTCAGCGCGCTGTGGGAATTGCTCGGCTTGACCGAATCGTCCAGCTCGATATCGGACAGTTTGGTGCGGCCGATCACCCGCTCCTGGGCCTCGACCGACAACTCGTTCCACGCCTTCATGTTGTGCAGGTACTTCTGCACCAGCACATAACTGCCACCGCTGAACGCCTGATCTTCATCGCCCACGAGGGCGAAATGCTCGGCTTTGCGGCCGACCGGGTTTTCCGTGCCATCGACAAACCCGATGATGCTGCGCATATCGAAATAACGGAAACCCTGCACTTCGTCGGTCACCGTCACGGCGCCGTCCAGCGCGGACATCAACTGCGTCGCCAGCTCGAAACACAGATCCATCTGGTCGGCCCGAATGTGCAGCAGCAGGTCGCCCGGCGTGGAAACGGCGCGCCGCCCTTCTACCCCGAACTCGCGAAAACCGTGCAAGGATGCCGGGCGCGGACCGCCGAACAGACGATCCCAGGCGTTGGAGGAAAACCCGCAGACGCAAGACAGGTTGCCCGAGGGAACGCGCTTGCCGACCGAGCGCGTCAGCCCCGCGACGTCGGCGCACCAACCGCGCACGGTGTCGGCGGCCTCAGCCCCGGCGTTGAGGGTCGCCACGATGAATATGGCGGCACTGGTGATCGGGCTGCAGACGGCTTGAGGATCTGGCGTGTCGATGATCTTGGCTCCCGGAGTGGTGGACTGGCTCGACAGCGAGGTTAGCAAAGAAGTGTTGTATTCCGACACTTCGCTATTTACGAACAATACCCACGAAATAAACGATTTTTCTTTGTCGGAAGGCTCCCACTAGCATGGCCCCGTCCACCCCGAAAAACATAAAGACAGGGAGAACGGCATGCAACCCATCAACATCGGCGAGCCCTGGATGTGGGGCGCCTTCATTGTCTTCGTCCTCGCCATGCTGGCCCTGGACCTGTTCGTGTTCGGCGGGCGCAAGGCCCATCGGGTGTCGGTGCGCGAAGCGTCAGGCTGGGTGATCGCCTGGTGCGCGCTGGCGCTGGCCTTCGCCGGGCTGCTCTGGTGGTACCTGAACGGCGAGTTCGGCCCTGAAATCGCCAAGGTCAAAACCCTGGAGTTCCTCACCGGTTACCTGATCGAGCAATCGCTGTCGATCGACAACATGTTCGTGTTCGTGATGATCTTCGGCTACTTCGCCGTGCCGCCGGAGCTGCAGCGTCGGGTGCTGCTGTACGGCGTGCTCGGGGCCATCGTGATGCGCGCGGCGATGATCTTCGCCGGCGTGTGGCTGGTGTCGCAGTTCGCCTGGCTCTTGTATGTGTTCGGCGCGTTCCTGATCGTCACCGGGATCAAGATGCTGATGTTCGCCGAGCACCAGCCGGACCTGGACAAGAACCCGCTGCTGCGCTGGGTGCGCGGGCATCTGCGCATCACCCACGGGTTTCACGGCGAGCGTTTCTTTGTGGTGCAGAACGGCGTGCGCTGGGCCACGCCGATGTTCCTGGTGCTGGTGCTGATCGAGGCCAGCGACCTGATGTTCGCGGTCGACAGCATCCCGGCGATCTTCGCCGTCACCACCGACCCGTTCATCGTGTTCACCTCGAACATCTTCGCGATCATGGGCCTGCGGGCGCTGTATTTCCTGCTGGCGGACATGGCCGACCGCTTCCATCTGCTCAAGTACGGTTTGGCGCTGGTGCTGGTGTTCATCGGCGGCAAGATGACGCTCATGCCGTGGTTCCACATGCCGGTGGAATGGTCGCTGGCGGTGGTGGGCGGGGTGATTCTGCTGTCGGTGGTCTTGAGCCTGATCGTCAGCCGGAGCAAGGCTGCCGCCGAGCCGGATGCCCGGTGATTTGCGTTGTGGTGAGGGCGTTTGCTCCCTCACCACACACAAGCCCCGCTCTTACTTGTCGGACTTGATGCTCGTCCACACCCGCGTGCGCACCCGCTCCAGCTTCTGCGGCAGCGGCTGCACCACGTAGAGCTTCGCCAGCGCCGCAGGGGTCGGCGTCAGGTTGGGGTTTTCGGTGATGTCCTTGTTGATCAGGGCCATCGAATCCTTGTTGGCGTTCGGGTAGCCGAGGAAATCGCTGATCGGCGCGATCACCTTGGGATCGAGCAGGTTGTTCAGGAACTCATGGGCCTCGGCCACGTTCTGCGCGCTCTTCGGAATGGCGAACGTGTCGAACCAGATCGGCGCGCCCTCCTTCGGCAGGCGCCAGTCGACCACCACGCCGTTGCCCGCCTCCTTCGCCCGGTTGCCGAACTGATAGAAGCTGCCCGAGTAGCCGATGGCCACGCAGATGTCGCCGTTGGCGATGTCGGTCATGTACTTCGCCGAGTTGAAGTAGGTGACATACGGCCGAACCTTCAGCATCAGCGCCTTAGCCTTTTCGTAGTCATCCGGGTTCTGGCTGTTCGGGTCCAGCCCCAAATAATGCAGGGCCAGCGGCAGGATCTCCGACGGCGAATCGAGCATCGCCACGCCGCAGGACTTGAGCTTTTCCATGTTCTCGGGCTTGAACACCAGATCCCAGCTGTCCACCGGCGCATTCTCACCCAGCGCCGCCTTGACCTTGGCCGGGTTGAAGCCGATCAGCACCGTGCCGTACATGTAGGGCACGCCGTATTGGTTGCCGGGGTCGTTGGCGTCCAGCAGCTTGAGCAGCGCCGGATCCTGGTGTTGCCAGTTCGGCAATTTGGACTTGTCGAGCTTCTGGAACACGCCGGCCTTGATCTGGGTGTCGAGGAACTGGTTCGAAGGCACCACCAGGTCGTAGCCGGAGTTGCCGGTCAGCAGTTTCGCCTCCAGGGATTCGTTGGTGTCGAAGGTGTCCCAGGTCACTTTGATCCCGCTGTTGGCAGCGAAATCCTTGGGCACGGACGGCAGGATGTAGTCCGCCCAGTTGTAGACCCGCAATTCGCGCTGTTCGGCCTGGACGGCGCTGGCCAGCAGCGTCAGCCCGCACACGGTGGCGCCCAGCATGCGTTTGATCGTGACCATGGTTGTTTCCCCTGAAGCGGCGTGAGTTCGATGGTTTTGTTGTTCTGTACACGGCAGCGGCTGATCGTCAGCCAAGGGCAAGGTGTTGCGGCATCCTGTTGTTCTTGTCGGTTGCGTCCGATTCTTGCCGACGGCGCTGGCCGGGCACAGTGGCCGGTTGGCCAAAAGGGGATCGAAACGGCCAATTTGAGTGACCGCCGCAGTGCGGAAACGACAATGCCCGGCGTAGGGCCGGGCATTGCGGGTGAGGCGCTTGCGGATCAGTCCGTGTAGCTGAACTGCGCCCGCCCGCTGCGCTGTGGCTGGCTGCGGGTCGCCAGGCAGTAGTACAGCGGGCAGGTTACGGCCAGCCCCACCAGCCACGACAGGTCCGCGCCGTCCACCAGATTGGCGTAAGGCCCGACGTACAGCGACGTGTTGGCGAACGGCAGCTGCACCAGGATGCCGATGAAGTAGGCGATGATCGCGTGCAGGTTGAAGCGCCCGTAGAGGCCGCCGTCGGCGCGGAAGATCGACGCGATGTCGTAGCGGCCGCGCTTGATCAGGTAGAAGTCGATTAGGTTGATCGACGCCCACGGCACCAGCACCAACAGCAGCGCGAGAATCAGGCCGATGAACTGGGAAATGAAGTCCGCCGACGCGCCCAGCGCCACCACACAGCAGCCCGCCAGCACCACGCTCGACAGCGCCACACGTACCTTGACACTCGGCGTCCATTGGCTGGCGAAGGTCTGGATCGAGGTGATGATCGACAGCACCGCGCCGTACAGATTCAAGGCGTTGTGGCTGATGATGTTGAGCAGGAACAGCACCATCAGGATCGGCCCCAGCCAACCGGTGGAGAGCTTGACCGCCGCCATCGCCTCGGTGCCTTCCGGCGCCGCCAGCACGGCCACCGCACCGAAGGCGAACGACAGGATCGTGCCCAGCGTCGCCCCCAGGTAGGTGGCGAAGAACGGCTTGGCGATGCCGATGTCCGCCGGCAGGTAACGCGAATAGTCGGACACGTAAGGCGAGAAGCTGATCTGCCAGATGATCCCCAGCGACACCGTGGCCAGCCAGCCGGACAGGTTGAAGCTGCCGCGGGTGAAGAAGTCCGCCGGCAGGTCATGGGCGAAGATGTAGAGGAACCCGGCCAGCAGCGCGCTGCCCATCACCCACGTACCGATGCGGTTGAGGGTATGGATGAAGTTGTAGCCGATCACGCCGATGGCCGTGGCGCCGAGGGCCCCGATCAGGATGCTCAGCGGCGCCGGCACCGACGGCGCGATGCCGACGATGGACTTGCCGGCCAACACGATGTTGGAAATGAAGAAGCCGATGTAGATGACCGCCGCGAAGAACACGATCAGCAGCGCGCCGTAACGGCCGAACTGGCCGCGGCTCTGCACCATCTGCGGAATGCCCATGCGCGGCCCCTGGGCCGACGCCAGGGCGATCACCAGGCCGCCGATCAGGTGCCCCAGCACAATCGCCAGCAGCCCCCAGAACAGATCCAAGTGAAACACCTGAACCACCATGGCGCCGGTGACGATGGGCAGCGGCGCGATGTTGGTGCTGAACCACAGGGTGAACAGGTCGCGGGCCTTCCCGTGGCGTTCCGCGAGTGGGACGTAGTCGACCGTGTGATTCTCGATCAACGGATCTTGCCGGGACATCTGGGACATATGCATGAACTCGAGCTTGTCTGTTTTTATCTTTGTATGAAGCCAAACCAGGAGGGATTCGCCGCCCATCCTGAGCGAACACCATATTATGGTATTCCAACATTTACACAAGACTGATCCGCTGTTCGGCGCGTCATCTGATCCGCCATCCTCCCTGATCCCAAACCCCTGCGGCTACGGAAAAGCCCCGTAAACCCTGAGTTTCCGACGAAAGCGCCGCGTTTATCGTTTCATCAAAAAAGCGCTTGCAAACGATGTATTACGGTATACCATCAGACCCACAAACACATAAAAACCGCGTCACCCCATCCGAGGATCGTCCAATGATCGATGCCGCCCTCTACAAACAAGTCATGGGTTCGTTTCCGTCCGGCGTAACCGTCATCACCACCCTGGATGACGACGGCCAGATCGTCGGCCTGACCGCCAGCGCCTTCAGCTCGCTGTCGATGGATCCCGCCCTGGTGCTGTTCTGCCCCAACTACAGCTCCGACTCCTACCCTGTCCTGATCAAGAGCAAACGCTTCGCCATCCACGTGCTGTCCGGCGGCCAGCAGAGCGAGGCCTACGCGTTCGCCCGCAAAGGCAAGGACAAGGCCCAGGGCATCGAATGGACGTTGAGCGAGCTGGGCAACCCGATCCTGGCCAACGCCACGGCTATCATCGAATGTGAGTTGTGGCGCGAATACGAGGGCGGCGACCACGCCATCATGGTCGGCGCGGTGAAGAACCTGATCGTGCCCGAGCAAGACGCAGGACCGCTGGTGTATTGCCACGGCAAGATGGGCGCCCTGCCCGTTTTCGCCTGACCCCAACCGGTTGCCGTTAAACAGGCCCGACAGCGACCGGCCAACAACAAGAGATCCGAGGTAGCGTCATGAAATTTTCCCTGTTCGTACACATGGAACGCTGGGACGAAAGCGTCAGCCACCGCCAACTGTTCGAAGACCTGACCGAACTGACCCTGATGGCGGAGGCCGGCGGTTTCAGTACCGTGTGGATCGGCGAACACCACGCCATGGAATACACCATCTCGCCGAGCCCGATGCCGCTGCTGGCGTACCTGGCGGCCAAGACCACCACCATCCACCTGGGCGCCGGCACCATCATCGCGCCGTTCTGGCACCCGCTGCGGGTGGCCGGCGAATGTGCCCTGCTCGACGTGATCAGCAACGGCCGGATGGAAGTCGGCCTGGCCCGCGGCGCCTATCAGGTGGAGTTCGACCGCATGGCCGGCGGCATGCCCGCATCGGCCGGCGGCCAGGCCCTGCGGGAAATGGTTCCGGTGGTGCGCGCCTTGTGGCAAGGCGACTACGCCCACAACGGCGACATCTGGAAATTCCCGACCTCCACCAGCGTGCCGAAACCGGTGCAGAAGCCCAACCCGCCGATGTGGATCGCCGCCCGCGACCCGGACTCCCACAACTTCGCCGTGGCCAACGGCTGCAACGTGATGGTCACGCCGCTGATGAAGGGCGACGAAGAAGTCGTCGACCTGAAGAACAAATTCCAGGCCGCTCTGGACAACAACCCCGGCGTGCCGCGCCCGCAACTCATGGTGCTGCGCCACACCCACGTGCACACCGCTGACGATCCGGACGGCTGGAAAGTCGGCGCCAAGGCCATCTCACGCTTCTACCGCACGTTCGACGCGTGGTTCGGCAACAAGGAAGTCCCGGTCAACGGCTTCCTCGCCCCCAGCCCGGAAGAGAAATTCGCCGGCCGCCCGGAATTCGAACTGGAAAGCCTGCACAAGACCGCAATGATCGGTACGCCGGAAGAAATCATTCCGCGGATCAAGTACTACAAGGAGCTGGGCGTGGACGAGTTCAGCTTCTGGTGCGACAACAGCCTGCCCCACGCGGAGAAAAAGAAATCGCTGGAGCTGTTCATCAAGCACGTGGTGCCGGCGTTCCGCTAAACACCCCGGCTATTGAACCCGACACATGAAAACGCCCCGACATCGTTCGGGGCGTTTGCGTAGGGGGCCTGAATAATTTGCGCTGGGATCAATCGACACCCTGACCGGAATCGACCTCAAGACTGACCGGCTCAGGCAAAAAGAAGCGCGCGGTCAACCGTTTGCCTATGGCAACTCGACCATCACAACTTGCGCGGAACCTTTGGGTAGCTCCAAAAGATATTTCCATCCTTCGAGCACTTTACGCCACTCCTGAAGAGTAAACCTGCCCTCAGGCTGACCCACCCAGTCATCGTTGACCAGAATATCGACTTGCACAGCGCTCGCATCAATGTTCAGCAGAACATCATTGCCACCATCGCTGACGGACTCCTGCTCGCCTGTCTCTACCGACTCAATGGCAGTCAGCAATCGATCGCAATCCTTTGGGATCTGAGCGATCGCACTGAGAACACTGCAGACATAGAGCTCGTAGCGCGACGCCTCTTCATCCGTTGAAACCACTTCAGCTACCGCATGGAATATCTGCCCGACTTCAGGATAGGTTCCGCCTGGCTGATGATAAAACTTGAGCTTCATGAACATCCTCGACAATCAAGGCTTATTAAGAACGTGGACACATCGATTAAATTGCTTCCCACTTCAAATAGATATGCCCCTTTCTCTACAGCCTCAACATTAATGAAGACGTCCCGACATTGTTCGGGGCGTTTGCGTTGGGATTCTGAATCAGTGGCGCGGGGATCAATCGACACCCGGACCGGAATCGACCTCAAGACTGACCGGCTCCGGCAAAAAGAAACGTGCGGTCAGCCAGCACGTGGCCGTCGAGACAGCAAACAGCCCGGCCAACTCCAAGGCATATTCCAGGCCATTCCCCCGTGGGTCATCCCGGGAAACGGCGACCACAAACGGAACGACCCACAACGTGGCGACACAGGCGCCCACCAACGCAACCATCGCACAGGTTCGCACCGTTCTCGTCACTTTCAGCCCCGTAATCACCGAAGAGAAAAGCAGAAACGGCACGATGAAAATCAACAGCGCCAGCACGGGCGCGAGGAACGGCATCAACATCAGCTCCGGCCCCATCTCACCGATCAGCCTCGGGTTCATGGCCAGATGGGCAACCGTCGCAACGGTCTTGACGATCCCGGCGACGAAGCCAGGGACCAACGGGCACAGAAGAAAGGCCAGGAATACCTTTAGGCGGGGGTAGTTCGAATGGTGCAATGAGAGAGTTCCGTTTGCTCTGGTCAAGGTCGGCGATTCAGATCGTGGGCGCGTTAACGAATAAAGGGTGAAAAGGGTCAGGTTTATTGAATTGATCATCGCATTAAATAGATTCGTCCCCTTTCTTTCGCTGCTTAGTATGTAAAGTTTATCTTCACTTGCTCGCCTTCGCGATAAGACAAGACAAAGGACGCCCACGGCTCGCCACGAGCAGTTGCATTTCCATGTAGCTGCTCTACCAACGCATAAATTTTTGAAATATTGAAATCGGTTTCAGCGCTCCAATTTTCTGATCCATCTTTTTCAACGGCAAGTTCAGTCTCCATATAGTTTCCTCCCCACTCGACATTGTATCGAAAGGCATCATAACCGTGGATTATCCTGCCTCTACCAGTTCAAAAACTTTTTGGACGAGTTCGAAATCTTGCGTAAGCATACTATTACCTCCAGCTTTTCACACATCCTTGCTTACTTAACCAATCAATCAGAGGGCGCGATTATTTCAGTTTTTCTCTATATACGTATCCCTCTGGGATCTCTGGCCAACCCGGTTCTAGGATAAAGGCCTCCAGATCGTCATGGATATCCCTGAAAAAAAACGATAATTCCTTGAGACGTATACAAGAGCGCAGCAGTGCCACTCGCAACATAACGTCATCTCGGCTCTTTTTAGCGGATGCCGCATTAGACATATTGCAAAAGACGTAATCCAGCGACTCCGACAGTTTATCATCCCAGTTCATTCCGTAATCAGCCTCTGAGCTGTCACCATCGAAACTACCTGACCTCTCCTTAATCGTCTGAATAATCAGACTTTTCACCGATTCAAAGTTATTCATTTCAGTTTCCTTTTCCACCCGTAACCCCTCATTTCCAGTTCCAACCCAAGCAAGGTATTTTCCTATCAGCACTTGAACTTAACTTTTACTTACTCTCCCTCACAAGATCCCCACCGGCACCAACCATTCGCTCCACTTAAGCAATAAATACTCCATGATCACCGACCACCGACTACCCTTTTTCAGACTTTTACACTCCCTTGCTTGTTTAACCTACTGATCAATCAGAGCGCCGATCATTTCAGTTTTTCTTTATATACATATCCCTCTGGGACCTCTGGCCAACCCGATTCTAGGACAAAGGCCTCCAGATCGTCCTGGATATCCCTGAAAAAGAAAAACAATTCCTTGAGACGTATACATGAATTCATCAGTGCCACTTTCAACATAACGTCATCTCCACTCTGTTTAGCGAATGCCGCATTAGACATATTGCAGAGGACGTACTCCAGCACTTCCGACAGGTCTTCATCCCAGTTCATTCTGTAATCAGCTTCTAGGCTGTCACCATCGAAACTACCTGACCTCTCTTTAATCGTCTGGATGATCAGGCTTTTCACCGATTCAAAGTCATTCATCTCAGTTTCCTTTTTTCCGCCTTGGCTTTATCCGTCTTGTCTTGATTCACCGAACCATCAAAATTCAACACAAGCCTCACATCGTTAAATTTGTCGAAAACCTCAAGGTGATCATTATGAGCATTATCAAGATAAATCTGGTCGCCTTTCCTTAATGGCGGATTCTTCGAAGTCACTTCGTAGACAGGCTGCCCTTGAACTCTCTTCGATGTTTTTCGTGTGGCATCGGCTAATTCTGAGCCGAACCCAGGCATACTGAAGAAATCCTCCATTTTTTATTTTTTGAATATCAGGCCGAACAGGAGGCGATGCTGGGTCAGAACCAAACCCGTTACCACCAACTAAACTCCAACTTTACACAGCAAAACATTATCACTTGAAAATTGAACAGCGCCATCTATAACTGACAGACAGCCATCAGACTCAACCACACTAAACCCGCAGTCGCCAAAATCCAAATACACTCCAATGCAACCTTCATCGACACCGCTCAACCTGTATTCATACACCGCCAAAATCTTCAACCCCAGAAACTTATCCAACCCATTCAACGACTTAATAGGGTACGCAAAATCATCATTTATTTCCGACAACTCCAGCAATTCCGGATCTGAATCCAACGCTACAAACTTTAATACTCCTTCGCCAATCGTTAGAGATACCCACCCAGAAATAGAAACCTTAAAAAACAATACTAAAAACTCACAAACCAAACTTCCACTCAGAAAAAACGAGCGAAACCTGACATCACGCAACAATTCATTAATCAGCACAGGATTTCGCCCCCATATTAAAACCTGGATGACTTTTCTGGAATCAATATATCAAACTCATACTTTCCGCCCGGCAACACTCGCAGACTTACGGTGCTATTCGTCTTGGAGCTGTATACATGAATTAGATCGTAACCTCCTCGAACAGTTGAGCTGGGGATCAGTGGACTCACAGAGGTGGCGTTCTCCAAAGTTTCTTTAACTGTCGCTTTAGCCTGTTCTACCCCAGCCCTACTTCTTTCATAGGGTAACCGACCTTCACCAATTTTTGCTCCAAGCTTTTTGTTAAGGTTAGTCGATTGTGATGCAATGAAATCATCTATCTCTCCAAAGCCAGGAATCTTCTGTATGCCTTTTGGACTCTTTTTCCTGGTGACTTCCACTACCCGACCGCCAGCCTTGGCGCCAATCGACTTGAATTCACCTAACACAGCATCAATCAAAAACCGTGAAGCGACAACCTGTCCATCGCCATCGAGAGGGTAGTCCTTGTTCCCTTTGGCGTGTTCGATCTTCGCAAGCTCATTGCTCGCGTCCAGGGCTTTAATCTCTTCCTCTGTGTTTCTTCCGGTAAAAAACACGGTCAGATTGAAGGCCGCTTTTGATTTGTACTCCTCAATCTGCTCGCCAGCGGCCAGATTCATGATGCCGTTCGCAGCCAGGTTCAGTGCAAACTTCATCGGCCCCACTATCGCCTGCGCACCGATGGCAACCGTCTTCATCTGCTCCACCTTGTCGGCAGGCAAGGTACTGGCATTAAATAGATTCGTCCCCTTTCTTTTTCGGTGGGCGACAGCGGGTTGCCGCCGCTCTACCCCAAGTAGCCCGGACTACTCAAAGAACCAGACGAAAGGCGCTTTTCAGACAAGCCCGAACGCTGCTTTGTAGGCATGATTCAGCTCGACCGCTTCGAGCTCCCTGTAATCGGCGGACAAACCGGAGCCCAGGAGCAGTCCGGTTGCGTTGCTGTAGGCGGCATACACACTCCCGGCCCATTGATCGTCATCAAGGCTGAACACTTCAATTGACGGGCTGCTGTATTCCGTTCCGCACCACGCGATGGTGGCGCCCAGACTGACGAACCACGCCAGCGAGCGCTCAATCAGCGAAGGCCACTCGCTGTCGGAAGGCCAGGCGAGAATCCTGACCTCCACCGAAAGATCGCTCAGGGAGGCATCCTCCCATAACCGTGGATTGAACTGCGCCCGCCCCTGCCAGATGGCCTCGAATGCCGCCAACCGGTTGGCGAATTCAGACGAAAAGCCTTGTGACCAGTAACCATAAAATATCAGGCCACTGACTTCATCCTGACAAACATTGCCGGTAGCCGGATCCTTGTCGCTCCAGAAAATTCCGAGACATTCAGCCGTTTTCATAATCCAAAATTCACCATTTGCTGAGGTGTTGGCTGAATAGCCGTCACGAGATCACCTACCTTGATCTTTCCTTTCGGCTCTTTCGCAACGTAAATTACCACATCCTTGCCATCGATCTTCCCGTAGTACCCCTTCACCGCCTGCCCACCCTGGGACATGACGTGATCGAAGGTCTTTGTCGGGTTGGTCAATACGTTTTCCGCGATTTCCCTGAAACTTTCCCTCGCGGCTTTCGAACCGGCATTGGCGGTGATGATGCCCGCGTCAATCAAGTGTCGTGCCGAATGATCCACACGTGAGAGATTGGAAAGGGCCAAGGCTGTCGTTTCAGGCGAAAGACCGCCCGCCTGCTTCGCCAGGTCCGCGCCAAACTTTTTCTCCAGCGCGTCCAGAGTTTCTTTGCTCATCTCTCGACGGGGAGTTCCGTCCAGAGGGCCTTTTTTGTCCACGATCTGGAGGATTCGCCCACCGCTCTTGATGCCGAGCGCCTTGAACTCACCCAATACGGCGTCAATCAGGAAGCGCGTCGCGACCACATAATTGTCACCCTCAAACTCGTAGTTGGGATTGCCCTGTCTGTGCTGCTCTTTCGCGTAGTCGTTGTCCTTCTTCAGAACCTCCTCGTCGCCTTTCACAATTTGTGCCGCCAACGCAATCGCAGCCGCTTCTTTCAACTCATCGATCTTGTCGCCATAAGCGGCGTTGAGCAGACCGTTGGCCGTCATGGCAAGCAGGAACTTCATCGGCCCCATGACCGCTTGTATGGCGATGGCTGTAGCTTCAACTTTCTCCGATGAGAAGTTTTTGGTAAGCCGGATCAGTCCCACCACTTTGTCCAGAGCGACTTGCCCGCGCGTGGCCAGTTGCCCCTCGATCTCGGTCGCCGGCAAATTGATTACGTTCGGATCAGCCGGCATCTCGGACACGGCAATGTTCGGGCACGTATTGTCTTCTTTGCAGCTCTTGACCCGACTTTCGTAATCCGCGGCCTCTTTCGCAAAGTCCGCAAGCTCCGTCAGGACATTTTCAGGCAAGGCATCGATCTGATCAGGACTGAGTCCTTGTCGAACAAAGTTCTTGGTGATCGCAAGCGCCTGCTCATCCCCCAGTTCCTTACGCAGCGTTGGGGAAACGTCGTTGATATCGACCAGTTGCGCATTGATCGCCTGATTGAGGTTGTTCAGGAAGTTGACGCTGGCCTCGGCCTGCTTGCGCATGTTTTCCGTGAAATGGGTGGCGTTTTTTTCCCATTTATCCAGCGTGTCGAACGGGTGTCTGATCGCATCGATAGAGCTGCTGCTCACATACAGATCCGTACGATGTTCCTCATCCTTGGTAATCTCGTACGCCTTTTTCACGTCACGATTGAGACCCGCCGTAGAATCCTGCCCGGTGACCTTGTCGTTGCGGACGGTGATCTGGCCGGCGCCCACCGTCGCGTTCAGAGTCTGCTCACGATCCTTGTCGTACTTGTACCCCTCCACTGCCCAGCTGTTTTTGTCATCACCTTCCATGCCTTTGTTCGGCTTGTCGGTCTGGGCGTTGCCATTGGAGCTATAGCTGCCGCTGACATTCAGGTAGTAACTGTGCTCGTTGTCCTTGCCGGTGATGTTGCGGAAACCGAGAGTTCCGGTATCGAGCTTCAGATTGCCGTTGTCGGCGGTTATGACCGAGCCGTCGAGTTGGGTGTGATCCTCTGTGCGGATATCGACCTTGCTCTTGCCGCTGATGACAGTCTGGTTTTCGACCCAATTGGTTTTCCCGGTGGTTCTGCCATAACCCACCGAACCACTTGCACCGCCAAACGAACCGGTAACGCTCAAGTCGAACTCTTGCCCACTGACCTTTCCGGTGTTGGGTACTGACGATACGGCCAGGTTGCGACCAACGACGCCAGTGACCTCATCACCGCGCAAGGTCGCACCTGCGATGGTGGTATCGCGCTTGCTTTCGAAGGTCAGTTTGTTGCCGGCGTAAAGGTAGGCCTCCTGTTGTTCGACCCCCTCGCGATTGAGATCGCCGATGCCGATGTTCGCCGAACCATAAATGCCGAATCCGTCCTGACCGAGCATGATCCCGCCTTCGGCTCCCCAACTGCGACGGTCATTGGAACTGCTGTGAGCGTTTTGTGCCGACAGAATATTGAGATCGTTGGCGGCCTTGAGCGTGATATCCCGCTCGGCAGTGACCTGGGTTCCAACCAGCGTCAGGTCGTTTTTCGCATCGAGGGTGATGTTGCCGCCGGCATTCAGCTGAACTGGCGTCGAAGTCTGCTCTTCGCGCTGCGGGTGATGATCTCGAAGCGGTCGACGTTGCTCGCGTTCAGGCCCTCGCCTTCGATGGCGACGCTGCCCTGGTCGACCTGGAAGCGGTCGAGGCGCCCGTTGTCCAGCACCGGCTTGCCGGTGGTCAGCGTGACCCGCGGTGCGTTGATGAAGCCGCAGCCGTTGCAGGTGATGCCGTAGGGGTTGGCCACGATCACCCGCGCCGACTGCCCCGCCACCTCGGTGTAGCCGCGCAGCTGGCTCGGGCTACCGCCGACCACTTCGTTGAGGATGGTCTGGGCCGAGCCGCTGTTCTTCAGGTTCGGGTTGCCGATGATGTGGCCGCCCAGTTGGGTGGCGGCGGTCTGGGTGGCCGCGTTGTTGAGGATCACCCCCTGGGCGCCGACGTTGTAGTCGTTGAACTGGTTGTGCGACAGCCCCGTGCCGTTGGGCGTGGCGATGTTGACGATCGGCACGCCGTTGCCGGCCCGGTCCAGCCCGGTGCCGGGGTTGGCCACCACGATCCCGTCCGCCTGCGCCCACAACGGCTGCCAGAACATGACGTTCGCCAGCAGGAACGCCAGCCCGCGTTTGGGCATGCCCAAGAAGCGCTCGCGCGGAATGACGGCAGCAGCGGGTTGGCCGGCCAGGAAGGTCAGTTGGCGAATGTCCATGTCAGGGTCTCGGGGCAGGCGGCGGTCAGATGAAGAAGTCGAGGCGGAAATAGATCGGCGCTTCGCGCTCAGGCAGCGCGTCCGGGCGTTCCAGGGAATGGGCGAAGGTCACCGTCGCGGCGACGTGCTGGCCACGGGCGAACAGCTCCAGCGAGTTGCTCGACATGCGGCCGTGCTGGTCGCCGTTGTAGCGGTCGCGCCGGATCACGCCCTGGTCGTAGCCGAGGCTGGTGCCGTATTCGGCGAACACCGGGCGCAGCCATTCGACGTCGACCGGCCGCGTCCAGCGCAGGTCGTTGCGCCAGTAGCCGCCGCTGTCGCCGGACAGCGACTGATCCTTATAGCCGCGGATCGACGACAGCCCGCCGAGGCTGGTGCGCTGCGGGCTGAACAGCACGTCTTCGCTGCGCTGGCCGGTCATCAGGCTGCTGAAGCTCAAGGACTCGCCCCACAGCTTGAACGGCTGCAGGTAGCTCAGGGTCGCGGTGTACTTGCGGTAGCGGGCGTCCGGCTCGCCGGGGCCCGGGTCGTGGCTGCCCTGGGCGTCGAAGGCGCCGATGCCCTGCTGCACGCCCGCGTCGAAGTTGACGAAGGCGCCGCCGATCCGCCGGCCGTGGTTGAAGCCCAGTTGCGCCTCGCTGATGCGGTTGCTGCTCAGGCGCAGCTTGCTGTCTTCGATGAAGTTGTTGCTGCGCAGGTAAGACAGGCCGCCGCTGAGGGAAGTCTTGCTCACCGAATCGCGGTGGATCACCCGCTCGGCGTGCAACTGATGGTTTTCGCTGTCGCCGGTCTGCTTGAAGTTGTAGCCGTTGGCGGCGATCTGCGAGCGGTACTCGCTCTGGCTGTAGGTGTAGCTGAAGTTCCACCAGCCCCACGGCACGCTGTAGGACAGCATGGCGTTGTTGGAGGTGTGCTGGTGGTCGGTCATCGCGTCGTGGCCGCCGCGCAGCGACAGCTGATCGGCCAGGCCCAGGGGGCTGTCCCAGTCGAAGGTGGTGCCCCCCTGCTGCTCGCCGGTGCTGCGCTGGCCCTCGTTGCTGCGCGACAACCCCGCCCGCCACGGTTTCTGCGGCGTGTTGGTGACCAGCACCTCGCTGCCGCCGACGTTCTTGCCCGGCGCCAGCTCCATCTTGGCCTGGTTGGACGGCAGGCGGTTGAGCTGGTCGACCATCTGCTCGATCTCGCGCAGGTTGACCAGCTCGCCGCTCTTGCCGGGAAACGCCATGGCCAGCTCGCGCTCCGAGAGCCCACTGCTCTCGGCGCCCTTCAGGCCTTCGAGGCGGCCCTCGACCACCAGCACCTTAAGGTGCCCGCCGGACAGATCCTGCTGCGGCAGGTAGGCGCGACTGGTCACCAGGCCCTTCTCGATGTAGCGGTCGGTGATGACCTTGAGCAGCTCGTTGAGCTGCGGCACGCCCAGGCACTGCCCGATGTAAGGCTTGAGCAACCCGGCCTTCTCGCCCTCGGACAGGCTGTCGGCGCCCTTGAGCTCGATGTCGTCGATCTGAAAGCAGCGGGTGTCGGCGGGCGCGGCAGGCTTGGCCGGCTCGGCCGACTTGCCCGGCAGGTCCTTGAGCTCCTCCAGTCGCCGCTGCTGCTCTTCGAGCAGGCGGTTCTGGCGGTCGCGGATCAGGTCGGTGTCGCCGGGGGTGGGGGCAGCGAAAGCAAGTGGAGAAAGGCACAGCAAAGCTACGCCCAGTCTCGCCGCGAGGGCAGATGGGTACATGTTCGATCCCTCGAGACAGAAAATGATATCAAAATGGTGGCGCATCATAAGGAGCCACTATTCTGGCGTCAATTAGCCGCTTGACCGTCTCAGTATCGCCGACGAACGGTTGCGGCGAAATCGTCCGACTCCGACAGGGATGCAGGATGTTTCCCGGATCGAACGGGGAAAAACGGCCCCTCGGGACTGCGAATTTTCCGGCGAGGAGCCTTCCCGCCGGAAACTTAGCACCTGCGTACAAGAAGCCGCCGCGCTTTGCGTGGATAGTGATCGCTGCCTTCCTCTCCTCCCCTCGAACACAAGGAGTTTCCATGAGCACGTTCCTGACCCAAGACGGCACCGAGATCTACTACAAGGACTGGGGCAGCGGCCGGCCCGTCCTGTTCAGCCATGGCTGGCCGCTGGACGCCGACATGTGGGAATACCAGATGGAGTACCTGAGCAGCCGCGGCTACCGCACGATCGCGTTCGACCGCCGTGGCTTCGGCCGGTCCGACCAGCCGTGGAACGGCTACGACTACGACACCTTCGCCGACGACATCGCGCAGTTGATCAACCACCTGGACCTGCGTGACGTGACCCTGGTCGGCTTCTCCATGGGTGGCGGCGACGTCAGCCGCTACCTCGCCCGCCATGGCAGCGCGCGGGTGTCCGGGCTGGTGCTGCTCGGCGCGGTGACGCCGCTGTTCGGCCAGAAGCCTGACTTCGCCGCCGGCGTCGGCAAGCCGGTGTTCGACGGGATCAAGGCCGGCCTGCTGAAGGACCGTGCGCAGTTCATCGCCGATTTCGCCGCGCCGTTCTACGGCACCAACAAGGGCCAGACGGTCTCCGACGGCGTGCTGACCCAGACCCTCAACATCGCGTTGCTGGCCTCGCTCAAAGGCACCGTGGATTGCGTCACCGCGTTCTCGGAAACCGACTTCCGTCCGGACATGGCCAAGATCGATGTGCCGACCCTGGTGATCCACGGCGACGACGACCAGATCGTGCCGTTCGAGACCACCGGCAAACTGGCCGCCGAGCAGATCAAGGGCGCCGAACTGAAAGTCTATGCCGGCGCGCCCCACGGCTTTGCGGTGACCCACGCCCAAGCGCTGAACGAAGACCTGCTGGCGTTCCTCAACCGCTGAGTGCGGTCTGCGACTGATCCGTTTTCCTTCCTTTTCGGCCGGGTGCTCCCGGCCTTTTTTTGCCTACTTGACCAGGCGCTTTTCCTTGGACGGCCGGTAGCCGAAGAACGCGCTGTAGCATTTGCTGAAATGGCTCGGCGACACGAAACCGCAGGCCACCAACACTTCCATCTGCGACAGCTCCGTGTGCTGCAGCAGACGCCGGGCCTCGGTGATGCGCAGTTCCAGGTAATAGCGCTGCGGGGTGGTGCCCAGTTGCTCCTTGAACAGGCGTTCGAGCTGGCGCCGCGATCGTCCCGCGTAGGCCGCCAGTTGCTCCAGCTCCAGCGGTTCCTCCAGGTTGGCGTCCATCAGCTTGACCACTTCGCGCAGGGGCGCGCTGACGCAGATGTTCTCGCTCGGCTTGATCCGCCGGTAACGGGATTCCTCGAACGCGAGGATGTCTTCGATGCCCTCGACCAGCGCCTTGCCGTGCAAGCCCTTGATCCAGTCCAGCGCCATGTGGAACGCGCCGGAGGGGCTGGAGGCCGTGAGGCGGTCGCGGTCGATCACGTAGGGTTCGCTGCTGACCTGGGTCGCCTTGCTGATTTCCGCCAGCGCCGGGCGGTGTTCCGGGTGGATGGCGCAGCGGTAGCCGTCCAGCACCCCGGCCTTGCCGAGGAACCACGCGCCGTTCCACAGCCCGGCCAGCACCACCCCCTGGGCGGCGGCGGACTTGATCAGCTGGATGAGTTCTTCGCCGGCCTTGAGTTCGGTGCGGTAGCCGCCGCAGATCACCAACAGGTCCAGCGCCTGGATCGACGAGGCGTCCAGACGCTCGTCCGGGCGGATCACCAGGCCCAGGTCGCTGATCACTTCGCCGTCGCTCAGGCCGAACGTGCGGGACGAAAACAGGCCGGGGCGCAGCAGGTTGGTGGTGACGATCGTGTCCAGCGTCTGGGTGAACGCCGGCAGGGAGAAATGCTCCAGCAACAGAAAACCCGTGCGGAGCCGGGAGACCGGCCCGTCCGGGTTTTCGTTGAGGTAGCGGAGGTTCTTGCCTTTCATGCCTCCGCTGAAGTGGCGACGCTCGATCAATTTGCGGTCCGCTCTGTGACATGGATGCACCCATGCTACCTGTCGGACGGGCGCGAACCTAGCGCCGCATCGAACGCGATCAGGCTTCCTGCAACGCCCGCGGACGGGCGCTGCGCCGTTCGGCCGCCGCATCGGTGGCCGGCTGCAACCGGAAGTCGAAGTTCAGCTCGGCGTAACGCCCCGCCACGCCCCGGGCGCCGTCCTCGCGGAACGTCACTTCACCGACCAGGCCTTCGCGGGTGGCGTAGGCGAAGTCGTCCCACAGGTAGCGGTCCCCGGCGAGGTTGATCTGGGTGGTCAGGTGCCGGTGGCCCGGTGCCGAGATGAAGAAATGCACGTGGGCCGGACGCTGGCCGTGACGGCCGAGCAGGTTCAGGCATTCCTGGGTCGGGCCTCGGGGATCGCAGCCGTAGCCCGACGGCACGATGCTGCGGGCGCGGTAGCGGCCCTGGGCGTCGGTGACGATGCGTCGGCGCAGGTTGAACTCGGACTGACTCGGGTCGAAGAACGAGTAGGTGCCTCGGGTATTGGCGTGCCACAGGTCGACGGTGGCGCCGGCCAGCGGCTCGCCGTGCAGGTCGAACACCCGGCCTTCGAGGAACATCACCGTGGCGCTGCCCTCCTCGCTGCCGTCGTCCATCCGGCAGGCGCCTTCGCACAGCGGCGCACCCGCCACGTACAGCGGCCCTTCGATGGTGCGCGGCGTGCCGCCGGTCTGGCCGGCCTGGGCGTCCTTGGCGTCTTGCAGCAGGTCGAGGAAATGCTCGATGCCGAGCCCCGCCACCAGCAGCCCGGCCTCGGAGCGTTCGCCGAGGCGGTTGAGGTAGTCGACGGCTTTCCAGAATTCGGCGTCGGTGATGTCCAGGTCTTCGATCAGCCGGGCGGCGTCCTGGAGCACGCCCAGGACGATGGTCTTCAAACGGGTGCTGCCAAGGTCGTTGGAGAAGCCGGCGGCCTCTTCGAAGAACGCTTGCAGCTCGGCGGTGTGGGCAATCTTCACGGTCATGGGGTTCACCTCATTTTGTTGTTGTGCGGGTCGCAAAAGTCCCGGAGCAGTGCACCGTCCCCTGTGGGAGCGGGCTTGCCCGCGATGGCGGCGTGTCAGTCGAAGTATTCGTCACAGGTCCACCGCAATCGCGGGCAAGCCCGCTCCCACAGGGGGGAACTGGTGCGCTCAGGGTCAGCGGTCGTCCTCGTGGATCGACGACGGATGGCGGCAGAGCCCGTCGATCTCGATGTCCATGTAAGGGAACAGCGGCAGGCGCATCAGGGTGTCGTGCAGCGCCTCGACGCTGGGCACGTCGAATACGCTGTAGTTGGCGTAGTGCCCGGCGATGCGCCACAGGTGCCGCCACAGGCCTTCGCGCTGCAGGCGCTGGGCCAGCTCCTTTTCGTCAGCCTTGAGCCGCGCGGCGACGGCCGGATCCATGTCGGCGGGCAGTTTCACGGTCATCTTTACGTGGAACAGCATGGTGCTCTCTCCTTCGGTTCAGGCACGGCGGAACCGCGCCAGGCGCGCTTCGTCCAGCGTCAGGCCCAGGCCCGGCGTGCGGGGAATGTGCAGGTGGAAATCGCGGTACTGCGGCGCTTCGGTGACGATGTCTTCGGTCAGCAGCAACGGGCCGAACAGCTCGGTGCCCCAGGTCAGCTGCCGCAGGGTGAGGAACGCGTGGGCCGAGGTCAGGGTGCCAACCGAACCTTCGAGCATGGTGCCGCCGTACAGGGCGATGCCGCAGGCCTCGGCGATCTGCGCGGTGCGCAACACCGCGCGGGGACCACCGTTCTTAGCGATCTTCAAGGCGAACACGCTGGCTGCGCCGTCTGCGGCGAGGCTGAAGGCGTCCTCGACGCTTTCGATGGATTCGTCGGCCATGACCGGCGCCGGGCTGCGCTGGTTGAGGCGCACCTGGCCTGCGCGGTTGACCCGCGAGATCGGCTGTTCGATCAGGTCGATGCCGTTGTCGCCGAGCACCCGACAGCCACGGATCGCCTGGGACTCGTCCCAGTACTGGTTGACATCGACCCGCACGCTGGCGCGGTCGCCCAGGGCCCGCTTGATCGCCACCGCATGGGCCAGGTCCTGCTCCAGCGGGTTGGCGCCGATCTTCAGCTTGAAGATGCGGTGCCGGCGCGCCTCCAGCATCTGCTCGGCCTCGGCGATGTCCCGGGCGGTGTCGCCGCTGGCCAGTGTCCAGGCCACTTCCAGGCTGTCGCGCACCCGGCCGCCGAGCAGTTCGCTGACCGGCAGGCCCAAGCGTTTGCCCTGGGCGTCGAGCAAGGCGCTTTCGATGCCGGACTTGGCGAAGGTGTTGCCCTTGGCGACCTTGTCCAGGGTCTGCATGGCGGCGTTGATGTTGCAGGCGTCCAGGCCGGTCAGGGCCGGCGCCAGGTGCGCGTCGATGTTGGCCTTGATGCTTTCCGGGCTCTCGTTGCCGTAGGCCAGGCCGCCGATGGTGGTGGCCTCGCCGATGCCCTCGATGCCGTCGCTGCAACGCAGGCGCAGGATCACCAGGGTCTGGTTCTGCATCGTATGCATCGCCAGTTTGTGCGGGCGGATGGTCGGCAGGTCGACGATCACCGCCGTCAGGCTTTCGATCAGGATTGGGTTCATTTCAATGTCCGTTTCAACGTGTTCAACCGAGGTCGCCGCCACCGACCGGCAGGGTCACGCCGGTGATGTAGGAGGCCTCGTCGGAGGCGAGGAACAGGATCGCGCCGACCTGTTCGTCGAGGGTGCCGTAGCGTTTCATCAGGCTGCTGTCGAGGGTCTGCGCGACGATCTCCTGATACCAGGCCTGCTCCTGCGCCGACTGCTGCGCGGCGTTGCGCGGGATGCGCCGCGGCGGCGCCTCGGTGCCGCCGGGGGCGGTGGCGTTGACGCGAATGCCGCGCTCGGCGTTCTCGAACGCCAGGCACGCGGTGAGCGCATTGATGCCGCCCTTGGCCGCGCCGTAGGGCACGCGGTTCACGCTGCGGGTGGCGATCGACGACACGTTGACGATGGCGCCCCGCCCCTGCTTGAGCATGTGGGGCAACGCCGCGTGGCAGCACCACAGGGTCGGGAACAGCGAGCGGCGCACTTCGGCTTCGATCTGCGCGGTCTCGTAGTGCTCGAACGGCTTGGCCCAAATCGTGCCGCCGACGTTGTTGACCAGGATGTCGAGACGCCCGAAGGCATCGATGGCGGCGGCCATCGCCCGGGCGCAATCGGCGTATTGCTCAAGGTCGGCGGTCAGCGTCAGGACGTGCCCGCCCTGCAATTCATGGACCAACTCCGAACGGTCGACGGCCACCACCCGGGCGCCCTCCTCCAGCAAGCGCTCGCACACCCGGCGACCGATGCCTTGCGCGGCGCCGGTGACCAGCGCGACCTTGTCGGCGAATCTGTTGTTCATGGTGTTCTCCAGCATCAGGCTCAGGTTCGGCGCAGGGCTCAGGCCGCCGCGGCGGCGAACTTCTCGTAGTAGAAATTGGCCGGGGTGATGCCCTGCTCGCGGATGTGTTGGCTGACCGCCTCGACCATCGGCGGCGGGCCGCACAGGTAGACGTCGACGTCGCCGTCGTTGAGGTGGCGCGGTTCGATGTGCTGGGTGACGTAGCCCTTGAGCGGGTGCCGGCTCTCGGGGCTGGCCACGCAGGCGCCGTAGCTGAAGCCGGGAATGCGCGCGGCGAAGGCGTCGAGGCGGTCGAGCTCGACCAGGTCGAAGTCATGGGTGACGCCGTAGATCAGGTGCACCGGGTAGGCGCTGCCCTCCTCGGCAATCCGCTCCAGCATCGCCGTGAACGGCGCCAGCCCCGTGCCGCCGGCCAACAGCAGCAGCGGCCGCTTGATCTCGCGCAGGTAAAAACTGCCCAGCGGGCCTGCCAGGGTCATGCTGTCGCCGGCCTTGGCCAGCCCGGTGAGAAAGCGGCTCATCAGACCGCCGGGCACGTTGCGGATCAGGAAGCTGACTTCGCCGTCCTTCGGCAACGAACTGAAGGAATAGGCCCGGCTCTGGTCGCTGCCCGGCACTTGCAGGTTGACGTACTGGCCCGGCAGGAACGCCAGCCGGCTCAGGGACTCGCCCTTGACCGACAAGGCGATGGTGCTCTCGGAGAGCTGGCGCACATCGCTGATCGCCGCCTCAAAGCTGGCCTGCCCGGTCTTGCAGACCTGGGAGCCGACCGGCACCCGCACCACGCAATCGCTTTCGGCGCGCATCTGGCAGGTGAGCACGTAGCCCTGGGTGAGTTCATCCTCGCTCAGCGCGTCCTCGATGAAGTTGTCGCCCAGGGCGTAACGCCCGGATTCGGCGAAGCACTTGCAGGTGCCGCAGGCGCCGTCGCGGCAGTCCAGCGGAATGTTGATGCCCTGGCGGTACGCCGCGTCGGCGACGGTTTCCTGGCCGTCGGCCTCGATGAAGCGGGTCACCCCGTCCTCGAAATTCAATGCGATGCGAAAACCCATGTTGCACCTCGCTCACGGCGCCGGTCCGGCCAACGGCCAAGGCCCGCGCCGTCTCGGTCAGATGTGGTAGATGTCGATGACCTGACGGACGTAATCGTTTTTCAGCACGACCTTCTTGGCCTTGATCAGCGGCTGCTCGCCGCGCAGGTCGAGGGTGTAGAAACTGGTGCCGAAATAGCTGTCGGTGACCTGGTAGCGAAAGCTCAGGGTGTGCCAGTTGAAGCGCACCCGGCACTGGCCTTCGCCCTGCTCGACGATCTCGATGTTGCTCAGGTTGTGGGAGGTGCGGGTGTCGGGAACGGTGGCGCTGGAGCGCTCGGTCTTGATCCGGAACACCCGGTCTTCGAGGCCGCCGCGGTTGCCGTACCAGATCAGCGAGATCTCGCTCTGCGGGTCTTCGGTGAGCGTGTCGTTGTCGTCCCAGGCCGGCATCCAGAAGCTGGCGTCGGCGGCGTAGAGCTCAAGCCAACGGTCCCACTCGGCGTCGTCCAGATAACGGGCCTCGCGGTAGAGGAAATCGCGCACGGTGTCGTAGAGGCTGTTCATGGCACGGCCTCCACAGGGATCAGCTGCGGTTCGGCGGACACGGCCTTGAGCATCGTTTCCTGCCAATACTTGTGCTGCAGCACGAACAGGCCTTCATCCTCGGTGCGCACCCCGGACAGCAGCGGCTTGAGGCCGATCTCTTCGGCGGCGGCATCGGCGCCGTCGACCCAATGGGCCGCCCCGCGTGACATGTCGTTCCAGCCGCGCCCGGCGCCGTAGCCGGTCTGGCAGGAACGGAACTCTTCCAGGTCGTCCGGGGTGGCCATGCCGCTGACGTTGAAGAAGTCCTCGTACTGGCGGATGCGCTTGGCCCGAGCCTCGGCGCTCTCGCCTTTGGGGGCGATGCAGTAGATGGTGATCTCGGTCTTGTCCACGGCGATCGGCCGGGCGATGCGGATCTGCGAACTGAACTGATCCATCAGGTACACGTTGGGGTACAGGCACAGGTTGCGCGAATTCTCGATCATCCAGTCGGCGCGGGCCTGGCCGAAGTCCCGGGCCAGTTCGTCGCGGCGCTCGTAGGCCGGACGGTCCTCGGGGTTGGCCCAGCGGGTCCAGAGCAGCAGGTGGCCGTGGTCGAAGGAGTAGAAGCCACCGCCCTTCTTCGCCCAGCTGCCGGCGCTCATGGTCTTGATCTCTTCGCCGGCCTCGCGCTGCTGGCGCTGGTTCTGGGTGGCGGCGTAGTTCCAGTGCACGGAGCTGACGTGGTAGCCGTCGGCGCCGTTTTCGGCGGTGAGTTTCCAGTTGCCTTCGTAGATGTAGGAACTGGAGCCGCGCAGCACTTCCAGGCCCTCGGGGGACTGGTCGACGATCATGTCGATGATCCGCGCCGACTCGCCCAGGTGTTCGGCGAGGGGCTTCACGTCGGGGTTGAGGCTGCCGAACAGGAAGCCGCGGTAGGACTCGAAGCGCGCCACCCGGGTCAGGTCGTGGGAGCCTTCGCAGTTGAAGCCCTCGGGGTAGCCCGCCTCGGCGGGATCCTTGACCTTGAGCAGTTTGCCGCTGTTGTTGAACGTCCAGCCGTGGAACGGGCAGGTGTAGCTGGAGCGGTTGCCGGACTTGTGCCGGCAGAGCATGGCGCCGCGGTGGCTGCAGGCATTGAGGAAGGCGTTGAGCACGCCGTCCTTGTTGCGCGCGATGAAGACCGGCTGACGGCCCATGGTGAGCGTCAGGTAATCGTTGTGGCGGGGGATCTGGCTTTCGTGGGCCAGGTAGATCCAGTTGCCTTCGAAGATGTGCGCCATTTCCAGCTCGAACAGCCGCGGATCGGTGAACATCTCCCGCTTGCAGCGGTAGGCACCCTGCTCCTTGTCTTCTTCGAGCAAGGCAGTGAGGTAGTCGATTCCCAGGGACATGGCCAGGGCCTCCATTGTTATTGTTCAGGCCAGGTCAGGTTAGGGAGGCGACGGCGGGCGCAATAGCCGATTCCTGCACATCGCTATCCGTTTTGCGCAGGACGGCGCGGCAGGTGTTTCAGAGGGTGCGGGGAATCAGTGGCGGCGCTTGAAGGTGTGGGACGGCAGCTCGCCGAACTGCTGGCGGTAGCTCTCGGAGAAGCGGCCCAGGTGCAGGAAGCCGTAGTCGAGCGCCAGTTCGGTGAGGTTGCGCACCGGGCAGCTCGGGTCGGTGAGGCAGGCGTGGATGCGCGCCAGCTTGCGCTGGCGGATGTGCTGCATCGGTGTGACGCCCAACTGGCGTTCGAACAGCGCGTACAGCGAACGCGGGCTCATGCACGCCTGCGCGGCCAGGCTTTCGGCGCTCAGGTCCTGCTTGAGGTTGCGTTCGATGAACTCCAGGATCCGCTCCAGGCTGGCCGACGGCGCGCTCAAGGATTCGCGGCTGACATTGGTGTCGAGCAGCGACAGCAGCTTGCTGCCGATAATCTGCACATAGTGCTCCTGCACCCGCAGCAGCGGATCGCTGGCTTCGGCTTCCTGGCAGATCATGCCGAGCAACGGCGTGAAGCCTTCCAGGTCGTCGAGCCGGTAATGGTTGCGCCGGAAGCGGATGCCGCCGGACGGACGCAGCCAGCGCTGCTCGTCGCACACCGACTCCAGCACGCTGACCGGCACCTTGAGGATGAATTTCTCGCAGTCGTCGGAATACGTGAGATCGACCGGATCGTCCGGGTTGATCAGCAGCAGCTCGCCCGGCACCAGATGCTGCTCGCGCTTGTGCCCGCGCCACAGGCAGTTGCCCTGCAGCAGCACTTGCAGGTGGTAGACCGTTTCCAGCGCCAGGGAGGTGACCCGTACGCTGCCGCCGTAGCTGATGCGGCACAGGTCCAGGTCGGCGAACTTGCGGTGGTTGAGGCTGGCCTGGGGATGGGCGGTCTTGGCGAGGCCGATGAGGTGCTGACCGACGTGCCGGTTGACGTAGTCGGACACGGCATACGGGTCAGCGTGGTGAAACACGCTGCTGCGCTCGCTCAGCAGGCGGCTGTCCATGGAGGGCACTCGTTCTTGTCAGGTTTTCACGGATGCCGTCCACAGTACGCCGGCGTGGCGGCAGCGACAATCGGCGGCCCGTCGAACGGTCGATCACCGAACACTTTCGGCGTTTCGGGCCGTGGCGGGCGAGCGGCTGCATCAGCAATTTATGCTCAGATCCCAGCTTAATAATATTTTACCGATGGGCACCCCGACCCTAGTCTGATCCCAAGCACAGAGAGCAGGCCGCACGCCGCCTGAATCCAATTGCCTCGTGAAAAGGGATGAGAGATGACCACTGAAACAATAAAAACAGACACGCTTGTCGTCGGTGCCGGTCAAGCGGGTGTGGCCATGAGCGAACACCTGGGCAAGCTCGGCATCCCGCACCTGGTGCTGGAGCGCAGCCGCATCGCCGAACGCTGGCGCACCGGGCGCTGGGACTCGCTGGTGGCCAACGGCCCGGCCTGGCACGACCGCTTTCCGGGGATGGAATTCGACGATGTGGATCCTGACGGTTTCGCCCACAAGGATCGCGTGGCGGATTACTTCGAGGCCTATGCGAAAAAATTCAACGCGCCGATCCGCACCGGCGTCGAGGTCAAGAGCGTGGTGCGCAATGTCGGGCGTCCGGGCTTCACCGTCGAGACCTCCGAGGGCGTGATCGAGGCCGCCCGCGTGGTGGCCGCCACCGGCCCGTTCCAGCGCCCGGTGATCCCGCCGATCGCCCCGCAGGACCCACGCCTGCAGCAGATCCACTCGGCCGACTACCGCAACCCGCAGCAACTGCCGGACGGCGCGGTGCTGGTGGTCGGCGCAGGTTCCTCGGGGGTGCAGATCGCCGATGAGCTGCAGCGTTCGGGCCGGCAGGTGTTCCTGTCGGTCGGCGCCCACGACCGCCCGCCCCGGGCCTACCGCAACCGTGATTTCTGCTGGTGGCTGGGCGTGCTCGGCGAATGGGATCAGGCCGCCATGAAACCGGGCCGCGAGCACGTGACGATTGCCGTAAGCGGCGCCCACGGCGGGCGCACCATCGACTTCCGGGGCCTGGCCCACCGTGGCATGACCCTGGTGGGCGTGACCGAGTCGTTCAAGGACGGCGTGGTGACGTTCAGGCAGGATCTGGCGGACAACCTCAAGCGCGGCGACGAGAACTACCTGGCGCTGCTCGACGCCGCCGACGCCTACATCGAACGCAACGGCCTGGATTTGCCGCCGGAGCCCGAGGCCCGGGAAACCTATCCGGATCCCGAGTGCGTGAAGCACCCGCTGGCGAACCTGGACCTGGCCGCCGCCGGCGTCACCTCGATCATCTGGGCCACCGGGTTCGCCGTGGACTACTCGTGGCTGAAGGTCGGCGCGTTCGACGACAAGGGCAAGCCGCAGCACCAGCGCGGAGTGTCCAGCGAACCGGGCGTGTATTTCCTCGGCCTGCCGTGGCAGTCCCGGCGCGGCTCTTCGTTCATCTGGGGCGTGTGGCACGACGCCAAGCACGTGGCCGACCACATCGCCACCCAGCGCAAGTACCTGGCCTACCGCGACGCCGACCAGCGCGCGGCGGCCCCCCGCAAGAACACCGACACCGTCGACGCTTGACCTTGCCTTCGCATCCCGGCGCCCGTCGCGCCGGGCCCCTTTTCGTCAGGAGTTTCACATGGCCCAGCCCACCCACACCCGCATCCGCATGTTCAACACCAAGGACACCTACCCCAACCAGACCCTGGACAACGACCTGTGCCAGGCCGTGCGCGCCGGCAACACCGTGTACGTGCGCGGCCAGGTCGGCACCGACTTCGACGGCAACCTGATCGGCCTCGGCGACCCGCGCGCCCAAGCCGAGCAAGCGATGCGCAACGTCAAGCAACTGCTGGAAGAGGCCGGCAGCGACCTCAGCCACATCGTCAAGACCACCACCTACCTGATCGACCCGCGCTACCGCGAGCCGGTGTACCAGGAAGTCGGCAAGTGGCTCAAGGGCGTGTTCCCGATCTCCACCGGGCTGGTGGTGTCGGCGCTGGGGCAGCCGCAGTGGCTGATGGAGATCGACGTGGTGGCGGTGATCCCCGAGTAAGACGACAGACCGCCACCGCTGAACCCTGCGGGAGCGGGTTTGCCTGCCCCCCCCCCGCTCTCAAGTCGAACAGGAGTTAGAGACATGACATTTTCCATCGCCGCCCGCTGCCCGGAGACCGGCCAGTTCGGCATCGCCATCAGCTCGTCGAGCATCGCCGTCGGCGCCCGCTGCCCCTGGCTGCTGCCGGGCGTGGGGGCGGTATCGACCCAGAACATCACCCTGCCGTCCCTGGGCCCTGAAGTCCTCGCGCTGATGGAACAGGGGCTGACGCCGGACGCCGCGCTGGACAAGGCGCTGACCCGCAACGGCTACAGCCAGTACCGCCAGATCACCGCGATCAACCACCTCGGACAGACCGCCCACTTCAGCGGCGGGCAGACCCTGGGCACCCACAACGCCGTGGCGGGCGAGCAATGCGTGGCCGCCGGCAACATGCTCGCCGGCCCCTCGGTGATCGAAGCCATGGTGCGGGCGTTCGAGGACGGCGAAGGCCAGTTGGCCGACCGGCTGATCGGCGCGCTGCAGGCCGGCCAGGCCCTGGGCGGCGAAGCGGGTCCGGTGCATTCGGCGGCGGTCGTTGTGGTCGGCGAACTGACCTGGCCCATCGTCAACCTGCGAGTGGACTGGGCCGACGAAGACCCCATCGGCCAGTTGCAGAACCTGTGGGAGGCCTATCGCCCGCAGCTGCAGGACTACATCGACCGCGCCCTGGATCCTGCGAAGGCGCCGGGCTACGGCGTGGCCGGAGACGACCGATGAGCGCCAGCGCCGAGCTGCTGGCGACCCTGGTGGAGTTCGACACAACCAGCCGCGAATCCAACCTGCAACTGATCGGCTTCGTGCGCGATTACCTGGCGCGCTTCGACGTGCCCTGCGAGCTGGTCTACAACGACGAGCGCAGCAAGGCCAACCTGTTCGCCACGGTCGGGCCTTGTGACCGACCGGGGATCGTACTGTCGGGGCACACCGACGTGGTGCCCGCCGACGGCCAGCCCTGGACGGTGCCGCCGTTCGAGCTGACCCGGCGCGACGGCAAGCTCTACGGGCGCGGTACCGCTGACATGAAAGGCTACATCGCCTGCGTGCTGGCGCTGGTGCCGTCGCTGGTCGAGGCGCCGCTGAGCAAACCGGTGCACATCGCCCTGTCCTACGACGAAGAGGTCGGCTGCCTCGGCGTGCGCTCGCTGCTCAAGGTGCTGGAGCAACGCCCGGTCAAACCGCTGCTGTGCATCATCGGCGAACCCACCGAGCTCAAACCGGTGCTCGGCCACAAGGGCAAACTGGCGATGCGCTGCGATGTCCACGGCCACGCCTGCCATTCGGCCTACGCGCCGCAGGGGGTGAACGCCATCGAGTGCGCGGCCGAGCTGATCGGCGAACTGGGGCGCATCGGCCAGGGGCTCAAGGCGCCTGAGCATCACGACCCGCGTTTCGACCCGCCCTTCTCCACGGTGCAGACCGGGGTGATCAGCGGCGGCAAGGCGCTGAACATCGTACCCGCCGACTGCCGTTTCGATTTCGAGATCCGTGCCCTGCCCTCGCAGGATCCGGCCGAGGTCGCCTCGCAGCTCAAGGCCTACGCCGAACGGCAGGTGCTGCCCCGCATGCGGGCGGTCAGCGCGCAGAGCGACATCCGCTTCAGCGAGCTGTCGGCCTATCCGGGCCTGGCCACCGACGCGCAGAGCCAGGCCGCGCAACTGATCGCCGCGTTCTGCGGCTCTGGGGACTTCGGCACGGTGGCGTTCGGCACCGAGGGCGGCCTGTTCGACGCGGTCGGGATCCCCACCGTGGTGTGCGGCCCCGGCAGCATGGATCAGGGGCACAAGCCGGACGAGTTCGTCAGCCTCGCGCAGCTCGACGCCTGCGACGCGATGCTGCAACGGATGCTGGCCTCCCTGCGCGGCTGAACCGCGTGACGCACAAGCGACAGCCGCCTCCGCCCGGGGCCGGCTGCGTTGTCGCTTGTGCGCCTGAAAGCCCCGGCCCAGAGCCTCGTGAACCGATCTGCGGGGCCAGTTTTTTTAAGGTCTGAAGCAACAAATCTACTAATTTATCTCCCCCGCGCCATTGCACATGATCGACCCGACAAGAAATGCGCCGGCCGCGCCGTCGCTCACCGAAGTACGTCCACGTACTCGTCCTTGCCTTGGAGTTCGTCATGGCCACCTCAGCAACAAACGCCGCACCGCTCATCGAAAAGCACACCATCGGCTACGTGCCGCCGCAGGAACGCCACGGAAAGGTGCGCGACCTGTTCACTCTCTGGTTCGGCGGCAACATCGCGCCGCTGCCCATCGTCACCGGCGCCCTCGGTGTGCAACTGTTCCACCTGAACCTGGTGTGGGGCATCGTCGCCATCCTGGTCGGCCACCTGGTGGGCGGCGTGCTGATGGCGCTGCACTCGGCCCAGGGCCCGCAGATGGGCATTCCGCAGATGATCCAGAGCCGCGCCCAGTTCGGCTCCCTCGGCGCCTTGCTGGTGGTGGTGATCGCCGGCGTGATGTACATCGGCTTCTTCGCCTCCAACATCGTCCTGGCCGGCAAGTCCCTGCACGGCGTGGCCGACAGCGTGCCGGTGCCGGTCGGCATCGTGATCGGCGCCCTCGGCTCGGGCGTCATCGGCATCATCGGCTACCGCTTCATCCATGTGCTCAACCGCATCGGCACCTGGGTGCTGGGGATCGGCATCATGGTCGGCTTCGGCTATATCCTGACCCACATCCAGACCGACGACTTCCTCACCCGCGGCGGCTTCAACCTGTCCGGCTGGCTGGCCACGGTGTCGCTGGCGGCGCTGTGGCAGATCGCATTCGCGCCCTATGTGTCGGACTACTCGCGCTACCTGCCGGCCGACGTGCCGGTGGCCGCCACGTTCTGGACCACCTACCTGGGGTCGGCGCTGGGCTCCAGCCTGTCGTTCGTGTTCGGCGCCGTCGCGGTGCTGGCGACGCCGGCCGGCATGGACACCATGGACGCGGTGAAACTCGCCACCGGCGCCATCGGCCCGCTGATGCTGGTGCTGTTCCTGCTCAGCGTGATCAGCCACAACGCGCTCAACCTGTACGGCGCGGTGCTGTCGATCATCACCCTGGTGCAGACCTTCGCCTGGCGCTGGATCCCCACCGCCCGCAGCCGTGCGGTGATTTCGGTCATCGTCCTGTCGGCCTGCTGCTTCACCGCCGTCGGCGCCTCGGCGGACTTCATCGGCCACTTCGTCGACATGGTGCTGGTGCTGCTGGTGGTGCTGGTGCCGTGGACGGCGATCAACCTGATCGACTTCTACGCCATCCACAAGGGCCAGTACGACATCGGCTCGATCTTCCGGGTCGACGGCGGCCGCTACGGCCGCTACAACCCCCAGGCGCTGCTGGCCTACGCCATCGGCATCGCGGTGCAGATCCCGTTCATGAACACGCCGCTGTACGTGGGCCCGGTGTCGGTGCACATCGACGGCGCGGATCTGTCGTGGCTGGTGGGGCTGCTGGTGACGTCGCCGCTGTACTTCTGGCTGGCGACGCGGGACAGCGCGTACCGTCGGCGGCTGTCGGGGGCGAAGCTGGCCGGCGGCCTTTAATTCCCAGCCATGAAAAAGCCCGGTCCGACGCAAAGTCGGATCGGGCTTTTTCGCATCCGGTCAGGCCGAACGCCGGAAACAAGCGTCCTGAAGGGAGAGGGATCAGATCAGCAGATCCTCATAGAACGCTCCGTAAGGCAGCTCGGGGTGGGCGATCTGGATTTCCAGGATCCACACGCCGGGGCTTGGTGCCCCATCGAAATGGCCCAGATCGCCGCCCCGATGGATCGCGTGGGGAAAATCGCTGACCCGATGCCCCTTGATGTCCAGGTTCAGTGTCCAGCCCATGGCCTGTGCCTGATCGGCGGCGTACCGGTACAGCTCAGTGCCGGCGACGCCTTCGCGCCAGTAGGCCTCGACCCGGTCGAACAACTCCTTGGCGGCCGCGGCGCAGGCGATCATCTGCGGATCGGAGCCGGTGGTGAACGTTGCCCCGGCATCGCCTTCGTGGCCCTGCCAGACCACGCCCATGTCGATGAAGAAGATGTCGTTCTCGCCCAGCACCGGGTCGCCGTCGGAGCGCTGCTTGAAGGTCTTGAGGGTGTTGGCGCCGAAGCGGATCAGCAGCGGGTGCCAGATCCGTTCCATGCCCAGGTCCGCCAGGATCCGCTTGCCTTGCGCCAGCGCCTCGGACTCCGGCATGCCGGGCCTGATGATCTGCGCGATCCGGTCGACCGCCTCCCAGGTCAAGCGCTGCGCCTGCCCCATCGACTCCAGCGCAAACCGTTCGCCTACCGCTTCTTTGCCGCTCAATGCCATATCCATCGCTGACTCCCTTTGCCGGAACGCACACACCATGCGCTATATACATTTTTATATTGCGAGCACCCAAATGGAAAGGCACCGGGCCGCCTGGACGTTGAAGACAGCCTTGGCTAGAGTCAAATCCGCTCTCACCGGAAGGGAATGCGGCGATGGTCACTTTGACGAGCTACACCGACCCGACAGATGCGCTGAACGCCAAGATCATGGAATTGGCGCCCAAGGAACGGCGCGACGGAAAAAAAACCACGCTCTACTTCTCGCCCCAGCCCCAGTACAACGCACCGCCGCTGACCCTCACGGGCGGCGTCTATCCCTTCACGCCACTGGGTAGCATCGGCACTTCATCGGTCGACATCTCCGGCAAGCAATGGCTGTACATCCTCAATCAGTTCAAGAACCGGCATGGCCTGACGACCGACATCGGCAATCCTGACCGGGCCGACCAACTGGTGCTGCTCGACACGCTGGACGCCGTGAAGATCAAGGAAGCGGTCGCGCGCGACAGGCAGTTCACCGGCGGCAGCATACTCATTCCGGACGCCGCCAGCGCGTTCGGAACGACCCACGCCATCACCACCTACGCCGCCCAGCAAGTCGTCGAGCGCAGGCTCGCGTTGTGCCAGGCCCAACCCGACCAAACGGCGCTGAACTACTGGAACCTGCTGGGTTCCGACCCTGCCGCACAGGCCAAGGTCTACGACTGGCTGGGAAAATACGGCTGGGCGTCAGACAAATTCGCCAGGCATGACCAAAGGTCCGGAGACAGGATCAAAAATCACCTGCAGAACCTCGAAAACTCCAACGCCCAGCATTTCGCCAGCGAAACCCGGGGCGAATACGCCGCCGCCAAACTGCTGATCACGGTTCTGGGCGAGGACTACCAGATGAAGCTGGGCAAGTCGTCGTCAGGGCGGACCAACGGGATCGACCAGATCTGGGTCAAACGCAACCTGGTCAGCGGGGTCATCGAGCAATACATCATCGTCGAATGCAAGGGCAGCGTGGATGCCGAACTGGGTGAAGCCAGCTACGGCTGGCAGATGTCCACCGCGTGGGTGTTCCACTGCCTGATCGGCCTGCTGGGCACGAACGGCAAACTGGCCAGCACGTCGACCACCGACGTATTCGCCAAGAAGTCCATGGTGAACAAGATCCTCGATGCGATGATCAATCCGGGCCCGCCGGAGGTGAAGGGCCTGGTCATCCAGCCCATGACCAAATCGGTGATCGACGGCAGTTCGGTCGAGATGATCGACCTGGGCGCCTACGACCTGGTCGAGCAGTACAACAACGCCGTGGCTGGCCAACAAAAGTTCCAGAACGCGCCGGTGTGGACCGGCGGCCCTCTGTTCTAGCCTGCCCCGCCCGGCGGGACGTCGCCGCCCTGCGCTTGCAGAAGCTTCACGAACATCGCCAGGCTGCGCGACACCGTCCCCCGCCGCCACACCAGCCAGGTGGTCAGGTAACGGAAATCCGCGGCCAACGGCCATACGCTGACTGTCGCGGAACCGGGCATGCTCTGCAGCATGCTCAACGGCATCAAGGCCAGGCCGGCCCCGGCGCTGACGCAGGCGAGCATGCCGTGGTAGGACTCCATCTCGAAGATCTTGCCGGGCACCGCGGCGTCGGTGCTGAACCATTTCTCGAAGTGGTGGCGGTACGAGCAGTTGGCGCGGAAGGCGTAGATGCTCTCGCCGTTGACGTCCGCCGCCCGCCGGATCGGCCCGTGGTGCAACGGCGCGATCACGACCATCTCTTCTTCGAAGGCCGGTACGCCTTCCAGGGCCGGGTGCAGCACCGGGCCGTCGACGAATGCCGCCGCCAACCGGCCGGCCAGCACGCCATCGATCATTGTCCCTGAAGGCCCGGTGGACAGGTCCAGATCGACCTTGGCGTACTGCTGGTTGTAGGCCGCCAGCAACCCGGGAATGCGCACCGCCGCCGTGCTCTCCAGCGACCCCAGCGGGAACGCACCTCGGGGCTCCTCACCCGCCACGGTGGCCCGGGCTTCCTGCACCAGGTCGAGGATGCGCCGGGCGTACTCCAGGAAACTCCAGCCCGCCGGCGACAGGCGCAGACGGCTTTTCTCGCGGATGAACAGTTCGACGCCCAGATCCTCTTCGAGCTGTTTGATCCGGGTTGTCAGGTTCGACGGCACCCGATGGATCTGCGCCGCCGCAGCGCTGATGCTGCCGTGCTCGGCCACGGCCTTGAAGATTTCCAGCTGCACCAGATCCATGATCATTCTCCAATCGTGAAAGAAACGATCTTTATTATTCAGTTTCCAGAAAACGAATGCCACCCTACTCTTGGGCCCATCCACTGACCTCGCAGGACGATGCCATGAGCCCGATTTCCAGCCTGACCCACGCCATTTCCGTCAACCCCGCCACGGGCGAGCAGATCGGCCACTACGCGTTCGAATCCGATGCCGCCCTCGACGCCGCCCTGACCCGCGCCGCCTTCGGTTTCGGCAAGTGGAAGCGCAAGCCGCTGCAGGACCGTTCCCGCGCCCTGACCGCCCTGGCCTGCGCCCTGCGCGACAACGCCGAAGCCATGGCCACCATGATCACCCAGGAAATGGGCAAGCCGATCGCTCAGGCCCGCGGCGAAATCGAGAAATGCGCCAAGCTCTGCGAGTGGTACGCCGAACACGGCCCGGCCATGCTCGACGCCGAGCCGACCCTGGTCGAAGGCGGCAAGGCGCGCATCGAATACCGTCCGCTGGGCCCGATCCTGGCGGTGATGCCGTGGAACTTCCCGATCTGGCAAGTGCTGCGCGGCGCGGTGCCGGCGCTGATCGCCGGCAACACCTACGTGCTCAAGCATGCGCCGAACGTGATGGGCAGCGCCTACTTGCTGCGTGATGCGTTCACCCGCGCCGGTTTCGCCGACGGTGTGTTCGAAGTCATCAACGTCACCCCTGAAGGCGTCTCCAAAGCCATCGCCGACCCGCGCATCGCTGCCGTCACCCTCACCGGCAGCGTGCGCGCCGGCATGGCCATCGGTGCCCAGGCCGGTGCCGCGCTGAAGAAATGCGTGCTGGAACTCGGCGGGTCCGATCCGTTCATCGTGCTCAACGACGCCGACCTCGACGAAGCCGTGCAGGCCGCCGTGATCGGCCGCTACCAGAACTCCGGGCAAGTGTGCGCCGCCGCCAAACGCCTGATCGTCGAAGAAGGCGTGGTGGAGGAATTCACCCGCCGGTTCGTCGAGGCCACCCGCCAACTGGTGATGGGCGATCCGCTGGCGGCCGACACCTACATCGGTCCGATGGCCCGCTTCGACCTGCGCGACGAGCTCGACGGGCAAGTGCGCGCCACCCTCGAAGAAGGCGCCACCCTGCTGCTCGGCGGCGGCAAGGCCCCAGGGGCCGGCAACTACTACGAGCCGACCGTGCTGGCCAACGTCACCGACCGCATGGCCTCGTTCAGGCAGGAACTGTTCGGCCCGGTGGCGTCGATCATCACCGCCCGCGACTGCGCCCACGCCGTGGCCCTGGCCAACGACAGCGAGTTCGGCCTGACCGCGACGATCTACACCGCCAACGTCCCGCTGGCCCAGCAACTGACCAGTGAGCTGGAGACCGGCGGCGTGTTCATCAACGGCTACTCCGCCAGCGACCCCCGCGTGACCTTCGGCGGCGTGAAGAAAAGCGGGTTCGGCCGTGAGCTGTCGCACTTCGGCGTGCGCGAGTTCTGCAACGCGCAGACCGTGTGGTTGGATCGCCGCTGATCAGCGAGGTCCTCTTCGCGGGCACACCACAAAACCTGTAGGAGCTTGCCTGCAAGCGATGAGGCCAGTTCAGCCGACATTTCTGTTGCCTGACCTACCGCAATCGCCAGCAGGCTGGCTCCCACAGGTATCGCAGGTGTCCGCAGGATTCATGTACACCGCCAAAACCTGAAGGAGCTTGCCTGCAAGCGATGAGGCCGGCACTGCCGACATCTCTGTTGGCTGAGCCACCGCCATCGCCAGCAGGCTGGCTCCCACAAGGGATACCCGATGTCCGCAGGATCCAGGCACACCACAAAACCTGTAGGAGTTTGCCTGCAAGCGATGAGGCCAGTTCAGCCAACATCTCTGTTGACTGAGCCACCGCCATCGCCAGCAGGCTGGCTCCCACAAGGGATCCCTGTATTCCACAGAAACCTGTTGGACCCCTTCAGTCCTTGAAGTCTGTAGACAGCGCCAACGCGTGCCACTCGGCCAGCTCCTGCGCCACCAGGCGGTTCTTCGCTTCGATCCGCGCCACCGTGTCGCTGCCCAGGGCCAGCCGCTGCGGCGGGTTCGGGGCATCGGCCAGCGCCAGCATCGCTTCGGCGAACTTCACCGGATCCCCCGGCTGCGCATGGTTGGCGGCTTCGGCGAAGGTGCGCATCTTGCCCACGGTGTCGTCGTAGTCCGGCAGCACCAGCGCGGTCTTGATCAACGATTGCTCGTCCAGGAAATCGGTGCGGAAGAAGCCCGGTTCGACCACCGTCGCATGGATGCCCAACGGCGCCAGTTCCTGATGCAGCGCTTCGCTGATGCCCTCCACCGCGAACTTGGTGGAGCCGTACACGCCCCAGCCCATGTAAGCCTGGTAGCCGCCGATGGACGAGATGTTGATCACCCGCCCGCTGCGCTGGGCACGCATGTGCGGCAGCACCGCGCGGGTCACGTTGAGCAGGCCGAACACATTGGTGGCGAACAGCCGCTCGGTTTCGCTGGCGCTGGTTTCTTCCACCGCCCCCAGCACGCCGAAACCGGCATTGTTGACCAGCACGTCGATGCGGCCGAAACGTTTGATGCCCTCCGCCACCGCTTGATGGGCTTCGTCCTCGCGGGTGACGTCCAGCCGCACCGCCAACAGGTGGGGGTGCTCGCCGAGGCGGTCGGTGATGTCTTGCGGCTTGCGGGCGGTGGCGATCACCGCGTCGCCGGCACGCAGGGCGTGTTCGGCGATCAGGGAGCCGAAACCACGGGAAGCGCCAGTAATGAGCCAGGTACGCATATCAACTCCTCCTGTCAGTGGCCTTGGCGAACGTGCCGGGCCTTCTCGATGAGTTGAGCGAACTGTAAGGCCGTGCTACTGATGTGATAATCCCAGCAAATTCGCATGGCTTTGTGAAAGGCACTCACAAATGAAACAACCGTCCACCGCTGATCTGTCGATGTTCCTGTGCATCGCCCGGCACCTGAACTTCAGCCGCGCAGCGGTGGAACTGGGGCTGACCCCTTCGGCCCTGAGCCATGCGCTGCGCACCCTGGAAAGCCGCCTCGGCGTGCGCCTGTTCAACCGCACCACCCGCAGCGTGGCCCTGACCGAGGCCGGCGAACGTTTGCAGACGCGGCTCCAACCGGCGTTCCGCGACATCGACGATGCGCTGGAGGACCTCAACCGGTTCCGCGACACGCCCTCCGGCACCTTGCGCATCAGCGCCGGGCGCCAGGCCTGCGAGCTGGTGCTGTTGCCCATCGTCAGCGATTTTTTGCGGGCCTATCCGGACATTCGCCTTGAAGTCATCGACAGCGACGCCCTGCTGGACATCGTCGCGGGCGGCTTCGATGCCGGCGTGCGCTTCGGCAACCGGCTGGAGGCGGATATGGTATCAGTGCCCATCGGCCCGTCCCTGCGCTCGGTGGTGGTGGGGTCGCCGGCGTTTTTCGAGCGCCATGCCACACCGCACAAGCCTGAGGACCTGCACGGGTTGCCGTGCATCCGTCACCGCTTCCCCAGCGGCACGCTGTACCGCTGGGAGTTCGAGCGCGGCGGCATCGCCCAGGAAATCGAAGTCAACGGCCCGCTGACCTTGGGCGACGTCAGCCTGATGGTCGGCCCGGCACTGCAGGGCGCGGGGCTGGCCTATGTGTTCGAGGGCATGGTCAGCGAGCATCTGGCCGCCGGACGTCTGGTGCAGGTGCTCGGCGACTGGTGCCCGCACTACCCCGGCCTGCACCTGTACTACCCCAGCCGACGCCATGTGCCGGCGCCGCTGCGGGCCTTCATCGACTTCGCCCGCACGGGCAAGGCCGGCTGAGGCGGCTACAGGTACTTCAGCCAGGCGATGTCCTTGCGCCGGGCCTTCAGCAGCGAAAACCAGCGCACCGCCGGAAACAGCGCCACCGCCAGCGCCACCGCCGCCAGCCAGACCGCCGCCACGGACGAAAAGCCGAAATGGCTGCCCTGGTTGAGCCCGAACAGCGCCACGCCCATCAGGTACAGCAGTTTCAGCGCATACAGGTGCAGCAGATAGAAAAACATCGGCGCCGAACCGAACACCGTCAGCCAGCGGATCCAGCGCCGCTCCCCAGCGCGTTCGAAGCCGCGCAAAAGCAACAGCCCGATGCTCACGGTCAGCGCGATGAACAGCAGCGACGGCGGGTATTTGGTGATGTTGAGAAAGCTCATCAGGGTTTGCGTAGCGCTGTCGCCGAACGCCCAGGGCTTCTCGCCATAGCCGTTGAGCAGGCGCAGCCCGGCGAACCCCAGCAATCCCGCGATGCCGGCCAACAGCAGGCAGGACCTGCGCACAGCCGCATCGGCGTCACGGGCGAACCAAGGCCCCAAGGCGTAACCTAGGCCGATCACGCCGATCCACGGCAACAGCGGATAGGACGTGCGCAGGCGCAGGCTTTCGCCCAGTTCGATCCAGCCGCGGTCGTGCAGGATCGCCCAAGGCACATGCAGCGCGGATTCCTTGGCGAAGTGCACACCGTCCAGCAGGTTGTGCCCGGCGATGAGCACCAGACTCAACGTCAGCAGCAACCAACGGGGCAGCCAGACCAACAGCGACAGCGCGATCATGCTCAGGCCGATGGCCCAGATCACTTGCAGGTAAATCACGCTCGGCGGCAGCTGGAACGTCCAGGCGAAGTTCACCAGGGTGAATTCGAGCACCACCAGAAACAGCCCGCGCTTGAACAGAAAGGCGCTGACCGCCGCTTTGCCCGCGTGCCTTTCGCCGAACAGCCAGGCCGACAGCCCGGTCAGCAGCACGAACACCGGCGCGCACAGGTGCGCCAGGGTGCGGCTGAAGAACAGTTCAGGCTCCGTGGCGGCGATGTCCATCGGATCGCTGACCTGACGGTGCAGCAGAAAGGTTTCGCGCACGTGGTCCAGCAGCATGAACAGGATGACCAGGCCCCTGAGGGCATCGATGGACAGCAGACGGCCGGTCACAGGCGGAACGGGTGGGGAAGCGGCAAGAGTCATGGCGGTATCGCAATCGAAAAGAGAATCCGACCGGGGCCGACAGCGGAGGGCCCCGAATTTGCGTTACCTTATAACACTAATTTTTCGATGAACGGCCAGCCGCCCTCAAACGGTGCGCAGACGCTCCAGCAACACCTGCAACGGATGGCGCAGCGCCCGCTCCGACTGACGCTTGACCTGGCTGCGGCACGAATAGCCGGTGGCCAGCGCCTCGCCCCGCTCCGCCGGCGCCTCGACCTGCCGGGCCCAGGACTGCTCGTAGATCACCGTCGAGGTCCCGCGGTTGCGCGCCTCGTGGCCGTAGGTGCCGGACATCCCGCAGCAGCCGGTCGCCTGGGTCGCCAGTTTCAGGCCGACGCGCTCGAACACCTGCTCCCATTGCCGGGTCGCCGCCGGAGCGTTGGTCTTTTCGGTGCAGTGCGCCAGCAGGCGGAAGCCCTCCGCCGCCGGCAGACCGCTGCGCTCGGGCATCGCCTTGAGCAGCCACTCCTGCACCAGCGCCACTTCCGGGCAGCGCTCCATCCCCGGCACCTTGAGGTACTCCTGGCGATAGACCAGGGTCATGGCCGGATCCAGCCCCACCAACTGCACGCCGAGATCGGCCAACTCGCGCAATTGCCCGGCGTTGCGCAGCGCCGCGCGGTTGAACGCCGACAGGAAGCCCTGCACATGCAGCGGCTTGCCGTTGGCGCTGAACGGCGCCAGGTAGACCTGATAGCCCAGGCGCGAAATCAGCTCGACCAGATCCGCCAGCAAGGGCGCCTCGAAGTAACGGGTGAACGCATCCTGCACCAGCACCACGCTGCGTTCGCGCTGCGCCTGGGTCAGCGCCGACAGCAGCGGCACCGTGGCTGGCTGCACGTGCCAGCGACGCATCGCCCCGTGGAAATCGAAGCGGCTGAGCAGCGGCACATCGACCATGCCGCCGACGCGCTCCAGCATCCGCCGGCTGAACGCCGACCCCATCAACCCGTTATAGATCAGCGGCACCCGCGCCAGGAACGGCATGCTGTACTCCAGCGAGGCGATCAGGTAATCGCGCAGCGGCCGCAGGTAACGGATGTGGTACAGCTCCAGGAAACGCGAACGGAAGTCCGGCACGTTGACCTTGACCGGGCACTGCCCCGCGCAGGACTTGCACGCCAGGCACCCGGCCATGGCGTCGTACACCTCATGGGAGAAGTCCGCCGCCGGGCTTCGGCCGTTGCGCCAGCGCTGCAGCAGGTTGGCGAAGAACGGCGGCCGGCGTGTGCCTTCGGCCAGCACATCGACCCCCGCCTCGCCTTGCAGGCGCAGCCATTCGCGGATCAGCGACGCCCGGCCCTTGGGCGACTGCGAGCGCTGGCGGGTGGCCTTCCACGACGGGCACATAGCGTCGTCCGGATCGAAGTTGTAGCAGGCGCCGTTGCCGTTGCAGTGCATCGCCGCGCCGTAGTCCTGCCAGACCTTTTCCTCGATCTGCCGATCCAGCTCGCCGCGCAGGGTCACTTCGTCGATCTTCAGCAAGGCGGCGCCGGGGATGTCCGGGGTCGCGATCTTGCCGGGGTTGAACTGGTTGAACGGGTCGAACGCCGCCTTCAGGGCTTGCAGCGCCGGGTACAGCTCGCCGAAGAACGCCGGCGCGTATTCCGAACGCAGGCCTTTGCCGTGCTCGCCCCACAGGAGGCCGCCGTAGCGTTGGGTCAGCGCGGCCACGCCGTCGGACACCGGGCGCACCAGCGCCGCCTGCTGCGGATCCTTCATGTCGAGGATCGGCCGCACGTGCAGCACGCCGGCATCGACATGGCCGAACATGCCGTACTGCAGCTTGTGGCTGTCGAGCAGGTCGCGCAGTTCGCCGATGTACTCGGCCAGGTGCTGCGGCGGCACGGCGGTGTCCTCGACGAACGGCTGCGGCCGCGCTTCGCCGGCGACGTTGCCGAGCAGGCCCACCGCCCGCTTGCGCATGCCGTAGACCTTGTTCACCGCCGCCTGGCCCACCGCAAGCGTGTGCCCCAGGCGCTGCACCGTGGCGTCGCTGCCCAGATGCCCGAGGAAGGCTTCGACCCGGCGTTGCAGGTCGTCCGGATCGTCGCCGCAGAACTCCACCAGGTTGATGCCCCGGGTCGGCTGGTCGGCGCTTTCCGGGAAGTATTCGGCCACGCCGTGCCAGACGATGTCCTGCATCGCCAGCATCAGCACTTTGGAGTCCACGGTCTCGATCGACAGCGGCTTGAGCGCCATCAGCGCCCGGGCATCGCGCAGGGCTTCCATGAAGCCGGCGTAGCGGATGTTCACCAGCATCGTGTGCTTGGGGATCGGCAGCACATTGAGCTTGGCTTCCACCACGAACCCCAGCGAGCCCTCGGCGCCGCACAGCACGCTGTTGAGGTTGAAGCGCCCGTCGGCCTCGCGCAGGTGCGCCAGGTCGTAGCCGGTCAGGCAACGGTTCAGGTCGGGGAAGCGTTCGCGGATCAGCTCGCCCTGCTCGTCGATGATCTGCCGGGCGCAGCGGTAGACCTCGCCGACGCGGTCCTGGCGGGCGCACTGCTCGGCCAACTGCGGCTCAGCCAACGGATGGCCGTGCAGGC
The DNA here is from genome assembly GCF_002113595.1 of Pseudomonas sp. B3(2017). Classification (NCBI taxonomy): domain Bacteria; kingdom Pseudomonadati; phylum Pseudomonadota; class Gammaproteobacteria; order Pseudomonadales; family Pseudomonadaceae; genus Pseudomonas; species Pseudomonas sp. B3(2017). The sequence continues at coordinate 142,688 of NZ_NEIU01000017.1, forward strand.
GCTCGCCGCCGCGCAGCACCATGTGCAGTTCCAGCACATGGTCGCGGGTCTTGCCGTAGGTGCAGCTGCCCTGGCCGCTGGCGTCGGTGTTGATCATCCCGCCGACCGTGGCGCGGTTGGACGTGGACAGTTCCGGGGCGAAAAACAGCCCGGAGGCCTTGAGGGCGGCATTGAGCTGGTCTTTCACCACGCCCGCCTGCACCCGCACCCAACGCTGCTCCACGTTGATCTCAAGGATGCGGTTCATGTGCCGCGACAGGTCGACGACGAGGCCGTCGGTCAGCGACTGGCCGTTGGTGCCGGTGCCGCCGCCCCGGGGCGTCACCACCACCTGGCGATGGACAGGTTCGGCGATCAGGCGCGCCAGCAGCGCGACGTCGTCGGCATCCCGGGGGAACACCGCCGCCTGGGGCAGGCGCTGGTAGATCGAGTTGTCGGTGGCCAGCACTACGCGGCTGGCGTAGTCGGCGCTGATTTCCCCCTTGAAGCCCTGATCCTTCAGGGCCTGAAGGAATCGTTGGTAATCGGCGTTCAGGGCGGCAACAGGCGACAGCTGGGCAATCATGGGTCGGGCGTCTCGGTCGAAAAGGCATTGCGGCGGTAAACACTTGTAGGCAACGAATGATTGCGTCAGGCTCCGCCATCTCATGGTGCCCATGTTCATTGCAGGGGCGGTCTGCGACAAACGTAAATTCGACCCGACTTTAATGACTAAAACGAATGAATCCGCGAACCCTCACTCCTTCGATGTCGTTGCTGCTGGCCTTTGAGGCCGCCGCCCGCCACGAAAGCTATACCCGCGCCGCCCACGAGCTGTCGCTGACCCAGAGCGCAGTCAGCCGTCAGGTGCAGATCCTGGAGAAGATGCTCGGCATGCGCCTGTTCACCCGCGAAGGCCGGCGGGTGATCCTTACCGACGTCGGGCGCATGTACCAGCGCGAACTGGCCGAAGCCCTCGGCCAGATCCGCAGCGCCACCCTGCAGGCCATGGCGTTCGGCTCCGGCATCCATAGCCTGCGGCTGGCGACGCTGCCGACCTTCGGCTCGAAATGGCTGCTGCCGCGCCTCAAGGACTTCTACACCGCCCACCCCGGCATGACCGTGCACCTGCATTCGCGCATCGAAGCCATCGACTTCGACACCAGCGAGATCGACGCGGCGATCTGCGTCGGCGGCGGCGACTGGCCGGGCCTGACGGCCCTTCGCCTGCACACCGAGGAACTGGTGGCCATCGCCAGCGCCCAACTGAGCGAACCCGAACGCCAGGCCGCCGAGCGTCAGATCGCCGACCAGCTGCTGCTCAACGTCAGCAGCAACGCCCAGGCCTGGGCCGAATGGTTCAGCCACCACGCCCTGCCCCACCGCCGCATGCGCATCGGCCCGAGCTTCGAGATGACCTCGCACTTGATCCAGGCCGTGCGCGCCAACATCGGCGTCGGCCTGGTGCCCAGGATCCTGGTGGAAGACGAACTGCAGAACGGTGAGCTGCTGCAACTGGGCGAACCGATCACCAGTCGCCGCAGCTATTACCTGGTGTACCCGGCGCGCAACGAATCGTTGCCGTCGCTGAAGGCGTTCCGGGACTGGCTGGTGCAAACGCTCTGACCCTGGAGCCGCTTTCGCGGGCAAGCCCGCTCCCACAGGGTTGTGCGGCGACCACAACCCCTGCCTTCACCCGAGATCCTCTGTGGGAGATCTTCTGTGGGAGATTCTATGGTTGAGGCAAAGCCCTCAGCCTGCTTTTGGTTCATATTCGCTTTGCCCTTTGAGCAGGGCGAATACGATCCGGGCCAGTTTGC